>CAIVRI010000133.1 GCA_903908265.1 uncultured Pseudomonadota bacterium
CGGCCAGCTCGCTGGCCGAACCCGGATCCAAGAAGCGTTTGAGGCGCTCGCGCGCATCGATGCGCATGTGATGCGAACACTTCGGGCACACCGACAGGTTGCGCTCGAGTTCTGCCCGGTACAGCACCGAATCGCAGGCGGGGCACTTAATCCAGAGACCTTCGGGCACCGACCGTGTGCGGCGCTCCGTCGTGATCCGGGACGGCATGATCTTCTCGAACCAAGTCATCGCTCACCTTCGCAAGGCGGTAAAGCGCCCATGATAGCCGATTGGCCGGCCCCCACCGCCTCCGGTACCCCGGCGCCATAGGCATATTGGACGGATTGGAAGTACAAGCCGGCCGCCGGGGCCGTGATGCCCCCGCAAGTGCGATCCCGGGCGGCCAGCAGCGCGGGGATCCAGGCCGGGGGACGGCTCCCATCGCCGACGGCCAGGGCAGCGCCAACGATATTGCGCACCATGTGGTGCAAGTAGGCATTGGCGCGCACATCCAGCACCACCAGCGGCCCACGGCGTTCGACGCTAATGGACTCCAGCATCCGCACGGTCGATACCGATTGGCACTCCGCTGCGCGAAAGGTCGAAAAATCGTGGCGACCCACCAATACTTGCAGACTCGCATGCATCCGAGCGGCATCCAAGGGCGTATGCCAAGTGCACGCCCGGCCCGCCCAAAGCGCGGACCGTACGGGCGCATTCAGGATCAGGTAACGGTAGGAACGCGTCATGGCCGCGTAACGGGCATGGAATCCGTCTGCCACCGCGCGCACCCATTGCAACGCAATATCGGGGGGCAGGTAACGATTGGCGCCCAACAGCCAGCCGCGCGCTGGCCGCACCGCGGGCGTATCAAAATGGATGACTTGGCCGGTCGCGTGCACGCCCGCATCGGTGCGGCCTGCACAACTGGTCGTTACCGGGTGGTCTGCGACTCGCGATAGCGCCTCTTCCACCGCCGTCTGCACCGACGGCAGGTGGCTTTGGCGCTGCCAACCGGCATAGGCGCCACCGAGATATTCGAGGCCAACTGCGATGCGCATGCCGGGCTCAGCCCGGCAGCGTCTCGACAAGCCGCTGCGCCTCACTCTTCTGCGAGGGACTGCCCTCGCTGAGCACCTCGTCGAGGATGGCACGGGCCCCATCCGGGTCACCCATGTCCAGATAGGCCCGGGCGAGGTCGAGTTTGGTACCGACCTCCGACAGGGTCACAGGGTCGAGTTCAGGCAAGTCTAAATCGTTGGTACGGGAACGGCTCACGTCATCTTCCGGCAAATAATCGTCCGCATCCGCGTGCGCCGCAGAGGTTTGGACATGGAGCCCCGTCGCCAGCAGATCTGTGGAGAAACCACTGCGGTCAGGACCAGGTTGGGCCAGGGTGTCATCCTGGAGTGCGCGTGCTAAATCATCCAGATCAAATTCAAACGGTTCATCACCGAGGTTCAGGTCGGTCAAACGCAAGCCCGCAATCGATGGCGGTAGTTCGGATGGCGGCGACGAAACCACCGGCACCGTAGCCGTCGGCTGCTCGGACTCCTCCTGCGAGAGGACAATATGCTCCGCGGCCGGGCCAGCGCCCACCGGCGGCAATTTCGGCATCGCAAAGGTCGCCGACTGGCTAGGATCCGGGCCGGTCGCTGTTTCGGTCCAAAAACTCTCCAGCAACTGGGAGGCCTCCTGCAACAACGCAGCGGCGGACTCGCCCGGTGCGCCCGCTGCCGCAGTGACCGACGAGCCCGACAACGGGGGCATCAGTTGCGTCGGCGCATCGCCATGTGCATCAAGCCCCGCCTCGGACACTACCGGCCGCGCCGTCGACAAGCCCCGTAGCAACTCATCGGCCAGCGCCAATTCTTCCAGCGCAATTTCGGCGGTGGATTCACCCACAGGCGTCGGCGTGTCGTCGTGACCCGCCTGCGGCGAGGTAGTCAGAAGAGTGCCCGGATCGAGCGTCGCTGACATTTCCAGCAGATCTTTATCCAGATCCAAATGGAATCGCGCATCGAAGGCGTCAGCCGCATTGGTCGTCGGCGCGACCGTGTCGCCGCCGGCAATTTCAAAGTCCAGCGCGCCGACGGCAGAACCGGTATCTAAATCCAGATCCATGCTTCCATTCGCATCGAGGCGGCCAGCGAACAAAGGCTCCTGCGGTGCAATTTGCCGTCCCATCACGACGATGCGATCCCAGGCCGAGGGTTCCACCGCTGCACGATCGAGCAGACGAGCGGCCGCAAGGAAGTTGGTCGAATCACCGGCAACAAAATAACCCTCGAGTAGTTTCAGCTTGAGGTCGCTGCGTTTTGGATCCAAATCGATGGCCGCCTTGAGGATATCGGCGGCCTGGGTATACAGACCATAGGCGATGTGGAAGTCAGCCTCGGCGATCGGATCCATGTCATGCAGCGTGATCGATGATTCAGCGCCCAGGCGACTATCCAGAGGTGGACTACCTGGCGTTGCTGAATGCGGGATTGCTTGGGTATTCAGTGCATTGAACGGCGGTGGCTGGTATTCGCCTGCGTCGTGATCCGGCGGCGTCAATTCAATGCGCTGGCGCTCGTCCAACACCGCGCGCGGCGTAGCGGACAGACTCGGATGCGTTTGCGTAGGGTCGCCATCTAGGGACCTGTGGAAGGCAAAAATCCCCTCGGGCGGCGCAACGGATTCCGATTCTTGCGCAGCGCGTCGACGCGAACGCCACTGCAAACCGAACAAGGCCAAGAGGAGCACGCCGAGCGTGCCCACAATCAAAGTCAGGCCGTTGTCGAGCAAGACGTCCAGCATGCCGGGTTCGGCGACCGGCGCGACTGCGGTCGAGGTCACTTTCCGGGGCTTAGGAGCCGCAGGCGCCATGGCGGCGGGCGCGCCGCTAACAGCCGGCTCGGTCGTTGGGGCCACTGGCATCGGCTGCGGCGGCAGAGGCACCGCTACCGGTGCGGGTGCGGGTGCAGGCACCGGTTTCGGCGTCGTCCGCGACGATTGCAGACGCGCCAACTCTGCGTTCTTCAGATCGAGCAATCGGCGCATCTGCGCCGCTTCGGAAGACGGCTGCGCCCGGCCCGCGCCGGCGGCCGTCCCTTCGCCAACCTGCGGCGGGTGTTTGGGCACGACCAGGCGCAAGTGCGCCGCGGCAGGATCCCCCTTCCACGCGCGCACCTGACGATGTACCTCGGCGCTTGCCTCATCCGAACCCAGTTGCGCCCACTCGGACTGTGGCGGCACGCGTAGGATCGCGCCTCGGCGCAAGCGATTGATGTTGCCGTCAAACGCCGCTGGGTTGGCACGGAAGGTGGCGATCAAGCCGCGATTGACATCCGCTGCAGCAGAGTAACCTTGGGCGCGAATCACCGCAGACAGCGTCTCACCCGCCCGCACCGTGTGTTCGGTGGCGCGCGCCGGTGACGGGGTCACCAGAGCCGGTGTCGTCTCGGTAACCGGCCGTTCAATAGCACCGGCTGCACTGGAGACTACCCCACTGGCGGGCGCCAAAATCGGTGCCGCCGCACTGGGGGTAGACTCAAATACGGGCGGATCGAGCAAGAGGGTGTATTCACGGACCAAGTGGCCGCGGGGCCAATCGACAGCGACCAAAAAGGTCAGAAAAGGCTCCCGGACGGGTAGGGTACTGTGGATTTCAATCGCCAGTTGGCCGCGCACATCCTGCACGGCCCGGAAATTCAAATTGCTCAGGAAGGCAGAGCGCTCCACCCCGACGCGTTCAAATACTTCACGCGGCGCCAGCGTCACCGTCAGGTCCTTGAGATCGTCAGGGGATGCCGCCAACATGGCAATGCTGGCATGCAATGGTTGATTCAGAGACGACGCGACCTGGGCCTCGCCTAGGCCCAGTGCACTGGCAGCCATCGGCAACAGCGCAGCAATAGCCCCGAACAGACGCGACTTAACGAGCATCGGACACCCCGCGCCACCGCCTCCAAACACCCGACCCCCTAAGGGCCTCGATGCAGACTCGGGAACGCTGCGCAAAAAAATCTCGAACCTGCTGATTCCAAGGGAACGGAATCGGCCGACCATTCAACGAAATATAGCCTAGCGGAAGCGTTCGCACCAAAACCACGAAACTTTTATTCAAAGCAGTACCCGGCAAGGTAGCCCATCACGCGCCTCCAAAGGCGGACCTGCGTCACAAGCGCGCCACGAACGAGGGCCAGCGGATGACCAGCAATGCGCCGAGCGCAAAGACCGTACCGCCGAAAAAGGCCGCAGGAGGCCCCATATGCTCGTACAGATAACCCGCGATCAAGCTACCGACGATGCCACCGGCACCGGCACCGGCGGCCGCCAACAGGGCCTGCGCTCGCCCCGCCCCACCCGGCGGTGCAAACCGAGCGGCGATCATGACCGTACAGGCCTGAAACAACCCGAAGCAGGCGGCGTGGCTGACTTGGGCGAGCGCATTCAGCCAAACCGAGTCGGGAAATGCGGCCATCACCGCCCAGCGCAGGACCGACAGGCCAATCGACACCGCCAACAAACGGTCGAGAGCCACACGCGCCAAGAGGCGCGGTGACAGCCAAAACAGCACGATCTCGGAGACCACCCCAATCGACCAGAACAGGCTAATTAAACGATCGTCGTAACCGTAATGGCGCAGAAAAATCGTATAAAAACCGTTGAATGCACCGAAACTCGTAATCTGCAGGAATGCCACGAACAGCAGCACCCGGGTCGGTCCATCGGCTAAGGCGCGCAGGAAGCCCCCGTGCGCGGCATCGCGCGGCCCATGACCACCCACCTTTGGCAGACACAGGAACGCCAGCACAGCCAGCACGTGCCCCCCGACCAACGCGATGGGAATAACCCCGTCACCGAGCCGTGCGATCACCGCGCCGAGCCCCAGTACGATCAATACAAATCCGATGGACCCCCAGAGTCGCAACCGGCCGTAGTGGGAACGGTTCGCGCCCAGGCGATCCAACACAACGGCATCGAAGGCAGGCAGGATCGACGTAAAGGCCAAACTGTAAAGCACAATAGAGACGCCGATCGCGACCGGCGAGCGCGCCACACCCGCCCACGCCGCCGTGAGCGTCGCCAGCACCGCCCCACCCACCAACACATGTTTGCGCTCCCGCGCCCGGTCCACCAGCCAACCGCCCACTAACGGGGAGCCGATGCGCACCGTATTGAAGATCGCCAGCACCGCACCAATCGATGTAGCGGCAAATCCCAGATGGGTGAGATGCGCGGACCAATACGGCATGAACACGCCGAAAGCCATGTAGTACGTGAGATAGCCCGCAGCAAAGGGCACCTCACTGCGGCGCATCATGGCCGCGCCTGAATCACCGGGGTACTACACTGTACATCTGCATTTTGACCACGGTGACGCAGGTAGTGGTCCATAAGCACGATCGCCAGCATCGCCTCAGCAATGGGCGTCGCACGCAACCCCACGCACGGATCATGGCGCCCCGTGGTCACCACCTGCGTTGTCTGACCCTCGACATCAATGGTCTCCCCTGGCACCTGGATGCTGGAGGTTGGCTTTAGCGCGATCGACACCACCACGTCTTGACCCGACGAGATGCCCCCTAAGATGCCCCCGGCATGATTGGAGGCAAAACCCGCGGGCGTCATCAGATCGCGGCCTGCACTGCCTTTCTGCTTTGCAACCGCAAAGCCATCGCCGATCTCAACGCCTTTTACGGCATTGATGCTCATCATCGCATGCGCAATATCCGCATCAAGACGGTCGAACACTGGCTCCCCAAGACCCACAGGCACACCGCGTGCGATCACCGTCAAGCGGGCACCGACCGACTCACCCTCGGCACGGATTTTCCAAAGAAATTCCTCCAGTGCAGGCACGCGCGCCGGATCCGGGCAAAAGAACGGATTGTCATAGGCCGACATCGGATCGACCGGATCCAGCTGAAAAGGCCCGATTTCCGTGAGATACCCATGGATCTCAATGCCCAGACGTTGCGCAAGGTACTTGCGCGCGATCGCACCGGCCGCCACCCGCATGACCGTTTCCCGCGCCGAGGAACGGCCTCCGCCACGGTAATCGCGAAAGCCATATTTCTGCTGATAGGTGTAATCGGCATGACCGGGTCGAAACCGATCCTTGATCTTTTCGTAGTCACGCGCACGCTGGTCGGTGTTCTCGACCAACAACCCGATCGGTGTACCCGTGGTGCGCCCCTCAAACACACCCGACAGAATCTTCACCGCATCGGGTTCTTTGCGCTGACTGGTGTGGTGTGATGTGCCCGAACGACGCCGCTCCACGTCGGCCATCAGTTCCGCCTCCGTGATCTCCAGGCCCGGCGGGCACCCATCGACGATTGCCCCGAGCGCAGGCCCGTGACTCTCACCGAAAGTCGTGACCGTAAAGAGTCGACCGATTGTATTGCCCGACATCCCTACTCCATCCGCAACAAGAAAACGCCGCCGCCACCGTGTTCGAAATCGAGCCACAGAAACGGCAAATCGGGCCAGGCGCGCGCCACAGCCTCGTCCGTATCACCCACTTCCACCACAAGAATCCCGCCCGGCGCTAAGCGCGCTTCTCGGCCCGCCAAGAGGCGACGCACATGCGCCAGACCCTCCGGTCCCGAATCCAAGCCTAGCGCCGGTTCGTGATGGTATTCCGCCGGCAGCGCCGCGACATCGGCCGTCGGCACATAAGGCGGATTGGAGACGATGATATCGTAGCGGCCTTCTGGAAGCCCCTCATACACATCGGCGAGCACCGGCCGCACGCGTCCTTGCAGGCCGTGCAGCGCAATATTCTCGCGCGCCACCAGTAGCGCCTCTGCAGACACGTCCGAAGCGTCCACGACGGCATCCGGGAAAGCCAGCGCACAGGCAATCGCAATACAGCCAGAACCGGTACCGATGTCGACAATGCGACGTACCTGCCGTGTTGCGATAAAGGGCTGGAACTGCGCCACGATCAGTTCAGCAATCGGCGAACGCGGCACCAATACCCGCGAATCGACACGCATCTCGTGCCCTGCAAACCAGGTCACCCCCGTCAGATAGGCTGACGGCACCCGTTCCTCGATACGGCGACGGACCAACGTGCGCAAGTATCGCCGCTGCGTGAGGTCCAGGCGGGCGTCATAGGCCGCGGGTGCATCGGCATGGCGCAGGGCGCCGGCGTGAAAGACCAACGCCGCAGCGTCGTCCACCGGATTGTCGGTGCCATGCCCATAGGCAAGGCCGGCACGGGTCAGTCGCCGTGCCAACGACGCGATAGCATCCCCTACACGGGCGGGTGGCAGTCGGGCAGAAGTCATGGCCATAGTCTAAAGGAACGGGAACGGCAGAAAGTCATGGGATAATAAGGCATGCCGACACCACGCCCTACTTGCCAGATCCGCCACGCGCTTTGCCTGGTCGCCGCCCTGCTGGCCGGCTGTGGCCGCCCGAGCGAAGCGCCCACGGTCGCGACACTCCTGCCGCAAGCCCGCCCCCTACCCGCAGTGACACTACAAGGCAGTGACGGGTTGCCGTTCCTGCTCACCCATCTCAAAGGGCACCCCACGCTGGTGTTCTTTGGCTTCACCAGCTGCCCGGACTTATGCCCGACGACGCTCACAACGCTTGCGCAAGCCAGCCGTCAGTGGGAGGACCTACCGTCCAAGCAGCAGCCGCACATTTTGTTTGTCTCCGTAGACCCCCTGCGCGACACCGCAGCGACACTGGCCGCTTACGCACAACACTTTGGCCCCCACGTTGAAGCCGTGACGGGCGATCTGGCGACGTTGCAGCGTTTGGCCGCTGCATTCGGCGCCCTATTCGCATTGCCGCAAGAGACCGATCCTAGCCGCAGCTACAGCGTCACCCACTCCTCTCAGGTGTACCTATTGAACCGCGCCGGACAGTTTGTGGCCGTGTTCTCGCCACCCCATGACGCCGATTCGATCGCACTGGACGTACGTCGCATTATGATCCTGCAGGGAGAGCGCCCGTGACGTTTGCCGATCATGCTTTTATATTTTTGCAGCACTGCCTACCGAAGCGACTGATTACAGCCCTGATCTATCGACTGGCGCGAATAGAGTCAACCGCCTTCAAAAACAGCCTGATTCGACAATTCACCCGCTTCTATCACGTCAATGTCGATGAAGCGGTCATCCCCACAGGCGGATTCCGCTCGTTCAATGCTTTCTTTACCCGCGCGCTAAAAGCCGACGCGCGCACCGTCGATGCGGCACCCGACAGCATCGCATGTCCCTGTGATGGCACCGTCGCCGAACGCGGCGACCTCGATGGCGACCGCCTATTGCAGGCGGAACTCGTTGCCAAGAAACGCACCTACCGTTTGGTGTCCTTTCTCGGCGACGCGGCGCGCGCAGCACCGTACATCGGTGGCCGTTTCGCAACCATTTATCTGGCCCCCTATAACTACCATCGTGTGCACGTGCCCACCGGCGGCACCCTCGTAGCGCTGCACTACGAACCGGGCACGCTGTACAGCGTCAACATCACCACCGCCGCGCTAGTTGATGCGCTCTACATCAAGAATGAGCGACTCGTTTGCCATTTCGAGAGTCCGCAGGGGCCCTATGCGCTGGTCTTTGTCGGCGCACTGAACGTCGGCTCCGTGAGTCTGACTGGCGTCGGCGAGGTCCTACCGCGCAAAGATCACCGCGCCGGTCCGCTGCCCTTGCCTGCATCGCGGCATTACAGCAAGGGCGACGAACTGGGCTGGTTCAATATGGGCTCCACGGTCGTACTGTTATACCGTGCCGGCAACATCGACTTCGTCGACGGCTTCTGTCGCGGCGCCGTCGTCCGCATGGGCGAGCGCATCGCCCGGCATTGCCTGCCGTGATGCGCAACCGTCTGGTCGAGCGCGCGCAACTGTACGGGCACTGCCGCCGCTTTTTTGCCGAACGGGGCGTGTTAGAAGTCGAAACACCCGTACTTTCTCGAGCCACCGTCAGCGATCCGCATCTGGCTTCGCTCGCCACGACGATGCAGGGCCAACAGCACCCGTACTTCCTACAAACGTCGCCCGAATACGCGATGAAACGCTTGCTAGCAGCCGGTGCTGGCGACTGTTACCAGATCTGCAAAGCGTTTCGCGATGGAGAGTCCGGGCGTCACCACAATCCGGAATTCACCTTGCTCGAATGGTATCGGCTCGGCTTTGATCATCACGCACTGATGGATGAAGTGGAATCCTTACTGGTGCCGTTGCTGGGCCCTGACTATGCCGGACCGGCGGAGCGACTCAGCTACCGGACCGCCTTCGAACGCCATTTGCAGGTAGATCCCCATCACGCTGCACTATCGACACTACGGCAACTGGCGCGCACGCACGCCCAAGCGGACCTCCCCGATGCCGATCGCGATACCGTGCTCGACGTGCTGATGGGCGTCGTTGTCGGCCCCGCGCTCGGCCAGGGTCGGCTGAGCTTCGTACACGAATATCCGCCCTCACAGGCAGCGCTGGCACGTGTACTGCCAGGCGACCCACCCGTCGCGGCGCGTTTTGAGGCCTATGCGGGCGGCCTCGAACTATGTAATGGATTCCAGGAACTGACGGATGCCGCTGAGCAACAGCGACGCTTTAGTGCGGATCTGGCGATACGCGCCGATCGGGGTTTGCCGCAGCCGCCGCTGGACGAGCGGTTCCTAGCGGCCCTCGCCGTCGGGCTACCCGATTGCGCGGGCGTGGCGGTCGGTCTGGATCGCGTGCTGATGCTAGCCATGCGCGCAGCGCACATTGACGACGTACTGGCGTTTTCCCTCGCGGAGTCTTGATCCATGCATGCAGCCCCACCCCTGCTCGGCACCGACACGCCCAAGTCACAGCAACATACCGCGTTGCTGCAAGCCTTAGGTGCCCTGCTCGCTGGGGAGCGAGATTTCATCGCCAATCTCGCCAACGCCTCGGCATTACTGATGGCTACCCTGCCCGATCTTAATTGGGCAGGCTTTTACCTGCTCAAGGACGCCGGCTTGGTCGTGGGCCCCTTTCAAGGCAAACCGGCCTGCGTGCGCATCGCGCTGGGCCGTGGCGTCTGTGGCCGGGCAGCCGCCGCACGCCAGACAATCGTAGTGACGGACGTACACGCTTTTGCGGACCACATCGCCTGTGATGCGGCCAGTCGTTCTGAGGTCGTCGTGCCCCTCCTCGCCACCGACGGACGCCTGCTAGGGGTGATGGACTTGGACAGTCCACTGTTAGCGCGCTTCGATGCAACCGACGCCGCCGCATTGGAAGCGTTCGCAGCCCGCCTCTTAGCGGGCTGCGACACGGTCTGACCCGCTTTACTTGGCGCGGGAAATATACTCGCCGTTGCGAGTATCCACGCGGATGATCTCGCCTTCATTGATAAAGAGCGGTACTTTGACGACCGCACCGGATTCCAGCTTGGCCGGCTTCTGACCACCAGTCGCCGTATCGCCGCGCAGACCAGGATCGGTCTCCACAATCTTCAGTTCCACATGCGCCGGCGCCGTAACAGCCAAGGGTTCGCCATTCCACAGCGTCACAATGCATTGCACGCCTTCCTTGAGCCACTGCGCTGCATCGCCCATGGCCGATTTGCCGGCGGTGTACTGCTCAAAGGTGTCCGGCATCATGAATATCCAAAAGCCGCCCTCGGCATATAGGTACTGCATGTCGGCATCGACGACGTCAGCGGCGTCGACGGAATCGCCACTCTTCCAGGTGCGCTCCACCACGCGGCCGGTCTTGAGATTGCGGACCTTGACGCGGTTGAAGGCCTGACCCTTGCCGGGCTTGACCATCTCATTCTCGACGATCGAGAACGGATCCCCATCGATCAGGATCTTGAGGCCAGTTTTAAATTCATTGGTGCTGTAGTTGGACATGAAACTCTCCGAATAGCCGCCGTGCGCGGGCCGTCCGGCCCACCAAAAGCCCCTTAGTGTATCGCCCCGGCACTCATCCGGCCAGAAAACCCGCTTACCGGACGATTCGACGCAAACCGAAAAACTGTTAACCCGGTCCGTACCAACCCCGGACACCCGTCATAACATCCAGAAATGACGAGCCGTCCCCCACCCCCCCTGGCTGTGGCTAACGACCCTGAATCGGTCGGGGTTGTCGTGCTCAGCCGACAGCAAGAGGCAATGGAAGCCATCAACCGGCTGCTCCGCCGCGCCGGTCTAGCCGCCCACTGCCTACACGTCGCAGACGGCAGCAACCTCGAATCCACCGTAGAAGCACACCGGCCGGAACTGGTCGTTATTGCAGCCGAAGATCGACTGCTCCCCGTGGAGGCCATCGCCGCACTGCGAGCCCGCCAAGCCCCCGCACCCAGCGTATTGCTGCTGCTGAGCGAGTGCACGGACGCGGCCTCCGAGACCGCGCTGACCGCCGGCGCCCAGGACATCGTCAGCCTGCACAACCCCAAACGCCTGGTCCTCGTCATCCAACGAGAACTGGTCGGTCAACGCAATGCGCGCGCATTGGCCCGCGCCGCGGCGTCGAGCGCCGACTATCGGCGCGCACTGGATTCGTTGCGCGCAGGGTCTACCGATGCGATTGCCGAAGTCGCCGAAGGCATCGTCATCGCCGCCAATGCCGCCTGGCTGACACTCATTGGCTATTCCGAGCTGGGCAGCATCGATGGACTGCCCGTCATGGACTGCTTTGAACCAGTATCTCACCCCGCACTCAAGGGGGCACTCAGTGCCTGTCAGCATGGCAATTGGCCGGGAGAGCCATTGCGCCTACGGGCACGCCATGCGGATGGCAGCGCGCGACCTATTGACGTCGTACTGACCTTGGGCGCCGCCGCAGACGGTGAGTCCGTGCTGACGTTGCGCGTGCCGGCATCCCGCGGCGAAGACCTCGAAGACCTACACGCACAACTCGAGCACGCGATCCGAACCGACCCCACTACCAAACTCTTGCACCGCGCCCACTTACTGGATAGCTTGGTCACGCATTGCGAGCAACCCATCGCCGGCGGTGTGCGCTATCTGGCGACCTTACAAATCGATCACCCCGAACAGGTAGCTGACCGCGTCGGCCCACTGGCTGCCGAAGGACTCGTGGCCCTGCTGGCCGATGACGTTCGCTGCCACCTCCTGCCCACCGATCTGGCCGGAAGGTTTACTGGATCGAGCCTGGTGATGGTCGTCGAACGGGGAACACGCGCCGACGTCGAACATTGGGCGAACCAGATCGTCACTGCCGTTCGCGCCCGTCATTACAACGTCGCGGGCCGCGAGGTACACATCACGGTGACCTTGGGTCTTGCGAAAATCATTGGCGCCGACGCTGATGGCGCTATGGTTCGCAGCATGGAGGCGATGCGCCTCGCACGCACTGATGGCGGTGATCGCAGCATCATCCGCGATCCTGCGCCTACGGGTACCGACGCCGACGATCGCACATGGGTACAGCGCATCAAGAGCGCGCTCATGGAAAATCGCTTCCGGCTGCAGCAGCAACCAATCGCGAGTCTGCGCAGTGGCAACGTTGAATCCTTCGACCTACTCATCCGTCTGCAGGACGATGATGGTAATGAAATTCTGCCCTCTGAATTTCTTGCCGCTGCGCAACGAAACGACCTGCTGCGCTCCCTCGACCGCTGGGTGCTCGGCGCCTGCCTCTCACTTGCCGCAGAGCGCAGCGACCCCGGGTTCTTTGTGCGCATCTCCGCTGATTCTATCGGCGACGCAACGCTGCTTCCATGGCTGAAGACACAGATCGCCACTGCAGCAATCAACCCATCACGCATTGTTGTGCAAGTACCAGAGGCTGACATCGAACTGCAACCGGAAGCCGCCGAACGGCTCCGTGAGGGTCTGCGTGGACTCGGCCTGCGCTTCGCGATTGAGCATTACGGTTATGGTGTGGATCCGAAGCAACTCGCGGCCCGACTGCAACCCGAGTTCTTAAAAATTGACGGCAAACTGATGCAGGGCATCGCCAATCATCCCGCTCTGCAGAGCGCCGTTCGTGCGCTGTTGGTAACCGCCAAAGCCTCCGGCGCCGCAACGATTGCAGAGCGCGTTGAAGACGCTAATACGATGGCCGTGCTATTCACTCTGGGTGTGGACTTAATCCAAGGTCGATTCGTACAACGCTCGGAAGCCGTCACGCTCGGCTGAGCCACAAGGCGACCGGGCCTTAAAAAAAACATTGACGCCAGATCTAGTGCAGCGTCGAATCGGTGCCCCACCGTCGCTGACCTACGCCATGACCGTCTGCCGAAGCCTTTGCGGGGCCTGCTGCACCGCCCCATCGATTAGCTCTCCAATACCCGGCATGCCGCACGGCAAGCCTGCCGGCGTACGGTGCATACAACTGGATGCCGAGGAACGCTGCCGAATTTTCAACGACCCGCGCCGCCCGACAGTCTGTCAATCCTTAAAACCGAGTCCAACGATGTGCGGCTCGAGTCGTGAGATGGCTTTTGCCTACTTGGTAGCACTCGAGCGCGCGACCGCGCCCTAAGGCAGCCGCCGTTTGCATCAAACCCAATTACCTAGCCATGCGCTGAATCCAGCCCAGTCAATGGGCGCGCTCGTACATCGCCACGGATCGGTACGGCCGCGCTACCTGTAAATCGCACAGCACGCCTTCTGCGCCAGGATCGGCAGTATCTGCAACCAAGCGCCAACGCCCCGTCGGCGATTGCGGCACTGCAAAATCCACACGCTGCCCCGATGCGTTGAACAGCAACAGCAGCTTTGCTAGACCATCTGATCGCGCGTGATAAAGCACAGCAAGGGACTGGCCCTGTGGATCATTCCAGTCGGCCGCACACATTGCATCGCCGCGCGGGTGCAGCCACTGCACGTCACTGCCCACACAAGGGCCCGATTGCTCAAAAAAAGACGCACGCCGCAACTCGGGGTGTTGGCGACGCCACGCCAGCAACCGGCGGACAAATGCCACTTCCTCGCTCTCACGCGCGCACTGGGACCAATCCAGCCAACTCGAGGCATTGTCCTGACAATAGGCGTTGTTGTTGCCGCCTTGCGTGCGCCCAAACTCGTCCCCCGCCAGCAGCATCGGCACCCCTTGCGACAACAGTAAGGTCGCAAGAAAATTGCGCCGCTGGCGCCGTCGCAGCGCATTGACCCCAGCGTCCTCGGTCGGCCCCTCTACCCCACAATGCCAACTGCGATTGTCCGCGTGTCCGTCGCGGTTGTCCTCCAGATTGGCGCCGTTATGCTTACGCTCGTAGGTCACCAGATCTGCCAACGTGAATCCGTCATGCGCAGTCACGAAGTTGATACTTGCACGGGGGCCTCTACCGGAATGACGAAAAATGTCTGACGATCCGGCGAAGCGCTCCGCAAATGCGCCGAGCATTCCCCGCTCGCCAATCCAATAAGAGCGCACCGTATCGCGATATCGATCATTCCATTCAGACCACTCGCATGGGAACGCACCTAACTGGTAGCCACCGGGGCCGACATCCCAAGGCTCGGCAATGAACTTAATGCCTTGTGCCCAGGGTGCTGCGCGCAAAGAGCAAAAAATTTCGGCTGCAGCCGTAAAGCCCTGTGCCTGACGCCCGACAGATGTTCCTAGGTCAAAGCGAAATCCGTCAACATGCATCGCCTCAACCCACCAGCGCAAGGCATCCAGTGCAAGCGCGAGGCCCGCCGCACTATCTGTGCGTGCCGTATTACCGCAGCCAGTATGATTTTCGTAACGCGCGCTGTCGCCAGCCACCAATCGATAATAGGCAGCGTTGTCGAAACCCTTGAGCGACAGCACCGGCCCGAACTCGTTGCCCTCCGCGGTGTGATTAAACACGACGTCCAAGATCACTTCGAGTCCGCCAGCGTGCAAAGCACACACCATGCGTTGAAACTCGAGCACAGCATCTTCGATCGCATATTGCGGCGCCGGCGCTGACCACGCGAACGGGTTATAACCCCAGTAGTTGACTAGCCCCTTGTCGGCTAGAAAGGCTTCACTGGTAAAGGCCTGCACCGGCAACAACTCCACGGCAGTAACCCCCAACCGCACCAGGTCTTCAATCACCGCCGGCTCCGCTAGACCCAGATAGGTCCCGCGAAAACGCGGCCGCACACCAGGATGGTGCATGGTGTGCCCTTTGACGTGGGTCTCGAGGATCACGGTCTGCGCCCAAGGCGTGCGCGGCGGACGATCATGGCCCCAGTCAAACGCCGCATCGACGATCCGCGCCCGCGGCATCGCCGCCATGGAATCTAAGTGTAGGCTACCCGGTCCATCGTAGAGAGACGCATCCGGGATGGGCTGCCCGGTGACCGCACGTGCCGCTGGGTCGAGTAGAAATTTTGCTGGGTTCGCGCGCTGACCGCGGGCCGGATCATAGTTGCCGTGCACCCGAAAACCGTAGAGGTCACCGACCCGCGCGTGTGCAGCCGACAGCCATCCATGCCAAACAGCACCCGTCCGCGCGGCCAATGCCACCACACACCGCGTGCTTCCGTCCGCATGGCACAACACCAACTCCACGCGATTTTCCGGCGCCGCATGCACCGCAAAGTTGATTCCACCATCAACAGGCGTAGCACCTAGCGGGCTCGGATTCCCAGGGCCTATGGAAATCGGCTGTGACCGCATCTCAAGCGCGACGCAAGAGGATACCCGCCAAAGGCGGCAAATGAACGCGCACGACGTGGTCGCGCCCATGAGCGCTACCCGGGAAGGATTGGAATTCATGCTGCGCATTGCAGCCTGAACCGCCGTACAGTGTGCTATCGGAATCAAAGACCTTACGGTATCGGCCTGGCGCCTCGACGCCAATCCAGTAATCCTCTCGCGGCACAGGCGTCGCATTGAAGGCACACAGCAAGGGCTCACCTACGTCACCACCAGTGGCCCGGCGCTCAAAGATACAGACGCTCTGTTCGGCGTTGTGCAGATCAAGTCCTAGAAATCCGGCTGCGTCGCAGTCCGATCCGTGCAGTTGCGGTGAACTGACATAGAGTGCATTGAGCGCACGCGCCAGATCCCGCAGACGACGGTGGTCGTCGTGCTCGAGCAACGCCCAATCCAGCGCATGCGCATGCCGCCACTCGTGCCACTGCGCAAACTCCTGACCCATAAACAATAATTTTTTGCCCGGATGGGCCGTCATAAACGTCAAGAACAATCGCCAGTTGGCTTTTTTCTGCCAGTCATCACCGGGCATTTTGGAAATCAGAGAGCCCTTTCCATGGACGACTTCATCGTGCGAGATCGGCAGCATAAACCGCTCGGACCACGCATAGACAAACGAAAAAGTCACCAAGTTATGGTCAAAACGTCGGTGCACGGGATCCTTTTCCCAGTAGCGCAACGTATCGTTCATCCAGCCCATGTTCCACTTGAACGTGAAGCCAATACCGCCTTCATGCACCGGAGTCGTCAGCCCGGCAAACGCGGTCGATTCTTCGGCGATCGTCATCGCGTGCGGTGCGTATTCACGCACTGCCCAATTAAGGTGTTTTAGAAACTCGATGGCCTCCAGATTCTCCCGCCCGCCGTATTTATTCGGTATCCATTGTCCAGGCTCGCGGCTGTAATCGAGGTAAAGCATAGACGCTACCGCATCTACACGCAGTCCGTCCAAGTGGTATTCGTTTAACCAGTACAGCGCATTGGAGGTCAGAAAGTTACGCACCTCATTGCGGCCGAAATTGAAAATCTTCGTACCCCAATCGCGGTGCTCCCCTTGACGGGGATCGGCATGCTCATAGAGCGGAGACCCATCAAACTCAATCAACCCGTGCGCGTCTTTGGGAAAATGGGCGGGCACCCAGTCCATCAGCACACCGACGCCGGCACCATGACAACGATCGACGAACTGCATGAACTCCAGTGGCGTTCCATAGCGTGCGGTCGGCGCGTAATAGCCGCCCACCTGATATCCCCAGGAACCGTCAAACGGGTACTCTGCAATGCCGATCAGTTCGATGTGCGAATAACCCATATCGACGACGTAAGGGATCAGTTGTTCTGCCGCTTCCACCCAGCTCAGAAAGGGCGGGTCACGACTAGGGGCTTGTCGCCAGGAGCCCAAGTGGACTTCGTAGACGCAGATCGGCTCGCGCCGCGGATCGGCGCCACGGCGTCGGGCCATCCAAGCCTCGTCCGTCCATTGAAAATTCGACAGATCCACAACAATTGAGGCGGTCTTCGGCCGCAACTCCATGGCGTTGCCATAAGGATCGGCCTTGAGCCGCGTCTCCCCCGCATGCGTGCGGATTTCGTATTTGTACCGAGCACCCACGCCCACTTCAGGAATAAACAATTCCCAGATGCCGCTGTCACCACGCGACTGCATCGGGTGAAGACGACCATCCCAGATATTGAAATCACCGACGACGCTGACCCGCGCTGCATTCGGCGCCCAAACGCCAAATTGGGTGCCGGCAACGCAATCGATGACGCACGGATGAGCGCCCAGCTTTGACCATATTCGATGATGATTACCTTGACCGAACAGATAGAGGTCAAAGTCCGTGAGCTGCAGACCGAAGTAATACGGATCGGTTTTGGTATGGGTCTGCCCGTTACGGTAGCGGATCGCTAAGCGATAGGGGACCAGTGGTCGCCGGTAGGGAAGCTGCGCCTCAAAGAGACCACCGGGGTGCACCTGGGTTAGCGGCCGGGCTGCCGACGAGAGTTCGTCCTCCCAATAGACACTTACCTCGATCGCGTCCGGTTCCAAGACCCGCACGATCACCACCGGTTCGCCACCTTCACCTGGCAACTCGTGATATCCAAGCACCGAGCGGGGCTGACGGTGTTGCGCATGCAACAAGGCCTCCACCTCAGACGGAGCGAGCGCTGGCCACGGTCGTGGCGATTGCAGCGTGGTATTCGCGCCTCCCTGAATCCCCTGCTTGTCGGGCTTATTGCGCTTGGCCATTACGGGACAGGCCGAATGTTCCAGATACGGTCCGCGTATTCACGAATGCTGCGATCGCTAGAGAAGTAACCCATGCGGATACTGTTTAAAATCGCGGAACGCAGCCAACGCTCAGGATCGCGGTACAGTGCATCGACCCGGTCTTGCGCTGCAAGGTACGCGCGGAAATCCGCGCAGACCAAAAATGGCTCTCCGTCTGAAAGCAGTCGCCCCACAATGGCCTTTGCCTCCGTGACCTCGCCATCGCTGAAGTAACCCTCGTCGATCATCGCGATCGCCTGAGCCAACTCAGGATCTTGCGCGACCACTGCGGATGGGCGGTAACCGCTAGCCTTGATCGCCGTCACCTCCGCCGCGGTATTGCCAAAGATGAAAATGTGCTCATCACCGACATGATCCTTAATCTCGATGTTCGCGCCATCGAGTGTGCCGATCGTCAGCGCACCGTTGAGCGCCAACTTCATATTGCCTGTACCCGAAGCCTCCAGACCCGCCGTAGAAATTTGCTCCGACAGGTCGGCCGCGGGCATGATGATCTGCGCCAAGGAAACGTCGTAATCCGCCAAAAAAACCACCTTGAGCCGCCCGGCAATTTCCGGATCGGAGTTCACAACCCGGGCGACATTATTGGTCAACCGGATAATCGCCTTCGCCAAGTAGTAGCCAGGCGCCGCCTTACCGGCGAAAATCACCGTACGCGGCACGTAATCTGCCGACGGATCACTGCGGATGCGGTTGTAACGAGCGATCACCCCCAGCAAATTGAGCAGTTGCCGTTTGTACTCATGGATACGCTTCACCTGCACATCGAACAGGGAGCGCTCATCCACTTCGATGCCACTACGCTGGCGGATCGTTGCGACCAAGCGGCGTTTGTTCTCCAGTTTGACTGCCGCGAAACGCGCACGGAATAGCGGGTCGTCCGCAATCCCTGCAAGACCTGCCAGGCTGGCCAGATCGTTTTCCCAAACGGACCCCAAGCGCTGCGTAAATAGCGCAGAAAGACCTGGGTTGGACTGCTTCAGCCAACGGCGCACAGTGATGCCATTGGTGACATTGGTAAACCGCTCTGGCCAGAGCTGTGCAAAATCCCGAAAGATCGTCGCTGTCATGAGTTCGGAGTGCAACTTGGCAACTCCGTTAACCTTATGGCTGGCAACTACCGCCAAGTGCGCCATACGCACACGCCGACCATGATCTTCTTCGATTAAAGAAAGGCGACGGCGGCGATCGAGATCGCCCGGAAAGGCGCGACTTATTTCGTCGAGAAATTGGCGATTGATCTGAAAAATGATGACCAGATGGCGTGGCAGCAGGCGCTCGAAGAAGTCGACTGGCCAACTCTCAAGGGCCTCCGGCAAAAGCGTGTGATTGGTGTAGCTAAATGTACGAGAAACAATGTCCCACGCCTTCTCCCACGAATAGGCATGCACATCAATCAGCAAGCGAAGAAGCTCTGCGACCGCCAATGCTGGGTGGGTGTCGTTGAGTTGGATTGCGACTGCATCCGGCAGCTCATCGAGCGATCGGCCTTCACCGAGCAAGGACGCCAGCAAATCCTGCAGCGATGCGGAGACGAAAAAGTACTGCTGCGACAGACGCAGCTCCTTTCCTTGCAGCGTCGTGTCATCCGGATAGAGTACGCGCGAGAGGTTTTTCGCACGCACCTGATCGGCCACAGCCTCCGGATAATGGCCATGGTTAAATTCGGCGATATTGAACGGCACGATTGCGCGACCCGACCAAAGGCGCAGGTGGTTAACGGTCGCACAGTGGTTGCCGGGCACGAGGTGATCAAAGCCGACGGCGTAGATTGAATGCGTGTCGACCCAACGGTAACGTAGCTCTCCGGAGGGCTCCGTTTCAGTCACGCAGCTTCCACCGAACTGGATTAAATAGCGAGCCTGTGGACGCGGCAATTCCCAAGGGTCACGGAGGCGTAACCAAGAAGAACCGATTTCGCGCTGGCCCCCATCGGGCTCAATCACCTGAGTGAAAATCCCGTAGTCGTAGCGGATTCCATAGCCGACTGCCGGGTATTGCAGCGTCGCCAGGGAATCTAGGAAGCAGGCGGCTAATCGGCCCAGTCCCCCATTACCCAGTCCGGGATCCTGCTCTTCGGCAATGACCGCCTCAAAATTATGACCCAACTCCGCGACCGCCTGCCGAGTGGCCTCCACGAGGTCCCCACCGAGGCTCGACAAGGCATTCACGAGGGCGCGACCGGGCAAAAACTCCACCGATAAGTAGCAAACCCGCTTGGTCTTGGCCCGGGCGACACGCTTTTGGGTCGCAACCCAGCGGGCCGCCAGTTCCTCCCTTACGGTCGCCGCGAGCGCTTCATAGACGTCACGGGGCCGTGCCGTAGCGGGATCGTGCCCTAGGGTGCGGACGAGATGTTCGACGAGCAAATCCTTGAGATTCGCTGCACAAAGAACGTTGCAGGCCACCGGAGTGCCGCTCGGGTCATGAGTCAGAGACATTGGCAAAAATCCCCGAAATGCTGCGCACGGGCAGAACGATAAACGCTACAACCGCACTACACCACTGCGCAGTGCGGTTGCGGGCTGATTCTTTCACCCCCTCCCTGCAGACGCCGCAGCGACCGAGAGCCTTAGGCCTTCAGCCCCCGCATGCGATGTGGTCTCGATCAGCCGCCATCGACCTCAAGACCCGTCACCCGCCGATAGGTTTTCGGCAACAGCGCGCCGCGCTGCGCGCGCTCGCCCCGATACTCGGCCAATTCGTTGTACGACAACGACATCGCCCGCTCACCGCAAACAATTTTCAGTCGCGTTCCTGGTGCAATCACGGCCACGCCAACGAGCAGTTCAGTGCCCGCTTCCGCCTTAGCCGTCGGAATATTGAACAGCTTGTTGCCCTTGCCCCGCGCCATCTCCGGCAAATCCGAGACCGGGAACACGAGCAAGCGGCCGTCCTGCCCCTCGCTCGCGGCGGCCACTGCGATCAAGGCCTTCGGATCTTCCGGCACGCGTGCGGCCGGTAAGGCCTTGGCCTTTTGCGGCACGGTGAGCACCCCTTTACCCGCCCTGTTGCGCGCGTACAGATCTTCCACTTTCACAATGAACCCGTAACCGGCATCGGAGGCGAGAACGTAGCGGTCACCGGCCTCACCGAGGATCACGGATGCAAAGGTCGCGCCATCCGGCGGATCGACCCGACCCGATAACGGCTCACCCTGACCCCGCGCCGACGGCAAGGTATGGGCCAGCAGACTATACGTTCGGCCCGTTGAGTCCATAAACACGGCCTGTTGGATACTTTTGCCACGCGCCGCCGCCTGGAAGCCGTCACCAGACTTATAGGACAGCGAAGCAGGATCGATCTCGTGCCCCTTGGCCTGACGCACGTAACCGGCAGTCGACAAAACGATTGTGACCGGCTCGCTCGCAACCAGTTCCGTCTCGTCGATTGCCTTGGCTGCATCGCGCTCGACCAAACGGGTCCTGCGCTTGTCTCCGTACTTCTCACTATCGGCAACCAACTCGGCACGAATCAGTGCTTTCAGACGCGAGGCGTGCCCCAGAATCCCCTGGATTTCATCGCGCTCAAGGGCCAGTGCCGCCTGCTCGCCGCGGATCTTCATTTCCTCAAGGCGCGCCAAGTGCCGCAGCTTGGTCTCGAGAATGGCCTCTGCCTGCTCGTGGGACAGTGCAAAACGGGCAATCAAGACCTGCTTGGGCTCGTCCTCCGTACGGACGATTCGAATCACCTCATCGAGATTAAGGTAAGCAATGAGCAAACCATCGAGGATATGCAGACGCGCATTCACCTTCGCCAGACGGTATTCCAGGCGACGGACCACGGTCCGCTCCCGATAGACCAACCACTCCTGCAGCATCGGCTTCAAACCCATGACGCGCGGCCGACCGTCTAGACCGATCACATTCATATTGACGCGATACGAACGCTCCAGATCCGTCGTGGCGAACAAATGTGCCATCACCTGTTCGGCATCGACACGGTTTGAGCGCAACTCCAATACCAGCCGTACGGGTTCTTCATGATCCGACTCATCGCGGACGTTCTCGACCATCGGCAGCTTCTTCGCTCGAATTTGCGCAGCAATCTGCTCTAGCACCTTCGAGCCAGACACCTGATAAGGCAATGCCGTAACGACAATCTCCGCGCCTTCCGCTGCATAGATTGCGCGAGCCCGAAAGCCCCCAGTACCCGCCTCATAAATCGAGCGCAGCTCAGCCCGCGGCGTGATAATTTCACCGCCGGTCGGCAAGTCCGGGCCGGGGACGAGCTTCATCAAATTGGCAACGGACACGTCAGGCTCGTCCAAGAGTCGTATACAGGCGGCGGTAACCTCTTTGAGGTTATGCGGCGGAATATCCGTCGCCATACCCACCGCAATGCCTGTGGCCCCATTCAACAAAACGTTCGGTAGCCGAGCCGGCAGCAAGGAGGGCTCATCCATCGTGCCATCAAAATTAGCTGTCCATTCGACCGTACCCTGACCCAACTCGGCCAGCAGCGTCTCTGCGTAGGGGCGCAGACGCGATTCGGTGTAACGCATCGCTGCGAACGATTTCGGGTCATCGGTAGAGCCGAAGTTCCCCTGACCATCGACGATCGGATAGCGGTAGGAGAAGTCCTGGGCCATATGCACCATGGCTTCATACGCGGCCGAATCACCATGCGGGTGGAACTTGCCAATGACGTCGCCGATGGTACGGGCACTCTTCTTGTGCTTGGAACCGGCCGAAAGGCCCAATTCGCTCATCGCATAAATGATGCGGCGCTGCACGGGCTTTAACCCATCGGCAAGTTGCGGCAAGGCCCGATCGAGAATGACGTACATCGAGTACTCGAGGTACGCCTTTTCAGTGAACGTCTTGAGCGGTTGACGCTCGACGCCGTCAAAATTCAACTCTTGCGAGCTCACGGCATTACCTCGGCCAGATTACCCTTTGACTCCAGCCACTCTCGACGGTCAGCCGCGCGCTTTTTCGCGAGCAGCATATCCATCAGCTGATCGGTATTATCGTTAGGTTCGATGGTCAACTGCAGCAGCCTGCGCGTCGACGGCGCCATGGTGGTCTCACGTAATTGCAACGCACTCATTTCGCCAAGACCTTTGAATCGCGTCACACTAATTTTACCGCGCGTGCCTTCCGCGGCGATTCTATCCAGAATGCCGGCTCGTTCCGCGTCATCGAGTGCGTAATAAACGTTCTTGCCTATATCGACCCGGAACAGCGGTGGCATCGCCACATACACGTGCCCGGCCGCAACTAACGGACGGAAATGGCGCAGGAACAAGGCGCACAACAAGGTCGCGATATGCTGCCCATCGGAATCAGCGTCCGCGAGAATACAAATCTTGTGGTAACGCAATTCCTTGAGGTCGACGGAACCTGGGTCCACACCTATCGCCACTGAAATATCGTGCACTTCAGCCGAGCCTAATACGCCTTGCGCGTCGACTTCCCAAGTGTTCAGAATCTTGCCGCGCAAGGGCATGACGGCTTGCACTTCACGCTCACGGGCCTGCTTGGCGCTACCACCGGCAGAGTCACCCTCCACCAGAAAGAGTTCAGTCCGCGTCGGTTCTTGTGACGTGCAATCCGCCAATTTACCGGGCAGCGCAGGGCCTGAGACAACCCGCTTACGAATTACTTTCTGGGCAGCCTTCAGGCGCGCCTGCGCCTTCTCGACCGCCAGCATCGCGATCTTTTCACCCGCCTCCGGGTGCTGCGCAAGCCAGAGTGAGAACGCATCCTTCACCAGACCAGAGACGAAGGCCGCAGAATCACGTGAGGCGAGTCGCTCCTTGGTCTGTCCGGCGAACTGGGGTTCGTGCATTTTGACCGACAGCACAAAGGCAATACGGTCCCAGACGTCTTCCGGCGCAAGCTTCACGCCACGCGGCAGCAAGTTGCGAAATTCCGTGAACTCGCGCACTGCCTCAGTGACGCCGGTACGCAAACCATTCACATGGGTGCCACCTTCATTGGTTGGGATCAGGTTGACGTAGGACTCGGCAACCGTCTCCACCCCGTCCTCGGTAAGCCACGCAAAGGCCCAATCGGCCGATTCGCTCCCACCTTTGCGGCTGGCCGAAAAGGGCTCCTCCGGCACGATCAACGCACCCTGCAAACGGTCAGCAATATAAGCGGCCAGGCCGCCGGTGTAGAACCATTCGTCGCGCTCACCGGTCGCTTCGTTGAACAGCGTTACCTTGAGGCCAGCGCATAGCACGGCCTTGGCGCGCAACACGTGCTTGAGCTTGGAGAGCGACACTTTTTCGGTATCGAAATATTTCGGATCCGGCCAAAACCGCACCGTGGTGCCGCTGTTGCGGGCGCCGACTTTGCCAAGCACTCTTAATTTTTCATCCAAATAGCCGTCCTTGAAGACAATCTGGTACTCCGTACCATCCCGCTTCACACGGCACTCGAGACGGCTCGAGAGTGCGTTAACGACCGACACGCCGACGCCATGCAGGCCACCCGACTGTTGGTAATTTTTGTCCGAGAACTTACCGCCGGCGTGCAGGCGACTCAGGATCAATTCAACCCCGGGCACCTTCTCGATGGGGTGCATGTCGACGGGCATCCCGCGGCCGTCATCGTTGACCTCGACGGAGCCGTCCTTATAGAGGGTGACCGAAATTTCTTTGGCGTGGCCACCCAGCGCCTCGTCGACACTGTTGTCGACCACCTCATGAATGAGGTGATTCGGGCGGGAAGTATCGGTGTACATGCCGGGACGGCGGCGAACCGGGTCCAACCCGGCGAGGACCTCGAGGTCCTTGGAAGTATATGTGGTGCTCATGGAGGCGCGAGGGTACTGGAATTTGTTGGCGAAGACAGCGGTGAACCGCTCGCCGACCGGTCTCCCCGGATCAGCGATTGGGCTTTGCAGCGGATATATACCATGGTATATATCTATTGAGAACCCTTCTCCGAGCGTCGCTTGCCCCAGATTGCCAAATTATTCTGGAACGGCCGTAGCCAAGCCGTCCGCCTGCCCGCCCAGTTTCGCTTTGCGGGCGATGCCGTCTACGTGCGCCGCGATCCGGTGACCGGCGACCTCATCCTGTCAAGCCGCGCCGACGACTGGGCCACTTTCTTCGCGCTGGTCGATTCCTCGGATGTGCACGCGCCCATCACACGGCCGGCCACGGCACTCCCCCGGCGCGAGCCGTGATCGAACCACCACGCCGTTTTTTGTTGGACACCCACACGGCCGGTGCACTGCTGCGCGCTAACGCCCCGGACGTGCTGCGAAATCGCGTCCGCGAAGCGCCGCTAGGCGTTTTATGGCTCTCCGCGATCACGGAAGGCGAATTGCGCGCAGGGGTCACCCTGCGGGGCGCAACGCCACAGCTGACCCTGGCGTTAGAGCTGCTGCTGCGCAACGTGCCCACGGCGCCCTTTGATCGCAGCGCTGCGATTGCCTTTGCGAGCCTCGCGCCCCACACCCGTCTGGCCGAGGGCGCTTTGAGCGCGCTCGATCAACTCATCGCCGCCCACGCGATCAGTCTCGATGCCACGCTGGTCACGCCAGAGACCCGTTTCTCACCCATCACGGGCTTGCGGACCGAAGACTGGCTAGCACCCTAGTCGATCAGTCTTCCAAATCTCGAGCGAGCGCGGCACGCGCGTCCTCACTGAGCACAACTGAGTGCCGATAGGCCGGGTGATCCGTCGCAATAGAGACCTGTGCCGTGGCGAATCGACTGCGCAAATGCTCGGGCACCTGATAGCGCATAAAATGCACGGCCGAGGTTTTTTCGTCGTTCTCACGCTCTAAATCTTCATCAGCGATCGGCTCGATGACTTCACCGTCAACCAAAATCCGGACGGTCGCTTCAAGGCCCTTCAAATGCCGCAATTGTTCGGCCCGGACTACCGGATCACCAAACTCAATCAGCAAGGTGGCCTTCAAGTTAGTGCCGTCCGGAATCAGCGGATTGTAGGCCGCAAGTTCGTCAGCTATACCCTGCGGCTCAAAGATGCGCTCGATCCGCAACATCTCCTGTACCTGATACTTGATGGTGAGGCGATCCTCGAACAACAGCGTGAGATTGGGTCCCACAGCCACCTTTCGACGCCGTTTATGCGTCATTACGCGCTCACGAAACGCTGCGCGCTCGCGCGCATAGGTCTCCAGAGGCATCAAATCTGCTGCGTGCAAGCGTTTCATCAGCCTTTCTCCGTCGCAATTCCATAAGCACGGGCCAGCAATGTCATCGGATGCACGGGCGTTCGTTTTTCTTTGAGGCCGTCACTGATTTGGTGCCCTGCCATCGGGCAATCCGAACTGTGCACTACGGCACCCGATTGGGTCACTTTGTTTGAGACCGGTTTACAGATCTTCTTCGCATTCGCGTGAAACTCTTTCTTCAGCGCATAGGTCCCGTCATGGCCCGTGCAGCGCTCGATCACTTCAAAAGAGGTCTCTGGGACGAGTTTCAGCACATCGCGCGTCTTCAGACCAATATTCTGGACCCGCAAGTGGCAGGGCACGTGATAGGCCACCTTACCTAACACGTTCAGGAATTCTGTTTTGAGCAAGCCCGCCTGATGGCGCTTCCACAAATATTCAAAGGGATCATGCATCGCGGCCTTGACCTTGGCCACAGCCGCATCCTCTGGAAACAGCAGCGGCAGCTCTTGCTTGTACATGAGCACGCACGAGGGCACAGGGGCAACAAGGTCATAGCCCTCATCCACCAATTGCGCCAAGCGAGGAATGTTGTGTTCTTTAAGCTTGGCGACCGACTCCAGATCACCCAGTTCCAGTTTGGGCATCCCGCAGCAGCTTTCCTTGGGCACCGTCACCACCGCAATGCCGTTGTGCTCAAACACCGCCGCAAGATCCCGCGCGATATCTGGCTCATGCTCATTGCAATAGCAGGTGGCATACAAAGCGACCTTCCCAGAGGTCCCCGCCGCCGCAATCGGCGCCAGGACGGGCTTGGCGCGTCTGGCCTCAAGATCCTGGAACGACTTGGCCTGAAAATCGGGCAGCCGCGCATCGCGGTGAATGCCGAGGGTCGACTCCAGTATTTTGCGCGCCGTGGAATTCTTATTCACAGCATTAACAACTTCCGCGATCACAGGAATGCCGGCCAAGCGACCCAAGGTCGTCGGTGAGGACAGAATCTTGTCACGCAGCGACGCGCCGTCTTGCTTAAAGCGCAGCGCCTTCGCGCGCAGCATCAGATGCGGAAAATCGACGTTCCACTCATGCGGCGGCACATACGGACACTTGGTCTGGTAACACAAGTCGCACAGGTAGCACTGATCAACAACGTCCCAATACGCCTTCTTCGGGACACTATGGATCTCACCGTCCTGCGTGGCATCGATCGCATCGAAAAGAACAGGAAAAGACTGGCACAGCGAGAAACAACGCCGACAGCCATGACAAATATCGTATACGCGCTCGAGTTCTTTGAGCAGCGCCGCTTCGTCGTAGTACGCATCGGTGCGCCAAGCAATGGGGTGCCTAATCGGCGCCTCGAGACTGCCCTCGCGACGGGGGGTTGCCGGAGTCTCACTCATCCCAAACACCTCAAAAATCAACGACTAGAACTATCCGAACGCAAAATCAAAACGGGCGTGGAATCGCCTTGCGGCGACGCCACGCCCGTCGCGTCCTATCAAAGGCTATCGAGCGCCTTCTGGAAGCGATTGGCATGCGAGCGCTCGGCCTTGGCCAGCGTCTCAAACCAGTCTGCGACCTCGTCAAAGCCCTCATCGCGCGCTGTCTTCGCCATGCCGGGGTACATATCCGTGTACTCATGCGTTTCGCCCGCGATCGCGGCACGCAGATTATCGGCAGTCCCGCCAATGGGCAGACCCGTCGCCGGGTCGCCACACGCTTCGAGGTACTCGAGGTGACCATGCGCATGGCCCGTTTCGCCTTCGGCGGTCGAACGGAACACGGTCGACACGTCGTTGTAGCCCTCGACATCGGCCTTGGCTGCGAAATACAAGTAACGGCGGTTCGCCTGGCTTTCACCTGCGAACGCATCCTTCAGATTCTTCTCGGTCTTACTACCTTTCAGGCTCATGCAATATCTCCGTGGGGGATGTCACCGTAGTCACCGGACCCGGCGGTGGAGTACGGATTCTGTACAGGTGCGATCGGCGCGTCAACGCACGGTTTGTGCAGGACAGCTCGGTTTGACGCCCTTCGGTCCCCAAGGCTACTCTTAAGGGCCGCCTCAGGCCGCATCGGATCGCGCATGCCCAAGATCTCCAAAGCCACGGACCCGGCTGCCCACGCCCCCTTCGACTTTGAGGCCGCCATGGCCGAGTTGGAGGCAGTGGTGGCTCGTTTGGAGAGCGGCGACGTGCCACTCGAAGAGGCGCTCACCACCTTTGAGCGGGGCGTGGCGCTGACTCGCGCCTGCCAGTCCGCCCTAGCGATGGCCGAGCAAAAAGTCGAAAAGCTCTCGGTACGCCCTGACGGTTCGGTGACAACGGATCCCTTCGACGGCGCGGACGAATGATGACGGATTGGGCGCGCATGCTTGCCCGCTTTCGGGCGCAGTCGGAGGCGGCGTTGGACGCGCGCTTACCAGCAGCAGACAGTGTGCCGACGCGCCTACATGCAGCAATACGCTATGCAACGCTCGGCGGCGGCAAACGCATCCGCCCGGCGCTGGTCTATGCCACAGGAGAGCTTCTCGGCGTCGCGACAGAACCGCTCGATGCCGCCGCCGCCGCGGTCGAGATGATCCACGCCTATTCGCTGATCCATGATGATTTGCCGGCAATGGACGACGACGATTGGCGCCGGGGTCGAGCAACCTGCCACCGCGCCTTCGATGAAGCGACCGCGATCTTGGCCGGCGACGCCCTACAGGTACTGGCCTTTGAGAGCTTGGCGGCGGCCCCGGTCGATGCGCAAGCACGCATCGCCATGGTGCACGTCCTCGCCCGCGCCTCTGGTACGCAGGGCATGGCCGGCGGACAAGCCCTCGATCTGGGTTACATCGGTCAAATACTCTCGGCGGCACAGGTCGAGCAGATGCATCGCTACAAAACTGGGGCGTTATTGGAAGGCAGCGTCATGCTCGCAGTGGTCCTTGCCGGCCTGCAAGGGACCGATCAGGCCGCCGCACTGACCCGCTACGCCCGGGCGATGGGATTTGCGTTCCAAATTGTCGATGACCTGTTGGACATCGAAGGGGATCCTACGCTGCTCGGCAAAACGATCGGCGCAGATAGCGCGCGCAGCAAGCCCACTTATCCGGCAGCGGTCGGTCTTGACAACGCACGCCAGAAAGCACTCGCCCTGATGATCGAAGCCGACGCCGCGCTGGAGGCCTTTGGTGAGGCCGGCCAACCTCTGTGCTGGCTCGGGCATTACATCGTCCATAGACAGTCCTGAACGCCCGGATCGCCGTCCGGTTGCGGTAGAATGCGCCGATGCTTGGCTCCGTCTCCTACCCTCTACTCGATCGCATCACGAGCCCCCAGGATCTGCGTGCGCTGCCCGAATCCGCGTTGCCGGCAGTCGCAGACGAACTGCGTGCCTTCCTGATTGCGACGGTGAGTCAAATGGGCGGCCACTTCGCCGCCGGCCTCGGCACCGTCGAATTGACTGTCGCCCTACATTACGTCTTCGACACACCGGATGACCGTCTGGTCTGGGACGTGGGGCATCAGGCCTACCCACACAAAGTCCTCACCGGTCGGCGCGATCGACTGACCTCCATCAAGCAGAAGGACGGCCTAGCGCCCTTCCCGACCCGGGCTGAAAGCGAATACGACACCTTCGGCGTCGGGCACTCCTCTACCTCCGTGTCCGCCGCGCTGGGGATGGCCCTAGCCGACCAACTGCAAGGCGGGCAGCGCGCCCACGTGGCAGTGATTGGCGACGGCGCCATGACGGCGGGTCTGGCCTTCGAGGCGCTCAACCACGCCGGGTCGCTCGATGCCAATCTACTCGTCGTTCTCAACGACAACGACATGTCGATATCCGAGAACGTAGGCGCCCTATCGAACTACTTGGCCCGTCTGCTCGCCGGCCGGCTCTATCGGGGCTTCCGGGAAGGGGGCAAACGCGTGCTGCGCCGTATACCAGCGGTCTGGGAGTTCGCGCGCCGTTCCGAAGAACATCTCAAGGGCATGATATTGCCCGGCACCATGTTCGAGGAGCTAGGCCTAAACTACATCGGCCCAGTCGACGGACACGACGTCATTGGCCTCGCGCGCACGCTCAAATTACTCAAGCATGCCAAGGGCCCCCAATTACTCCACGTCGCCACCCGCAAAGGGAAAGGTTACGCGCCAGCCGAAGCGGACCCCATCAAATGGCATGGACCGGGTCCGTTCGATGCCGCCAAAGGCGAGATCCGTAAAGAGGCCGCTGCAGGGCCCACGTATACCCAAGTATTTGGGCAGTGGTTATGCGACGAGGCCGATCGGGACCCAACGATCGTGGCGATTACGCCAGCGATGCGCGAAGGCTCCGGATTAGTCAACTTTTCCAAGCGTTTCCCGCACCGTTATTACGACGTCGGAATCGCCGAGCAGCATGCAATCACGCTCGCGGCGGGCTTGGCCTGTGAGGGCCTCAAGCCCGTCGTGGCCATCTATTCCTCGTTCCTGCAACGCGGCTACGACCAACTGATCCATGACGTAGCGTTGCAAGACCTCCCAGTCACCTTTGCGCTGGACCGAGCCGGCCTGGTCGGTGGCGACGGCGCGACCCATCAAGGCATCTTTGACCTGTCGTACCTGCGCTGCGTACCAAATCTCATCGTGATGGCGCCGGCGGACGAAAACGAATGCCGACAGATGCTGCATACCGCCGCTCACGCCGGGCACCCAGCCGCCGTGCGCTACCCGCGAGGGACAGGACCGGGCACGGCCGTGATCACCGCGCTGTCCCTGCTGCCGATCGGCAAGGGCGTCCTCGTGCGTGAGGGCCAATCGGGTCTTGCAATACTCGCGCTCGGCACCATGGTCTCCTTACTCGGACCCATCGCCGAGCGCTTGGATGCCACCCTCGTCAATCTGCGTTTTGTAAAGCCACTGGATCGGGAGCTCGTACTGGACATTGCGACACGCCACACGCGACTCGTCACTGCCGAGGAAAACGTCCTGCAAGGCGGTGCGGGTGCGGCTATTCTGGAAGTATTGGCCGACGCGGGTATCATGCGCCCGGTTCTGCGACTGGGGATTCCGGATCGCTTTATCGAGCACGGATCCCGTCACGACAACTTGAGTGCTGCGGGCCTCGATCCGACTACACTGCAGCGCCGAATCGACGCCTTCTGCACCACGACCTGAATGACGTAAGAACGCCGTATGACGCCCCCTGATACCAAGGATGACTCGATGGATACCCAGCCCGGCACGACCCCGATGATCGAAGACGTGCAGGCGTTCGCTGATGAGCGCCGCATTGCGATCGACAAGGTCGGCATCAAGGACATCTACCATCCCGTGCGCGTGAAGGATCGCTCCGGCGGTGACCAGCACACGATCGCCAATTTCAACATGTACGTGCACCTGCCCCACAATTTCAAGGGCACGCACATGTCACGCTTCGTTGAGATTCTCCATCTCAATGAACGCGAAGTATCGGTCGATTCGTTCCGCGATATGTTGGCCGAGATGGTGAAGCGTCTGGACGCCGAAAAGGGTCACATCGAAATGGCGTTCCCCTACTTCGTCATGAAGTCGGCACCCGTCTCTGGCGTAAAGAGTCTGCTCGATTATCGCGCGACCCTAATCGGCGAAATCAGCAACGGTCGTACCGAAACCTGGATTAAAGTCGTCGTACCAGTGACGAGCCTGTGTCCCTGCTCCAAGAAGATTTCCGATTACGGCGCCCACAATCAACGCTCACACGTCACGATCACCGCACGGATAGAAGGCCATGTGTGGATTGAGGAACTGATTGGGATCGCGGAAAGTGAAGCCTCATGCGAAGTGTTCGGCATTTTGAAACGCCCGGACGAAAAGTGGGTCACGGAGCGGGCGTACGACAACCCGAAGTTCGTTGAAGACCTGGTGCGGGACGTCGCTGTCCGACTCAATGCAGACGACCGCATCCGTGCCTATACGGTGGAGAGCGAAAACTTCGAATCGATTCATAATCATTCGGCCTACGCGCTGATCGAGCGCAACAAAGACGCCGCCTAAGGGTCTTCTTACGCAGACGCCTGCAGGCCGGTCGCTGTTACCTATTGTCTAGCGCCGGCTCTGCAGGCGGCCCACTAGACTGCGCAAAAAGACCCTGTTGAAATGCAGTTGGCAGGCAGGTGATGCCTGCTCTAGGCGGGTCGATGAAACCCGCAATGCGGTAACGCGCCCCTCAGCACGGATCGTTGCCAGACGTCTCGCGCCGACCACGCAAGCCGCCTCACCGAAACAGTCGCCGGCACCCAGATGCCCGATGCGTACACCGTCTTTAAAGACCGCAAGTTGGCCCTCGACAGCGACATAGAAGCGATCCTCTATATCACCCTCACGTACGAGCTCCGCGCCGTCTTCATGCGCTTCCCAATCACTCGCACGCAAAATCTCACCAATCTCGGCCTGACTAAATTCATGAAAGAAAGGGAGCCGGCGCAAAACGGTGCTCTGTTCCTGGCGATCTAGCTGATCGCCATCCACACGCAAGCGTTGGTGCACTTTGGTCAGTGCTGCGGCAAATTCATTGCCGGATGCAAAACGCTGCGCAGGGTCTTTTACCAGCGCCGTCATCACGACCGCTTCCAGTTCTTCGGGAACGCCATCGCGCAGCGTATGAATCGGGGGCGGCGTCGCATAAACAATCTGGTGCATCAACTTGGCTAGAGTCGAACCACGGAACGGACGCACGCCGGTCAGCAATTCATACATGACCGCACCCAGCGAATAGAGGTCTGAACGATTCGACAGCGTCGCTGACTGCACCTGTTCTGGCGACATATACGAGGGGCTGCCCGCAATGCCTTCGATACCGGAACCGACGCCGTTCGGACCCAGCGCGATCCCAAAGTCGATAACGCGCAATTCGCTTGCGACATTGAGCATCAGGTTAGAGGGTTTAATATCACGGTGGATCACACCCCGAGCGTGCGCATACGCCAGCGCGCGTGCGCATTGGTAGGCAATCTCCACGACCGTATCGGGCGCAAGCAGATTGTCCTCACGACAGTAGGTCGCCAAGGTGCGCGCGCCATAAATGAACTCGGTCACGACATAGCAACGCCCGTTCTCCTCACCCGCATCATAGATCGGCAGGATATGGGGATGCTGCAGCAGGCCAACCAAGTGCGCCTCCGATAAAAACATCTGTCGGGACACGCGCTGGCGCACGGTGTCTTCGGGAGCAGACGGGTGATAAACCTTGATTGCGACATCGCGACGATAATAGGGGTCATGCGAAAGGTAGACCGAGCCGGTCGAACCACGCGCGACTTCCTTGATGATCTCGTATTTTCCGATCCGCGTTAGTGCCGGCTCAGGCGCGTACGCAGGCGGCAACGGATGGGTCAAGGCATTAGGGGGCGACAGAGAAATGACGGACTCCCGGACAAAACCAAGCCTGCGTAGACCCAGAATTCCCCGAGCCTACCCCCTGCGCGCCGTCCAGACCGTGAACCGGCTCGCGGTTTTACCGAGTCCACCGTCAAGCGGAGAAGTGATCCCAGCCACGGGGCACCGGCAGCTCGCCCCGTTCACCCAGGACTTTGACGCCCTTGCCCACGACAATCTCGCCGATACAGTGACAGGCCGGCGCCCCCATTTTCGCCGCCAAGGCACCCACCTGGGCGCGTGCACTCGGCGGGGCCGTGAAAAGCAACTCATAGTCGTCACCGCCGGCTAGCGCGTAGCCGCGCGCAGCCTCCTCGCCGGTCAGCGCATAGAGCGCCCGTGACAAGGGTAATTCGCGGGCACGAATTAACGCACCGACCCCCGAGGCCGCAGCTAGCCGGCCGAGGTCCTGCGCCAATCCATCGGAGACGTCAATGCAAGCGCTCGCCACGCCGCGCAAGCCTTGCCCAAACAGCAGTCGCGGCTCAGGGTGGCGAAACTTACGTTCCAGTGCCCCTTTATCGGCACCCTGACCCTGCAATCGTCCCTCCATTAGCGCAAGTCCCGCAGCCGCATCCCCAGGCCATCCGGTCACATACACGAGGTCCCCAGGTCGGGCCCCGGTGCGACGCAAGGCCGTACCCGCCGGCACAAAACCTAAGGCCGAGATCGAGATGGTGAGTGGGCCCCGGGTGGTATCCCCACCGACTAGGGCCACGCCGAATTGGGTTGCGATCTTGGACAGGCCCTGCGCATAGCCGTCCAACCATTCTTCGTCCATTTCCGGCAACGTCAGGGCCAGCAGAGCCCACGCCGGCACAGCCCCCATGGCTGCGAGATCCGACAGGTTGACAGCCAGAGAGCGCCAACCAATGTCATAGGGGTCGCAGCCGAGGGGAAAATGTCGCCCGGCCACCAGTGTGTCCACACAAGCGACCAGTTCATGCCCGGCCGGTACGGCCAGTAGCGCTGCATCGTCACCGACGCCCTGCACCGCATCAGCGCGCACCGCCCCTAAGGAGGCAAAGAAGCGGTCGATGAGCTCGAACTCGCCCATGCCGGACCCGGACTAGAGATCGCGCTCGTGCGGCCGCAGTTCGAGAGCGGCGCGATCAAGCACCCCGTTCACGTACTTGTAGCCGTCGGTCGCTCCGAAACGCTTGGCCAAATCCACCGCTTCACTGATGGCCACCCGAAATGGCACATCGAGCCGATGTTGCAACTCGTACAGACCCATCCAAAGCAAACCATGCTCGAGCGGATCCAAATGCTTGGGCTCGATGTCCGAGAAGCGTGCCAAAAGGGTTTCCAGCGCCTCACGCTGCTGGGCGATGTTCATGAGCAAATCACGCAGATATTCCATGTCCGCGCCTTTCGACTCTTCATCAAGCGCGTACTGATGGTAAATGTCCTGCCAAGGATGGCCACCGACCTGCATCTGATACAGCCCCTGTGCGAGTGCCTTGCGGGCCCCTCGACGGGCGCGTGACAACTGCCGAGCGGCGGATTCACTGGCCATTACAGATCCAATCGCTTTAATAAATTGGCGGTTTCTATCGCCGCAAGCGCCGCTTCGGCGCCCTTGTTACCGGCTTTACCACCCGCTCGATCGATTGCCTGTTCCAAGGTGTCGCAGGTCAATACGCCATTGGTGACAGGAATACCCGCATCAATGGCCGCCCGCGCAATACCCGAAGTGCACTCGCCCGCAACAAACTCGAAGTGCGCGGTACCACCCTTGATAACCGCACCCAGTGCAATAACCGCATCATAACGTTTCGATAGCGCCAGCCGCCGTACAACCAGCGGCATCTCGAAGGCACCAGGCACGCGAACGACCTCGAGATCTTTCTCGCTCGCGCCATGCCGAACTAGCGCGTCGATCGCGCCCTCAACCAGTCGATTCACAACGAAATCATTAAAACGAGCGGCCACAATGACAATACGCAAGTCGCGCGCGATCAGATCAGCCTCGTAGGTACGTACGGAACTCATGGGGTCTACTCCTCAGTAGCGCCCGAGGCGCCAATCTGGACATATTCAGTGATCGCCAAGCCGAAGGCGGCCAGGCCCTGTAATTGGGTGTAACGCGACAACACACGCATCTCGGTCACCCCAAGATCGCTCAGAATCTGAGCGCCAATCCCGTAGGTTCGCAGCACGGTGCCAGGCGCTTTTCGGGCACCACTGCCCAACGAACGAATGCTATCGACGATGTCGCGCGGCGTTTCCTCGCTGCGCAAAATCACCACGATGCCACATTTTTCTTGCGCAATGCGCCGCATCGCCTCGGCCAACGGCGACCCCAATTCGGGGGCCCGTACCCCGGCAATATCACGCAGTGACTCGGTCAAGTGGACACGGACGAGCGGCGATCCGCTGCGCAAGTCACCGTGCACAAATGCCAGATGCACTGCACGATGCACGTGATCTTCATAAGCGACCATGCGCAAGCGGCCATGCTCAGTGTCTACTACCCGGTCCTCTATCCGCTCGATGGAGCGTTCCTTGGCGAGGCGATAGCGAATCAAATCCGCAATCGTACCGATCTTAAGACCATGCTCACGCGCATACTTCTCCAGATCAGGGCGTCGCGCCATCGTGCCATCTTCGTTCATAATCTCGACGATGACCGCGGCCGGCTCAAAGCCCGCCAAGCGCGCCAAATCACAGCCGGCCTCGGTATGCCCCGCACGGGTCAACACACCGCCAGGCTGCGCCATTAACGGAAAAATATGTCCCGGCTGGTGCAGGTCTTCCGGTCTTGCCCCAGGCTTCACGGCCGCTTGCACGGTACGCGCCCGATCGTAGGCCGATATACCCGTCGTCACACCCTCTGCCGCCTCAATCGACACCGTGAAATTAGTGCGGTGTTCCTCTGCCGTCGCGGAAACCATCAAGGGCAAACGCAATTCGCGGCAACGCTGCTGCGTTAGTGTCAGGCAGATCAGGCCCCGACCGTAGCGGGCCATGAAGTTAATGTCTTCAGCCCGGACGCACTCGGCCGCCATGAGCAGATCCCCCTCATTCTCACGGTCCTCATCGTCGACGATGACAACCATGCGGCCGGCCTTGAGCTCCGCCAGGATTTCTTCAATGGGAACGAGTGGGGTCATGATGGGTGTGCGTGCGACCAGTCAGACCGCCATTGTAGCAGGGCAGGCCTCAGCCTCCGGCCCGCTTGGCATCGATCCCCCGTTTCTGGAGTTCTTCCACCAGCGTATCGCGGTGTTCGCCCTGAATCTCGATCACCCCATCCATGACCCGACCTCCGGTACCGCAGCGCTGTTTGAGCGCTTTGGCGAGGGTCTCCAAGTCCGCCGGCAGTAGACCCAGGCCGGTGATGACGCTGACCCCCTTGCCGCCCCGCCCTGCGGTGAGGCGACCGACGCGGACAGGCCCTTTCTGTGCATTTGCGCTCGCCAACGCCGCCCGCGCCTTGCAACGGCAGGCGTTGGTCGGAAAGCCACAGCCGGGGCAGACGCGGCCGGCGCCGGTGGCATAAACGAGACGGGACTCGGGACGACGCATGGTGCCCTTAGTGTAGCGGATCCATCGCCCGCCTCGACCTGGCCGAGGCAGTATCGGACAATACCGCGTGGCCTCCTTCGACATCCAGAACGCCCGCAAGGGCGATGCGGCAATCCTTGCCCGTCTATCACGGCGATTGGTCGAGGCCGGCCTTACGCCGGCATGGACCGAAGCGCGAATCGAGCGCTGCCGCTCACGTGAGGACAGTCGGGTACTCGTGGCCCGTGCGGGTGCGGGCGTGATCGGCGGGGCCATCCTCGACTTCGAGGACAACGCCGCCCACCTCGGCCTGCTGGTCATTGACGGCGTCTGGCAACGCCGTGGCATGGGACTACAACTGATCACCGCAGTCGAAGCCGCTGCCCTTGCCGCCGGCTTGCCCCGCATCGTGCTCGAGGTACGCAGCGGCAACACCGGCGGTCGCGCCTTCTATGCCGCGCTCGGTTACCAGGAAGTCGATGTCGTGGCGCGTTACTACGGCCCCGGTGAGGATGCGATCCGCCTACGCATCGATCTACCGGCCGGGCGTATCAGCCGCTCGTAACCCGCTCGAACGGTTTGCCCGACAGTTTCATCGTCATGGTCCGACCACCAACGAGGTCGTCGAAGCCAACCCATTCGGGGCTGGTTGGCTCATCGCGTAACCAGAAGCGCCCGTCCCCCACCGGCTCGAGCGGCACTACGCCATCAAGCCACAGTCGTCCGGCACGCAAAATGACATGGTAACTGCCCGACCACGGATCCTCCGAGCGGTAATGACCTGGGTAAGCGACCCATGCAGACGGCACTGGCGGCAGCGGCGCACGCGAGGCGCCGACGCGCAAGTAATGTGCTGCGCCCCAACCCAAACTATCGACCACGGCGTCACTGTCTACTACCGGGAACACTACCCAGTCGTGCTCTATGCCTTCTGCACGCACGACAAATACCGTCGCGGCACCACTGGCGGGCTCGAGCGGCAACGCACGCCCTTCTGGATGTTCCGCGCTCGGCGCGGTGCGCAGCAGCAAACCGATGCCATCGTGCACCACTTCAATCTGCGCGCCATTCTCTGCATAAAAATGACCGACATAATGATCGGGGTGCGCCACATGGCGCGGTGCCAACGGCGCCGGCCGCTGTGGCAACGCGCGCCGCTCAAGGCTGGCCCGACAAGTCCGCAACGCAAATTCAGCGACTGGCCGCGGTCGCACGCCCTGCATCGCATTGACAGAAACAAAGACGCCGAGCCCACTGTCCAGATCAACCTCTAGGGCAGAAGCAAACGAGGTCATCCCTCCGGTATGACGCAGGCGGCGGTGGCCGTCCAAGGTATCTACCGCAATGCCATAGCCGTACGCGGTGCCGGGTCCAAATTCCAAGGCCGCAATGTGGGGCGTCGAAAAAGCCGCGAACGCGGACTCTGACACCAGACGCCCACCGGCATAGCGCCCGCCATTCAGCAACATTTGCACGTAGCGACCCATGTCTGCTGGCGTTGAGGCCACACAACCGGCGCCAGTGGTCATCATGACCCGCGGCGCCACGACAAGGCTGCCATGCATCGGATAGGGACGATCGGTACGCGCCGGCCAGTAACTCTGCACAACCTGTTGCGCCAACTCGAAGGAGATGACCGGCGCCGTGGCGCGCATACCGAGCGGCGTCAAAATACGCCGCTGCAAACTATCCGCTAGGCTGCCGCTATCGAGCACCTCAATCAAATGCCCGAGCGCTTGCCATCCCATATTGCAGTAATGAAAGTCACGCCCCAAAGGGCCAGCCGGCCGGTGCCAAAACGCCGGATCGCTGGGAAACAGCGGTCCATCCGGCAACGCCGCCGTGTGCGTCAGCAAGTGATGGATGGTGATAGGCGCCGCGGGCGACTCAAAGCGCAAGCCCGGCAAATATTTGGCGATGGGGTCTTCGAGCGAGACCCGACCCTCATCGACCAACTGCAACAGGGCCAGAGCGACGAACGACTTGCTGATCGAGCCGATATGAAACTGATGGGCAGGCGTGACCGGCGCGCGGGTGCCAAGGTCGGCATACCCGAAACTGGCCACGTGTCGAATCGCGGTACGGTCTGCAATGACCAAGGTCAGCCCGGGCGCACCCAACTCAGCAAGGTATTGCCGGACAAAGCCGTCGACCGATTCGAGCGCTGCGGCATAAGGCCCCGGATCAAGGGCAGGGCTTGGCGTCTGCTTGGGCAGCGCTAAGGACGGCGTTGCCGCCAGCGCCGCGGTACCCAGCGCAACGAACGAACGGCGAGTGACGATCATTAGAACCCCCTTGAGCGCGTGCAGTGTATTCCCTGTGAGAGAACCCGCTGCTCTCAGCAGCGGATTCGCTCACCACGTGGATCGTACAACGGCTTGAGCGAAGGCGTGACCGGCACCCTCCCCTCTGCCAATTGGATTGTATACCGACCGCTCATCACAAACGCCTCGTCAACCCCCGCATCGCATCCGACGTAGGCCATAGCGACGCAGGCGCCGAGCGTATGCCCATAACCGGCGGAGGTGACAAAACCCACCGGTTTGCCGTCCCGCAAGAGCGGTTCGTTGTGATAAGCAAACAGCTGCGGGTCTTCGAGCAAAAATTGCACCAGACGACGCTTGGGCAACCCAGCGTCACGTTGCAAACGCAACGCATCACGCCCGATAAATCCACCCTCTTTTTCATACGCGCAGGTAAATCCAAGCCCCGCGACCAGTGGCGAGTCATCAGGGCCGATGTCATGCGCCCACTCCCGATAGGCTTTCTCGATCCGCAGCGAATTGAGCGCATGATAGCCGCAGTGTGCCAGCCCATGGCGCTGCCCTTGCGCCACGAGTGCATCGTAGACCGGCAAGGCAAAGCCCGTCGGCACATACAGCTCAAAGCCCAGCTCCCCCACATACGTCAGGCGAATCGCCAGCACCGTCTGGTAACCGAGACGGATCTCGCGGGCCGCGCCGAAGGGGAACGCCGCATGCGAGAGATCATCTTCACTGAGCGCCTGCAACAGAGCACGGGCCTCGGGCCCCTGCACATTCAACATTGCATACGCCTGACTGACATCCGTCACCACCGCAAACGCCTCGGCTGGGATATGGCTCCGAACCCAACTCTCCACATGCGTTTGTGTGAACGCGGCCGTGAGCACTAAAAACCGATCCGTCGCGAGACGCGTCACCGTGATATCGGCCTCAATGCCGCCACGATCGTTCAGAAACTGCGTATAAACGCAGCGCCCAACCGCAACGTCGATCTCAGCAGTCGCCAAACGATTTAACACCAGGACCGCATCACGCCCCTGCACTAGCAATTTCGAAAACGACGACTGTTCGAACACCCCTACCCGCTCCCGCACGGCAGCATGTTCACGCGCTGAGGGCTCGAACCAATTATTTTGGCGACCCCAGCCATAACGATACGTTGGGGATTCGCCGACCGTCGCGTACCAATTCGGCCGCTCCCATCCGGCACCTTCGCCAAAACAAGCGCCGGCGGCAGCGACGCGGTCATGCAGTACGGTCTTGCGCACATCGCGGGCCGTGGACCACTGCCGCGCCGGCCAATGGTCTTGATAGCCAATGCCCAGTGATTCGACGATACGGTCAGCGAGGAAGCGAGAATTGTCCTGCCAGGGATGGGCACGACGCAGATTAACGGTCCAGACATCCATGGGCGGATGACCTTCTGCAATCCACCGAGCCATCACTTGCCCGACTCCGCCACCGGAGAGAATACCTAGTGAATTGAAGCCCGCTGCGACAAAAAAGTTTTTCAGATTCGGCGCTTCGCCCATCAGATAATTATGGTCAGGCGTAAACGACTCCGGCCCACAGAACAGTAAGCGTATACCGGTTTTAAATAGGATCGGCACGCGACGCATCGCTTGTTCGATCACCGGCGCCACCCGTTCCCAGTCCGGGGTGATTTCGCCAAATTCAAAATCGTTGGGAATGCCTGTCAGCGCCCACGGACGAGCTTCGGCTTCGAACAGGCCAACCATGATTTTTCCGGCCTCTTCGCGCAGATACGCCGAATTGCCTGGATCACGAAGGATGGGCAGCAGTGGATGCAAGCCCGCAATGGGTTCCGAAATCAGGTAGTAGTGCTCAGCCGCCTGTAACGGCACGTTGACCCCAGCCAATTGGCCGACTCCACGAGCCCACATGCCCGCGCAATTGACCACAATCTCAGCAGCAATAGCACCCCGATCCGTCGTGACACCAGTGACGCGCCCGTCCTTCTGCGAAATTCCCGTCACCTTGGTGTGTTCAAAGAAGCGTACGCCGCGCATGCGCGCACCCTTCGCGAGCGCCCGGGTGACATCACCCGGATTGACTCGCGCGTCATTGGGGAAATGAAACGCGGCTGCAAGATCGGATACATCTGCGAGCGGCCAGAGGCCTTGCACCTCCTCCGGCGTGATCTCCCGCGCCTCCACGCCAAAAGACGCTGCCATGTGCAGCCCGCGACGCATCTCGTTGGCTTTATCTTGGGTCTTCGCTAACTGCACCGAGCCGCAAGGAATGATTCCCGTGGCTTGCCCTGTCTCGGCCTCCAATCGCCGATAGAGTTCCAGGGTGTACTTTGCCAACTTCGTCTGCGTCTCCGTGTCGCGCAGCGTGGTCAATAAACCCGCCGCGTGCCAGGTCGTACCTGAAGTCAGTTGTTTGCGCTCGAGCAAGACCACATCGGTCCAACCCAGTTCGGCCAGATGGTAAGCAATTGAACAGCCAATCACGCCACCACCGATGATGACGACTCGGGCCTGGCTCGGTAAGGATTCAGACGCAGTCACAGCACACTCCTCTCAACGCGACGGCAACGCAGTAGCCCACTGAGAACCTTCGCTCAGAAGACCGCCACACTCTGCCAGGAGACTGCCGCCACTCAGGTCGAGTAGACGGGCTTGCCCAGCACCTTCATCCGCGGCCGCACTCCCAACCCCGGAGCTTGCGACGCCGCCAACCTGCCGAGCTTGCGTTGCGGCGCGCCGTCCGCACAAGAAACCGTGACATAGGAATTGAAATCCGTTGACGAGAACAGGTAGCGCGTTGGCGTACTGTGAGCAAGATGTGCAATCGCAGCGGTTACAATATCGCCACCCCACGTGTCCTCAATCGTCATCGCAATGCCCATCGACACGCATAAATCGCGGATTTGGCGCGCCTTGGTGAGGCCGCCGACTTTCGAGATCTTGAGATTTATTACATCCATGGCGCGATCGGCAATGCCTCGCACCACCATATCGATACCATCGACGACCTCATCGAGCACGAACGGGCGATCAGTATGGGTGCGCACCGCCAAACACTGCTCGTAGCTCGCGCAAGGCTGTTCGATATAAACATCGACATCGCGGACTGCATCGACAACGCGCAACGCCTCGTGCTGGGTCCAGCCTGTGTTGGCGTCGGCGATCAAAACATCACCCGGCTTGAGCACCGCTGCAGCCGCATGAATGCGCGCGATGTCCGTATCGGGATCACCCCCGACCTTGAGCTGGAACTTGCGATAGCCCTGCGCGCGGTAACGCGCGACACTTTTGGCCATCCGCGCCGGCGACTCTTGGGAGATGGCACGGTACAGCGCGAAGTCTGCGCCAACGTGACCGCCAAGCAATGTTGCCACCGACAGTCCACTGGCCTGCCCCAAAAGATCCCAACAGGCTACGTCGAGCGCCGACTTTACATAAGGATGGCCGCGCATTGCCCGGTCCATCAATTCATTGATCTCCCCGAGTGCACGAGGATCCGCACCGATCAATTGCGGAGCCAGTTCCGCAATACCGGCACGCGCGCCGCGCGCATAGGCCGGCAAATACGCAGGTCCGAGAGGGCAGATCTCGCCGTACCCGGTCAAGCCGGTGTCGGTTTCAACGGCAACCACCGTGGAGTCGAACACAGACACAGTGTTACCACCAGACCATTTGTAACTACCCTCGTGGAGTGGCAGGTCAACTTGATAACAATGGATACGGGTAATTTTCACGCAATAGATCCTTCTCTAGAAGAGCGATAAAGTTGCACGCAGGTATAGCAAAGAACGGCGACCACAAGCCAGCGCAGCAGACTGACCTCCAGCGAGCGCACGAGGTAGAATGCAACCAGAACACCCGGGACGCCACCAAGCGTCAGCGCCCATGCCACAGGCCTCGAATAAAGACCCCCGCGATGAAAGCGTAGTGCGGCAGTTGGCAAAATTAGCGCCGCGCAGGTCGCCATGATCGGGAATACCATCAGTGGGCTCATGCCGAGCAGGTACAGCACCGCCATCGTCGGCGCGTAGTTGCCTATACCAAGACTGGTGAGCGATCCGATCACCGCGCTCGCAAGCACTGCGATGATTAACGCCATACCACTCAATCCACGCGCATCTCCACCACTCGGAAGACCATCGATTTGCCGCAACACAATGAAAGTTGCGGTGACCAGTAAAGCGAGCGCCATTGCGCGCTGAATCTGCTGGCGCGGCCAGTGAACGACCACCCCTGTACCGCACCACGCGCCGACGCCTCCAGCCAGAACCATAGAGATCAAGGTCAGCGGATCCACCGGCACGATGGCCATAAAGAGCAGGGCCTCGAGCACCGTGGGCAGCGCGTTACCGACATTAAGGGTGCCTGGTATTCGCTCATCCTCCACCAGACGCCCAAGCTTGAGCGCAGCGGCGGTCGTTGCGAACGAGCCCACGCCGAGCGTGTCAAAGAAGTTCACGGCAAAACCAAGCCCGTAAAGTGCGCTGGCGTGCCAGCGCTTTGGGGGACTCGTCAGATGATCCATAAATGATCCTTTACATCGGTCAGCACTACGCTGCGATCCGCCCCAATGCCCAGCATTGCACAGCCCTATCTTTAGGGGAGTAGAACATCCTCAAAGCGCATGTTTCCAATCGCGTAGGACTGCCAGTCTTGATAATCGAAGTGCCACCACTCGTATTCATAGACGGCGAAGCCTTCGGCCTCCATATACCGTCGCAACAAATCTCGATGGCGACGCAACACCTCTGACCCGCCCTCGTAATGGGGATAGGCCCGTTCACTCATTTCGTCATACAGACTAGGCATCGGCACCACGTCGCCGGTCTTCAAGTCATACAGCGTCAGATCCACTGCACAACCACGGTTGTGGCGGGAGCCGTGCTCCGGATCTGCAACGAATTTATGATTCTCTGGCGCCGTCGCATCCCAAAAAATCTTGGTCACGTACCAGGGCCGGTACGCATCATGAACCAGCAGGCCATAGCCTTCGAGAGCCAGCGCTCGCTGCACGCGCACCAAAGCCTCCGCAGCGGGCCGCTGCAAGAACGCCCGGGCCTGACTGTAGATCGGCGTACTCAGGAAGTTGCGATTTGTCGCATAACGGATATCCAGTTTTATCGTCGGATCCAGCACCGCCAGTTCCGTCAGTGCGGTTGGCCGGAACGGTCCTGGCTCACGTGGTGGGTTCGCCGCCAAGGCGATTGGCAGCAGTTCCGCCACTGGCCGCAATGGGGTCAGGTGAAAGAAGGCGCCCGGCGGCGCCGCAGAGTGCATTGCAATGAGCGGGGTTGTCGTGCGACAGGCGCTGATACAGAGCGCTCCGGCCGCCAGCAGCCCAAGCCCAAGCCAACGCCACGCGATCATGAGGACTCTCGGGCTGCCCCGCCCGTTGCGGCCCCGAACTCTGGAATGCTATGGGTCATGGCCGACAATGAGAAGGCCCGCTCCACATAGCGGGCTATCAGATCTACCTCAATATTGAGCGACTGGCCCAACACCAACGCGCCCAAGGTGGTCACTGACTGGGTGTGCGGAATGAGGTTCACGCCAAAGACGCGACCGTGCACTTCGTTCACTGTGAGACTGGTGCCTTCGAGGGTCACTGAGCCTTTTACTGCGACAAAACGTGCCAAGGACGCCGGCACTTCGATCGACACGCGCAGCGAGCGAGCATCCTTGGTCAAAGCCACCACTTGCGCTACGCCATCCACATGGCCAGTCACGTAGTGACCGCCCAGCGGATCGCCCACGCGCAAGGCCCCCTCCAGATTGACCGGCGAACCCGCAGTCAAGTGACCCAGTGTTGTGCACCCCAGCGTTTCGACGGAAACATCCGCTGCGAAGGATCGCGACTCCAACCGCGTGACCGTGAGACACACGCCAGATACTGCAATAGAATCGCCAATCGCAACAGCCTCGAGTGGCAGGCTTTCCGAATCAATTACGAGCTCCACGTCACCGGAACGGCGCGTCATGGACGCAACACGGCCAACGGCTTGCACGATTCCGGTAAACATCAGCGCGCCTCCTCAGCAATCGGCATGAGAGTGAGCCGCAAATCCTCACCCACCCGCTTGATATCAGCAAAACGAAAATTCCAACGATCACCAATTTCATCGAGCATCGCCAGCGTCGCCAGCGGTGCGCCGTCATGACCCAGCATATGCGGAGCGAGGTACAGCACAAACTCGTCGACAAGCCCCGCCTCAATGAAACTGCCCGCGAGCCGCGGACCGGCCTCGACCAGCACTTCATTGATCTCGCGCGTGGCCAGATACCGCAATACGGTAGCGAGGTCTCTGGCATCGGCATCCGGCAAACAGACCACTTCGGCGCCCGCCGCCGTCAGCGCCTTAGATTTCACTGGATCGTCGCTGCCCGTCACAATCAGGATGGGGCCTTCATCTGCGAACAGTCGCGCGGTCGGCTTTACGATCAAGCGGGGATCCAGGACAACGCGTAAGGGCTGCCGACCAGCCAGATCAATCGCCGGATCGCGCACGGTCAGGCGGGCATCGTCTCGGTCGACTGTGGATGCACCGGACAGCACGGCAGACGATCGGGCGCGCAGTCGCTGCACGTCAGTACGCGCAGGCTCGCCGGTCAGCCACTGACTGCGGCCGTTGGCTAATGCCGTGCGCCCATCGAGGCTTGCTGCCACCTTGACCCGTACATACGGCAGCCCGGCGCGGTGTCGCTTCAAAAATCCTAGGTTCAGGGATTCTGCAGCGCTTGCCAGCAATCCTGACTCGACGCGTACGCCAGCCGCACGCAACTGCTCTGCACCAGCGCCGGCAACCTTAGGATTCGGATCCATAACGGCGTAAACCACCCGCTGGATGCCGGCCGTGATCAGCACCTCTGTACACGGACCAGTGCGGCCTTGATGGGCGCACGGCTCTAGCGTGACATAGGCAGTTGCGCCATGGGCCGCTGCGCCCGCATCGGCTACGGCATGCACTTCAGCATGGGGCTCGCCGGCCTTACGATGAAAACCGCGCCCAGCGATCACGCCATCTCGGACTAGCACACAGCCCACGCGCGGATTGGGATCGGCGGTATAAAGACCCTCGCGCGCAAGGCGAATCGCCTCAGCCATATAGCCGTGATCAGCCGCATCGAACAAATGGCTCACGGGGTTCCTTTTTTCTCTTCGCTACCGTCGAGAAAAGATAACTGCACGCGCTTTGCCGGTTTGGCTGGCGAGCGCTTCAACTTGGCGATCTCGTCATGAAACGCTTGTACGTCCTGAAAACTGCGATACACCGAAGCAAAGCGCACATAAGCCACTTCATCCAGATGATGCAATTCCTCCATAACCAATTCGCCGACCAGCCGAGAAGGCACCTCACGCTCACCTAGGGATCTCAGTTTGTGGCCGATGCGGGCAAGTGCGGCATCAATCGCATCATGAGCAACCGGTCGCTTCTCGAGCGATCGCTGCATGCCAGCACGGAGTTTCGCTTCTGAAAACGGCTCGCGCGTCTGATCACTCTTGACGACCTGCGGCATGACCAATTCCGCACTCTCGAACGTCGTGAACCGCTCACCACACTCCAAGCACTCACGCCGACGCCGAATCTGCTGCCCCTCTGCGGCCAACCGCGAGTCGGTCACTTTCGTTTCGACATGGCCGCAGAAAGGGCAGTACACGGATCAAGCTCGGGCGTATACCGGAAAGCGACGGCAAATCGCCTCGACTTCCGAACGCACACGCTCGATGACCTCAGTCTCAGCCGTAACCCCGCCCTTACCATCCGGGGTACCCAGATGCGCGCGCGCAGAGACGTTGTCGAGCAGATCGGCGATCAAATGAGCAAGCAATCGCACCTCAGTTTCCTTAAATCCACGCGTGGTCACCGCGGGCGTGCCAATACGCACACCCGAGGTGATCATCGGCGGACGCGGATCATTCGGGACTGCATTCTTATTGACCGTGATATGTGCGCTGCCCAAGGCCGCGTCGGCATCTTTTCCGGTCACATTCTTAGAGACTAGGTCGAGCAAGAACAAATGATTATCGGTACCGCCGGTAACAATCGAGTAACCGCGCTCAATAAAGGCGGCGACCATCGCTCGGGCATTGGCAACGACTTGCGCTTGGTAGGTTGTAAATTCCGGCGCCAATGCTTCCTTGAATGCGACCGCTTTGGCGGCAATCACATGCATCAACGGACCACCCTGTGTGCCCGGGAAGACCATCGAATTCAACTTCTTAGTAATCTCCTCTCCGGCGGAGGACAGGATCAGACCACCGCGCGGACCGCGCAGCGTCTTGTGCGTGGTCGAGGTCACTACATGGGCATGCGGCACCGGATTCGGGTACAACCCGGTCGCGCAGAGACCCGCTACATGGGCCATATCGACCATGAAATAGGCGCCCACTTCATCCGCAATCGCCCGAAACTGCGCCCAGTCGATGACGCGTGAATAGGCGGAGAAACCCGCAACGATCAATTTAGGCTTGTGCTGCCGTGCCAACGCGGCAACCTGGTCATAGTCAATCGCACTGCCATTGGGCTTGAGACCGTACTGGACTGCTTGAAAAATCTTGCCGGAAAAATTGACCTTGGCTCCATGGGTCAAGTGACCGCCGTGATCCAAGCTCATCCCAAGCAACGTATCGCCAGCATTCATTAAAGCAAGGTACACCGCGGCGTTCGCCTGGGAACCGGAGTGGGGCTGCACATTGGCCCAAGTGGCACCAAATAACTGTTTGGCACGCTCGATCGCCAGACGCTCGGCCACGTCAACATACTCGCAACCACCGTAGTAGCGTTTGCCCGGATAGCCCTCGGCATACTTGTTCGTCAGCACCGAACCCTGCGCTTCCAGCACCCGTGGGCTGGCGTAGTTTTCGGAGGCGATCAACTCAATGTGATCTTCTTGACGCTGCCGCTCGGCAGCAATCGCATCGGCGAGCTCGGGATCAAATGCGGCGATCGTACTCTTCGAATCAAACATGGTGCGGCGCGTTCCGTACAAAGGGGGAGCAACCCACCTCGGGTTGCGCGTGCTCTGATTCTAACGGAACAGCACCCACTCCGGGTCCATCGGATTTAAGCAGCCGGTTCGATAAAGCTTTTCAAGACACCCGTCCAGGCTAACCCGAGGTTCTCGTGGTTATAACCACCGCCGCCAAGGCCTAACAGGCGTCCGCCACAGTGGGTGTCCGCAAGGGCCGCCAGACGGGCCGCCGCATGGGCATGGGCCGCCGCCGTAAAACGCAGGTGCGTTAATGGATCGCCCGCGAGACTATCCGCGCCAGCCTGCAGGATGATGAATTCTGGCCGGAAAGCGGCGACATGGGCCTCGATACGTGTCCACGCCGGCCAGAACACCTCATCCCCCGAGGACGGCAGAATGGGTATGTTGAGCTTCGTACCCTGCGCGGCGCCTAATCCGGTCTCGTGCGCCGCCCCGGTACCTGGGAATAGGTAGCGCCCATCCTCATGAATATCGGCAAAACACAGGTCAGGGTCATTCTCGTAGGCGTAGTACACCCCATCGCCGTGGTGGGCGTCGATGTCGACGTAGGCGATGCGCCGCACCCCAAAACGATGCCGTAGCGCCTCAATCACCACCCCAATGTCATTAAAGACACAAAAACCTGCCGCCGCACCCGGAGTCGCGTGATGCAACCCCGCAATGGGGATGAAGGCCCGCTTGGCGCGCCCCTCCATGATTTCTTCTGTGGCGACGAGTGCCCCGCCCACGACGGCACTGGCCGCTTCGAATACACCCCGGAAAGCGGGCGTATCGCGCACATCTAAAAAGCCCTGTCCGAGCCCCGAGCGCTGCTCGACCAAGGACACGTAAGCGGATTGATGAAAGGTTTCCAGTTCGTCCCGGCTCGCCTCACGCGGCCGCTGCACACGCACTTGCGTATCGAGGCCCAAGTCGCGAAATGCCCGCATAAACGCGCCATAGCGGTCGACACCCCAAGGATGCCCGTCCGGGAAGCCATAACGCCCTAGCGCTTCACCAGCCACCAACAGCGTGTCGCGGGCCGCTCTCATCGGCGCAGACTAGCATGCTCGTAGCGGCACGATGCGCATTATGCGAGCACTCCAGAGGGCCTGTGGTGGGCGTGGGTGGCAGGCCCGCGGCAACCGCCGACAGACCGTCACCGCTGCAACCGACATTCCGACAGGTCCCGGCCAAGGCTATACTTCGGTCCCCGGCGCCCGCTCCCTTTGGGTGCCCCGAACCTCTCGGATGCAGTCATGGCGCAATTCATTTACACGATGAATCGGGTGTCTCGAGTCGTGCCGCCGAAGCGGACGATTCTCAAAGACATCTCCCTATCGTTCTTTCCTGGCGCCAAGATCGGCGTACTGGGTCTGAATGGCTCAGGCAAAAGCTCGCTCTTGCGCATCATGGCGGGCATCGACAAAGAATTCGAGGGCGAGGCCAGACCGCAGCCGGGCATCAACATCGGTTTCCTGACCCAGGAGCCAGAACTGGATCCTGCGTGCACTGTTCGCCAGATCGTCGAAGAAGGGGTCAAGCCCATCAAAGATGCGCTCAATCGCCTCGACGCCGTCTACGCGGCCTATACCGATGAGAATGCAGACTTTGACAAGCTCGCGGCCGAACAAGGCGAGTTAGAGGCCTATCTAGCCACCGTCGATGGCCACAACCTTGAGCGCACGCTGGAAGTGGCAGCCGATGCGTTGCGGCTACCCGAGTGGGACGCTCCAGTGAAGCACCTGTCCGGCGGCGAAAAACGCCGCGTAGCACTGTGCCGGTTACTGCTGCAAAAGCCCGACATGCTGCTGCTGGATGAACCGACCAACCACCTCGATGCGGAGTCGGTCGCTTGGCTCGAACGCTTCTTACACGAGTACCAATCCACTGTCATCGCAGTGACGCACGACCGTTACTTCTTAGACAACGTCGCCGGCTGGATTCTTGAACTCGACCGGGGTCATGGCATCCCCTGGCAAGGCAACTACTCCTCCTGGCTTGAACAGAAAGAAAAGCGCCTAGGCATCGAAGAGCGCCAACAGGATGGCCTGCGCAAAATGCTGGCGCAGGAACTCGAATGGGTACGCCAGAATCCCAAAGCACGCCAAGCCAAGTCCAAGGCGCGTCTGGCCCGCTTCGAGGAACTGCAGTCGCAGGAATTCCAGAAGCGCAATGAGACCAACGAGATCTACATTCCACCGGGTGAGCGACTCGGAGAACTCGTCATCGAGGCGAAAAACCTCAGTAAAGGCTTTGGCGATCGCCTGCTGATCGACGATTTCTCGTTCAGCCTGCCACGCGGCGGCATTGTCGGCATCATCGGCCCGAACGGCGCCGGTAAAACCACGCTCTTCCGTATGCTCGCCGGTCTCGAGCAGCCCGATAGTGGCGAGATCCGCATGGGACCCAGTGTGCAGCTCGCTTACGTGGATCAATCGCGCCAGTCGCTCGATGACGCAAAGACGGTCTGGACTGAGATTTCCGGCGGTCTGGATATCATCAAGGTCGGCAACTACGAGACTTCGTCGCGTTCCTACGTCGGTCGCTTCAATTTCCGCGGTAACGCCCAACAACAAGTCATTGGCGATCTGTCTGGTGGTGAGCGTAATCGCGTACACCTGGCCAAGGTACTCAAGACGGGCGGCAACGTGTTGTTGCTGGACGAACCCACCAACGACCTCGACATCGAGACACTGCGCGCCTTGGAAGAGGGCCTACTGGCCTACCCGGGCTGTGCGGTGGTCATCTCCCACGACCGCTGGTTCCTCGATCGCATCGCCACCCATATTCTCGCCTTCGAGGGCGACAGCCAGGTGGTCTGGTTCGAAGGCAACTATCAGGAGTACGAAGCCGACTTGGTCAAGCGCAAGGGGGCGGAAGCCGACCGGCCGCACCGCATTAAGTACCGGCGCCTCGCCAACTGAGGGGTGACGCCGGCATCGGACGCCTCTCAAACCCCCGCTTCGTAGCGTAACCCTCGGATTATGTTAGAGTCTCTGGGCGCGAACCCTGACTGACGGCCTCTCATCGAGGGTCGCACCAGGCGATCGACGCACACGGAGTGCGGATGGCGATCCACATCGACTCAAACAGCCTGCTGGTCCATGACCAGGCCGCCAGCTTTGCGCTGGTCTGTCCGCACTGTGATGTCTTCTCCCATCTGACCGCCGTATCGGTGCCGACGTGGGCGATGCTCGAAGCGACTAAGCCCTCGCATATCGGCATTGTCTACCGGTGCGACGCCTGCAACGCTCCTATCTTCCTCAAGTTCCCGGTCAAGCTGTACGGCAACCACCGCGTCGAACTGTCGTCGCTATTCCAAGAAATAGAACGCCCGCGCGAGAAATTTGATCATGCGTTCCTGCCAGAGGGCATCGACGCCCTGTGCCGCGAAGCACTGACCGTCTTTGCAGTCGGCTGCTGGAATGCATTCGCCTCCCTGTGCCGACGTATTGTACAAGACGTTGCGGTCGACCTCGGTGAACACGGCAAGCTGAAATTATTCGATCAGCTGAACGATTCACGGGAAATGGCCGAACTCGATCCAGAGACCTTCCATCTCTTGCGGCGCGTCTTACTCGCCGGTGAACAGGGCGCCGCTTCGCGAATGCCGAACCTGGACGCCGAAACGGCCGGCGTACTGCTCGAAGTACTCAAAGATCTGCTCTATCAGAGCTACGTACGCCGTGGCCGATTACAGCAGGCCATGATCGCAAGGCGCCGTTTCACGGAACCGGACTCTATCGCCAACGTCACTGTGCTTAACCGCACGAAGTCCTAGCCACACGCCACCGCCGGGGAGTGTTTGATGCATCGCATCCTGCTCTTGATATCTTTCTTCTCTTGCTTCGCAGCACAAACCACCCTGGCTGATGAAGCGGCCTCGGTCACTACCAGCGCATCCGCTACCGAAACAACCCGCCCGACGAAAGCAGCTTTCGACGTCACAATTCTCAACAGCGCCGCTGCAGCAACGACTGTACGAACCGACAGCGCGAAGGTCACCGCGGCCGTCAAAAGCGCCCTGCTCGCAGCAGGATTGCCGGAGTCGGATCTACGCTCCTCGCAACTGAACATTGGCATTCACTGGGACTACGTCAACAATGAATCGCGCAAGAATGGCTTCGACGCCTCCAATCGGCTGCACATCGAGACCCGCAATCTTGCCCTTGTAGGCGTTTACCTAGACGCCGCACTGAGCGGCGGCGCAAGGGAAGTCTCTGCCGTGGCATTCACCGCAGACGACACGGACGCCACGCGCCGGCGTGCGCTGGCACATGCAGTCGCGGCGGCCAAGGACGATGCAAAGGCCATGGCCGAAGCCGGCGGTACGCGACTTGGCGCCCTAGTTTCACTCTCGACCCAGCCGCTCGGTCAAAATTTCGGTGGGGAAATACAGGTGACCGGTCTGGCGCGCGCCTTCGGCGGCGCCGCTGCGCCCGCGCCCGCCACGACCGTCATCATCCCCGACATTGAGGTCACCGCAACCGTCTACGGACGTTGGCAGGTGGTTTCTAGCGCGCACTGAGCATTTTAAGCGCCTATGGGTTGTGCAGGCCGCTCGGCCAATGCAATCGACAACGCTGCCAGAAAATGCTCGGTCGCGGCGTCATCAAAAGTCAGCGGCGGCCGTACCTTGATGATGTTGTTGTCGTGACCTTCCGTGCCCACGAGAATGCGCTGCTCGCGTAGTCGCTCGACCACATACGCCGTCTGCGCTGTTGCAGGATTGCGCGCGTCGCGATCGTTGACGAATTCGACGCCGAGAAAAAGTCCATGCCCGCGCACATCCCCGATCAACGGGTAGGTCTGCGCGAGTGCGTGCAATCCGTTGAGAAATTGGCCACCCATGCGCTTGGCATGCCCCATCAGATCTTCGTCTGCGACGATGGAGAGCACTTCGCAACCCACTGCGCAGGCGACCGAAGAGCCTCCAAAGGTACTGAAAAATTCCATCCCGTTGGCAAATGCATCGGCAATGGCCCGCGTGGTGACCACTGCACCGATCGGATGTCCATTACCCATGGGCTTGCCCAGCACCACCATATCGGGCACCACGCCCTGGCCTTCAAAGCCAAAGAACCAGTCTCCGAGTCGGCCCAAGCCCGTCTGCACCTCGTCGGCTATACACAAGCCACCTGCGGCGCGAATACGCGCATAG
>CAIVRI010000134.1 GCA_903908265.1 uncultured Pseudomonadota bacterium
CGCCTGGCCACCTGCCGCGGCGAAGGCGCGTGGCACGACTATCGGACCCGCGGCTGGGTCAATGGATAGAATCGAACCTTCCGGATCGTTGGGGCGGGCGAGGGGCGCGCCAAAGTTGGAGGTCGATGCCACCAGCACCCGCTTAGGACTCAAGACGGATCCTCGCTGTGTAAAAAGTGCAAACGGGGCCTTGTCGTGCAGCGGACTCCCTAACAGGAAGTCGCCTACTTCGGTGACTGCGCCGGCGCCCGGGATGCCGGTGGCGATGATGCTCGTCGCGGCGATGCCCCATGCATCGTCTGCCGCTGCCCTTTGTGCGCCGGCACTAAGCAGCCCTGCGGCCACGAGCGCGGAGGGCAGCATCCCTGATGCCGTACAGAACCTTAGGTGAATGCGTTGGCGCCAAAGACCTTTCATCGTGTATCCATCGAGCGGAGGGTTGCCTTGCACGCGTCGGCTTCGTTTTGCCAACCGTTGAGAACCGCAGCGTAGCTGACTCAGGCTCTAAAAAAAGCCCCTATTTCGCTATCTGGGCAGTATATCTGTCGACAACTGTAGCCCCGTATTTACATAACGCTATCAAAGCAAGGTCTAGGCCGACTCCAACTGCATTGGCGCTTGGTAATTTTCCAGCCCGAGTACGACCGAGACGCGCGCGTATCCGTGGTACGTCGGGCGCCAGTGGTGCCGTGGTTAACGCAGTGAGTAGATGACCAGTTCTACTGTTGCGTCGCGTAAATTTTCACAACCTCATACAAGAATCGGCGACCATTGAGCAGGGACTGCACGCGGATGCGCTCGTTCAGTCCGTGCGCGTGACTGCCTTCAGCGTCTGCAAAAATACCGGACAGTCCATAGGTCGGTACGCCGCTAGCGTTCAGAAAACGCCCGTCTGTGGCGCCTGTCGACATGGTCGGAACGAGCGCCACCCCAGGCCAGATCGAATCCGCCACCTGACGCACCGGTCCGAGGATGCTGGGTGTCAGCGGCGGCGGTGGTGATTGCATGCCCGGATCCCCACTTGGTGCAACGCTAATTTTCTCATCAGCGAGGGTGCTCGTGATCTCGCGCTGCACCTCTGCGATCGCGACACCGGGTAAGATTCTGCAGTTCACGTTCGCGCGCACGCGCTGCGGTAGTGCATTGGCTGCATGACCGCCGGTGATTTGGGTGACCACGCAGGTGGTCCGTAGCGCGCCGTTCCAGCCTGGATTGATTGCCCACAGACGTTCTGCTGCGGCCTCGTCCGACGAATTGGCAAGCACGGCCCGCATGTCTGCGGCGACGGCAGGAGCTGCGGTCTTCGCCTGCGCTTCGAAGTAGCCACGTGTCGCGGGATTGAAGGCGATATGAAAATTATGTGTACCCAGACGAGCAAGACCTATGCTCAGACGCACGATCGGATTGTTCTTCGTGGGGCGTGAGCTGTGGCCGCCGACATCGGACGCTTCCAGCTCAAAATCCTGATAGACTTTTTCTCCCGCCTGAATTTGCAAGGTTACCGGCTTTCCGCTTGCATCGAGTTCGCCGCCGGCGCCTTCATTCAATGCAAATTCAGCCGCGAGCGCATCTGGCTGCGTCTGCGTGAGCCAACGCACCGTATTGAACGTGTCCGGCGTTTCCTCGCCACAAGTCAATGCCAGTTTGATGCTGCGTCGGGGCTTGAAGCCTTCCTTTTTGAGCCGTACCAGCGTATCCGTGAATATCGCGGCCATCGCTTTGTCGTCACTGGCACCGCGCGCATAAAAGAAACCGTTTTCTTCCACGAGCTTGAACGGATCACGCTCCCAGTCCTCCCGCTTGGCTTCGACTACATCGATATGGGCGAGCAGCAGGATGGGCTTGGGCGCCGTCTCTTGGCCTCGCAGCAAGGCGATCAGGGCGCCATTTTTGCTGTCGTTCGGTGGCGCAACGATATGCAGGTCCGACTCGGGAATGCCGGCACTAGCAAGATGCGCGCGCATTGCCTGGGCGGCTTGGGTGCAACTACCCACGGAGCGCGTGGTGTTGATCTCAACCAGTTCCTGATACAGGCCACGAAACGCTGCCTCGTCGCCAGTCAGTGCGGCTGGCGTCGCGGCCTGCGCGAGAGCGGGGAGGGCCGCCAAGACGATGGCCAGCCAAGCTGTCTTAGATTTGGATCTCATGCTGTACTCCGCGAAGGGCTGCATAACGCCCGCCAAGATACCATGGACAGTGCGCCGCCCTCGAGTCGCCGAATGGCCGGAATCGCCGCTGTGATCTGGCGCGGCATTGTTTCTGTCAGGCGACTGGGCGGGTTCGATCGTGGCCCGCCGACCCGGACACCGCTACAACGCAGTGTGGTTTGGGCATACTGAGGGCCATGAGAAACGTTCTGCGTCTTGCCCGCACCGTATCGATGCTGTTTGGTGTGCTGACGGTGACAGCAATCGCGCCATGGGCGATTGGCGGCCCATCTGATTTCATCGCTCAAGCCGACCGTGGCGCTGCGGTCTATGCCAGGCACTGCGCGGTTTGCCATGGAGATCACCTGCAAGGCGCGGTCGCGCCGGCGCTCAGCGGGCCCGTCTTTGCGCAGCAATGGACCAAGGGCACGCGTACCGCGGGTGATCTGTACTACATCATCAGCACTTCGATGCCACGGCCAGCCACTGGATCTCTGACGCAGGATGAGTATCTGGGCTTGGTGGCTTACGTGCTGGCGCATAACGATGTCGCTCCGGGGGTCGATGCACTCACGTTGGATTCACTAGGTCACGCAGTCGCCGGCACCGGTACGGCTGGTAGATCCCCAGCGGCGGCAAGTAATGGCCGTCAGGACCGGCAACTGTTCATCGCGGGCGATCAGGGCATGGTGGCGCACGGCGCTGGACCCTCGGCTACGGAGCTTGGACAGGCAGCCCAGAGCAGTGACTGGGTGTACCACAACCATGATTATCGCGGTACGCGTTTCTCCCCACTGGAACAAATCAATCGTCAAAACGTGTCGCGGTTGCAAGTGGCCTGTGTCTATCAGTTCGGTGCGCTCGAGAATTTTGTCACTGGGCCCGTGGTGTATCGCGGCACCATGTTTGTGACGACTCCGAAGCTGACGGTTGCGATCGATGCCGCGACCTGTCGTCAGCGCTGGCGTTACCAATGGCCCGCACAAGACGCCGAGTCCTGGCCCAACAACCGCGGTGTTGCCATCAAAGACGGCTATGTTGTGCGCGGCACCAGTGACGGGTACCTGATCGCGCTGGATGCGGCGGATGGGCGCCTGCTCTGGGCCCGTCAGGTGGCAAGGCCCGCGGCAGGTGAAGCCTTCTCAATGCCACCGTTAATTTTCGAGGATCTGATTTTGATCGCGCCCGCGGGCAGCGAAAACAGTATTCAGGGTTGGATTGGCGCGTTCCGGCTGATCGATGGCGCCCCGGTATGGCGTTTCAACACTATCCCAAGAGCCGGCGAGCCAGGCTTTGACACCTGGATTCACGATGCGAAGTTGCCGATTGGAGGCGGTGCGGTTTGGAGCCCAATGTCGTTGGACGTACAACGCGGCCAACTCTATGTGCCGGTGACGAATCCCGCGCCGGTGTTCGGGGCGGATTTGCGCCGCGGAGCCAACCTCTACACCGACTCTCTGGTTGCCCTCGACGTGCATACCGGGACACTACGTTGGTATGCGCAGTTGGTCCCGAACGATGATAAGGATTGGGACGTCACGCAGGTCAGCCCGATCGTTGAAGTCGCGGTTGACGGTCATCTGCATCCGGTCGTGGTGGCCGGTGGGAAGGACGGCATTGTGCGGCTTTACGATCAAGACACGCACGCGCTTTTGCGTCAGACCGCGATTGGCCAACACCTCAATGTGGATGTGCCGATCACGGCTGCCGGAACCCGTTTTTGTCCTGGAGATCTGGGTGGTATCCAGTGGAATGGCCCGGCTTGGTATCCGCCACTGCAGACTTTGTACGTGCCGTCGGTTGACTGGTGCACGACGGGCAAGTTGGGCGACGAGTCGCTGATTGTGTCGGGCAAAGACTACATGGGTGGCACGGATGAGATGGACCCCGTAGCGCAAGCGCACGGTCTATTGACCGCCATCGATGCCAGCACAGGTTCTATACGCTGGCAATATCATTCCGAAAAACCCATGGTCGCTGGAGTCACAGCGACGGCCGGTGGCTTGATTTTCACGGGCGAGAACACCGGTGATGTCCTTGCATTCGATGCCGATGACGGGCGGGTGCTGTATCGATTCAACGTCGGTGGTGCGATGACGGCTGGCGTCGTGACCTACGCGGTAGAGGGTCGACAGTACATTGGCGTCGCCAGTGGCAAGGGGTCGTTTTGGTTTGGTGAGGACAAAGGGGCGCCAGCGATTTTTGTATTCAAGCTTGGGGCGCCATAAAGCGCAGTTTCACAGGGGTAAAAATAATGTCGTTACGCTTTTATAAGGGACTCGGCGTCTCCCAAAGTCGGGCAGTTCGCGATGCGGTCGTTTGCATGTGCCTGTTGGCCTTTGCGTCCGTGGGTTACGCCACCGCTGCGCGCCTCACCGTCACGGATTTGTTGGACGCTGTGGCGCCTATTGCAGTGATCGACAATCAAGCCTTTGTCCCCGGGCCACACGCAGCGGCAGCGCACGAGCCGTATCGCGGCACGCTCAGGCTTGCAGAAGTCCTGATGACGACGCAGCCTGCAGACTTACAAGCACACGCCGTCCTCGGCAAAGATGCGCAATATTTCCCCCAGGTGGATCTGACTTTTTTGTCTGTCCGCGGTGATCTGGTTCCTGTGACACAAGAGGTGATACGGGTCGGTTCGCTGCCAGGTGGGCGTAGTTATTGGGACGTCATCGTACAGCCCGGACGCGTTTGGTCTGAGCCGGCTGATCGGGGTTGGTCGCGCGGTGCGTTTCCGTTCTCCCTCGTCCACACGCTGGAGGGCGAGACGCACAACGGGTTGGCCACGTTCCTCTATCGGGGCGGCAAGGTGTCCCACCTGCGTTTTCAGATCGTCCAACAAACGACACCCGCTCACGTCGAGACCTACTTCACCGCCGTGGGTGTTACGCAGGCTACGTGGGTGCAAGCAACGCGCCGCGACTGGGCCGCCCTTGAGGCAACCTACAGGGCGTCGTTGCGGGACGCGGTTCCCGTGCGTTCCTGGTCGGAATTGGAGCGCAAAGTGGGTCGCGCGAAACTAGAGGGGTTTGACGCGGGGCTTGCCGCTGATCAGACGGTGCTGACTGGGCTCGATTACCACGGTGTTTTTTATACCCGCGGTTGTACCAGTGCTGGTGGCCCATTGCCCTGGTGTGATCGGACGCGTTTTGGCATCTGGTCGGTTACCAAAGCCTTCGCCAACGAAGTGGCGTTATTGCACCTGGCACAGAAGTACGGCCCCGGCGTCTTTGAGCTCAAAATTCGTGACTTTGTGCCTGAAGTGGCGGCTTACCCTGCCTGGGCAAATGTCCGATTTGATGATTGCATCAACATGGTTACCGGCCAGGGTAATGGCAGTGCTGAGCGCGACCCAAACCGTTCTGGCGATGGTTATATTGATGCGACCTACAACGATTGGGCAGATGCATCGTCGCGCGCGACTAAAGTGGCGACGTTACTACGGATTGCGCGCGTTTATCCGTGGGGTCCCGGGGAAGTCGTTCGCTACCGCGATCAAGACATGTACCTGCTGGGGGAAGCGATGGATCGGTACCTCAAGTCCAAGGAAGGCCCGACCGCTGACTTGTGGTCGATGCTGGAACGGGAGGTCTATACGCCACTCGGCATTCACTACGCGCCCATTAACCGTACGATTGAGGCGGATGGCAGCGCGGGGCAGCCGCTCATGGCCTACGGCTATTACGCGACGATCAGCGATCTGGTGAAAGTTGCGCGGCTTTATCATGCTGGCGGTCGCCATGCCGGAGTGCAGTTGTTGTATGCGCCGCGCATTGCGCAGTTGCAAGCCGGCACTGCGCCGCGGGGGCTGCCAACAGGCGACAAGGGTCCTTTTGGTGAGACGACATACTTCAATGCCTTCTGGGAAATGCGCTATGACGCGACCGAGGGGTGCAAACTCTATATTCCGGAGATGGTGGGCTGGGGCGACAACTCCGTCTCCTTGTTCCCGGGCGGATTGACCGCGGTGCGCGTGGCTCACAACCCATCCGCCGACACCTCTAATGCTGGTGACCCGGCCGCAATGGCACGGGTTGCCAATCGGCTGACACGGTTTTGCCCCTGAGCTCGCCCTGCTGGCTCCCCCAGCAAGCGGTTCAGTCAACTCCCTTGCCCTGCGTGGCGATGAGAGCAGGGGGCATCTTGTTTTTCGTTAAATCACCAGCGCTCTTGGCGGCGTCGGGCAAGGCGGGTAAGAACCACGGCGCAGCAGCGCCTTGGTGGGTCCGGCAAAACGGGGCTGCGGCTGGCTGGGTCGCTGGCCCTTCGCGAGGAGGAGGGTGTCCCGGTCGTGGCCCATCTGCTACGGTAGACCTCTGTGCACAATCACAGCCAGCCTAGAGGCGAGTTCCCCAGTGCCCTCGATTGACCGCATTAAGCAGCGTAAACGGGAGATCATCTCCCGCTACAGCACTCCCGATAATCTAAAAGGCCTGACCCAGCTGTTGACTACGGTGCTGCCAATCGCCGGTCTGTGGTGGGTGACCGTGCGGACTGCCAGCGTCTCGGTCTGGCTGACAGTACTCGTGGTGCCGCTGCTCGCGTTATTTACGTTGCGCGCTTTTGCGTTGATGCACGATTGTGGCCACTTCAGCTTATTTCGCAGCCGTTTTTTCAATCGTTTGGGCGGGTTTGTCTTCGGCGTGCTGGCCGGTATGCCGCAGTTCGTTTGGGCGCAGAACCACAACTTTCACCATGCTCACAACGGCGATTGGAGCAAGTACCGCGGCCCGTACACGACGCTCTCGGTGGAGGAATACGCGGCCCTATCAGAGTCAGGTCAGCGCATGTACCGGCGCAAGTGCAGCATGCTGACGGCGCCGCTCGCCGGATTCATCTATCTGGTATTTAATCCGCGCTACACGTGGCTGAAGGGCACCGTGCAGTGGGTCATTCACGTCGTCCGCAGCAAGCTGCGTGAGCCGGGCATCGCAGTGCGAGTGCACGTAGCGAGCTTCAAGCCGCGCTATTGGAAAAACGCGTCTGAGTACCGACACATGACCTGGAATAACATCGCCCTGCTGACGATATGGGCGGTCATGTCCTGGGTCTGCGGCGCTGGGTTGTTCTTTGCGGTGTACGTGGCTAGTGTTTCGCTTGCTGGTGGCGGTGGCATCTTGCTGTTCACCGTGCAACACAACTTTGAACACTCCTACGCGAGCGAGACACACGACTGGTGCTATGACCGTGGCGCCATTGAAGGTACCAGTCACCTTATTTTGCCGGCGTGGCTGAACTGGTTTACGGTCGACATCGCCTACCACCACATTCATCATCTGTCGGTGGCTATTCCGAACTACCGGTTGGCGGCTTGTCATCGCGAGTATGCAGATTTGATGGGGGCCGTGCGACGTGTGACTCTTGCCGAGGTCCCCTCCGCGCTGCAGTGCATCCTCTGGGACCGTCTCGGGCGGCGGATTATTTCGGTTGCCGAGTATCAGCATCAGCACTAGTGGCGCGCTAGCGCTGTTCTCGCGGTCTGTCTGCCCGTTGGATGCGTGTAGCGTTCACGGCTAGCAGCAGGCGATCACACGGCGAACGCCGTTCGGTTGCATTGTGGTCAGCGGTTGGGTCTGGCACCGAGGCCGGCAAAACAGACGGAATGCATATGTGCAACGATGGTTTCGTCATCGTATTTGCCATAAAGCCGTAGGTATTCCACCGCAGGATCACAGGTGCGCGCGTAGTAGCTGTATAGGATCACGTCATTGGGCAGTTCCGACGCCAGTTCGCCGTTGCGTTTGGCCTCGGTGACGACCGCATCCAGCAGGCGATGGAGTTTTAACGCGCGCAGGATGTAGCGTGGACTCTGGGTTAGAAACGCGCGTACATGCGCGCTGGTCGAGGGTAGGAACGGTAGACCACCGCCGAGTCGCACGCGCAGGGCCCACTCTAAGAGCGACTGCAGGCGTTCCAGTGGGCCTAGCGTGTCCGGCAGTTTTTCCAGGTACGCGAGTGCCTCGTCGACCAGACGGACCATGGCCTCGATGACCAACTCTTCCTTGGATTTGAAGTGTTTATAGAGACTGGGTTTTGACAGTCCGACTGCGTCCGCCACGTCATCCATGGTGATGAGGTCGAAGCCCTTCTCTGCCAGCAGTTTAGTGGTGGCGTCCAGGATCGCGGTTTCGCGCAATTTGAAGGTCTGGTCTTTGAAGCTCAGTTTAGTAAGAAAACTCATTAGTCTTTAAAGTTACCAAATAGTAGCGTTATTGCCTATGCGGTATTATCCTGCACTCCCGCGGGACAACTAGCAAGATGAATGTGACTGTAAATGCAACTGGATTTGCCGCTGAGCGACAGCGTATCGCGGTGATTGGCGCCGGCATCTCGGGGCTCGCCTCGGCTTATCTGCTGGCCTCTCGGCATGCGGTCACCTTGTATGAGTCCCAGCCCACCCTCGGTGGGCACAGCAATACGGTGGACGTCACCGTGGGCGATCAGACCCATCCGGTGGATACCGGATTCCTCGTCTACAACGAGCGCACCTACCCCAATCTGATTCGCCTATTTGCCGAACTGGGAGTGCAGTCGCATCGCAGCGAGATGTCTTTTGGTGTATCGCTGGATGGCGGCAGGACCGAATGGGCGGGCACCAACCTCGACAGCGTGTTTGCACAGCGCAGCCATCTGCTATCGCCCGCGTTTTTGGGCATGCTGGGTGACGTTATGCGGTTCAACCGCGAGGCCATGGGTAATCTGTTGACCGCGCGCCAGTCGAGTCTGACGCTCGGCGAATTGCTGGATCGCGGCCGGTACGGACGCCGGTTTCGTGAGGCCTACTTGCTGCCAATGGTCGCTGCAATCTGGTCCAGTGGGCGCCAGGACGTGCTGCAGTTTCCGGCGGAGACGTTCCTGCAGTTCGCGCTCAATCATGGGTTGTTACAGATCACGGATCGGCCACAGTGGCTCACGGTTGCCGGTGGCTCGCGCTCTTACGTTGACCGGATTCGGGGTCAGTTGCAGGACGTCCGTGCGAACCTGCCCGTACAGCAAATTCGCCGCGGTGAACGCGGTGTCGCGGTCACGACTGCGTTAGGATCGGAGTGGTTTGATGCCGTAGTATTTGCGACCCATGCGCCGACGACGTTGCAGTTGCTGGTCGATGCGCTGCCCGAAGAGCGCGCGGCACTGGCGCCGGTTCGTTACCAGTCCAACCTCGCGGTGCTGCATTGCGACCCGTCGCTGCTGCCGCGGCGGCGCAAGGTGTGGTCCGCATGGAACTATTTAGGTCGTAGCAGAGGCGAGGAGGGGAGCCAGGTCTGCGTGAGCTACCTGATCAATAAGCTGCAACCGCTCCCATTCTCGATCCCAATTGTGGTGACTCTCAACCCGGTGGTGCCACCGGATCCGTCGCTAGAGTTTGCTCGTTTCAGTTACGAGCACCCGATTCTGGATGCGGGAGCCCTTCTGGCACAGGCGTCCCTGCCCGGAGTGCAGGGCCGTCACCGGGCCTGGTTCGCGGGCGCTTGGACCGGCTATGGGTTTCACGAAGATGGCTTGAAGTCTGCGCTGCGGGTCGCCGCCGCGTTTGGCGCCGCGCCCTCCTGGGCGGTGCTGTGAACCACGGCGGCGCCTTGCTGCTTGTTGGGCGCGTCTTGCACGAGCGCGTTTGGCCGATCCGCAACCGTTTCGTATACCCCGCTTTCTACATCCGGCTATCGCTGTCCGATTTACATGCGGCAGACGGCCCTTGCTTCGCGGTGGATCGTCGCCGCTTGCTGTCGCTACGGTCGAAAGATTACGGGGCGCGGGATGGCTCCGACTTGCTGGTTTGGATACGCGGGTTGCTACAAGACGCCGGACTGGACGCGACGGGCGAAGTCTACCTGCAGACCATGCCGAGGATTTTTGGCTACGCTTTCAATCCGATCAGCTGCTGGTACTGTCACGACGCACAAGGACGACTGCGGGCGATCTTGGCTGAGGTCAACAGCACCTTCGGCGAGCGCCACTGCTATCTGCTCGGTGCCCCAGACGGTGGCGAGATCGGCCTGCGAACGGAACTGATCTGCCGCAAACGTATGCATGTTTCGCCCTTCTGTGAGGTCACCGGCCGCTATCAGTTTCGGGTCCTAGAACGAGAGGGTCGCAGCGTGCTCGCCATCGAATACCATGACGACAAGCGGTTGGTGCTGCGTACGGCGGTGGGCGGGACACTGCACCCTGCGACGCAACGTGCGCTTTGGCGTGCACTGGTCTGCCAGCCTTTGCTAACCTTTGGCGTGGTCGCAAAAATTCATTGGCAGGCACTGCGCTTGTGGTGGCGTCGGCTACCCATCCATTCTAAGCCTCCCCATTCCCCAGAGCCCTTCAGCATCGGAACACCCAGATGAGCATCACGCATACCCTCTCACGCCGTACCGCGCCAAGTTCCGCCCGCTTGCTGCTCGGGCTGCTCAAGCAGCTGCGGGTCGGTCGCTTAGACTTGGTTACACCGCAAGGCGAAGCGCTGCAATTTGAGGGCCGCTCACACGGCGCCAAGGCCGCTCTGCGCATCAATGATTGGAAGGCATGCGCGGCCATTCTGCGGCATGGCGATATTGGTTTTGCTGAGGCTTATCGAGATGGTCTGCTGGACACGCCAGACCTGGCGGCTGTGCTACAGGTCGTTCTACAGAATGAGGCAGTGCTGGAGCCGACGATATTCGGCGGCGCGCTCTCCAATGCCTGGCATTGGTTGCGGCACCGTCTGCGACGCAATAGCCGCGCGGGCAGTCGCCGCAATATTCACGCGCACTATGACCTTGGTAATGAATTCTACTCGCTGTGGTTAGATCCGAGCTTCACGTATTCGAGCGCCTATTTTGCCGGCGATCATTCCAAGTCGTTAGAGAATGCGCAGCATGCCAAGTACCAGCAGATCCTCGACACTTTGCACCTCACCCCCGGGATGCGAGTTCTAGAAATTGGCTGCGGCTGGGGCGGATTTGCCGAATACGCTGGCACCCGCGGCATTGCTGTGCATGGGGTTACGATTTCTGCGGCTCAGCTTGCGTTCGCCCAGGAGCGCACCCGCGGGCTTGCGGGCGTCGAGTTGGAGTTGCGCGACTATCGGGACCTCACCGGCCAATACGATGCAGTGGTTTCGATTGAGATGTTCGAGGCGGTCGGAGAAGCCTATTGGCCCGCTTTCTTTGCAACGGTTCGCGACCGGCTGAAAGCCGGTGCTCGGGCTGCAGTGCAAACTATCACCATAGACGAACGTCATTTTCTGCGTTATCGCGCTGGTAGCGACTTCATCCAGCAGTTCATATTTCCCGGCGGCATGCTGGCGAGTCCAGAGCGTTTCGCCGCGCAAGCCCAACGGCAGAGCCTCAAGACAACCGGCAGTGTCTATTTTGGGACCGATTATGCCGAGACCTTGCGCCGCTGGCGTAGCGCCTTTGAGGCGAGCCTGAATGAGGTGCGAAATCGTGGTTTCGATGAAGCCTTCATTCGCATCTGGCGACTCTATCTTTGCTATTGCGAGGCGGCGTTCGATGCCGGCCGTATTTCTGTGATGCAGACATGCTTGGAGCGTTCATGAACTCACTTATCCGGGCTGCATTGATCAGTATTTTGTTGTCGATAGGCGCTTGCGCGTCGACAGATGTCAGTCGCTATGCCGCAGAAAAGCCGGTGCTCGACTTGGTCCGGTACTTTTCCGGTACCGTTGATGCGTGGGGGATGTTCCAGAAACGCAGCGGTGAGGTGGTCAAGCGCTTTCATGTGGTGATCGAAGGCCGGGAGGACGCTGGGGCGCTCGTGCTCGACGAACATTTTGAGTATAGCGATGGCAGCCGGCAGCAGCGGGTATGGACTCTGCGTCGTCAAACGGACGGGACTTGGCAGGGCACTGCGGCCGATGTGGTTGGCGTTGCTGCGGGCGTAGTGGCCGGCAATACGCTGCACTGGAACTACGTGCTGCGTCTACCGGTCGATGGCAGAACCTACGACGTCGCGTTCGACGACTGGATGATGCTTATTGACGAGCACACGCTGGCGAATAGAGCGCGCATGAGTAAATTTGGCGTCCACCTTGGCGATGTGACGCTCTTTATGCGTCGGCGCAGCTGAGCTTGGCTGTGTTTTCGCTTAATCCTCCGCTGCGCGATTGGCCCACCCGTAAGGTTTGGATCGTTGGTGCTTCGAGTGGTATCGGTGCGGCTCTGGCCCGGGCACTGCTTTTGCGCGGCGCCAGAGTGGTGCTTTCGGCGCGCAACGGCCACGCGCTAGACGCAATCGCGCAAAGTCACCCTTCGTCGGCTATCGTGTGTCCGTTCGATGCGAGCCAACCGGCTGCCTGGCGGGGGGCGGCTGGGCGGGTGCATGCCACCGATGATCCGGTGGATCTGATGGTTTATTGCGCGGCTCAATATGAGCCGCAAAGCGTACTGCAGGTACATGCCGCGCAGGTTGCCGCGACGCTGGAGGTGAATTTGGCAGGCGCGTACTACGGCCTTGAGGCGGTCCTGCCCACAATGATTGCCCGTCGTCGAGGCGCTATCGCGCTGGTTGCGAGTGTCGCCGGCTATATGGGTTTACCGGGCGCCGCCGTCTACGGTCCAATCAAGGCGGCGCTGATCAATCTGGCGGAACTGTTGTACTGCGAACTAACGGGGCGCGGTCTCGCCGTCTATCTCATTAATCCGGGTTTCGTTGCGACGCCGATGACGGCTAAAAACCGGTTCCGGATGCCCGCGCTGCGCACGCCAGAGCAGGCTGCAGAGGCGATCATTCGCGGGTTTGAGCGCGGCTCTTTTGAGATTCACTTTCCAAAGCGTTTCACGCTGGCGCTCAAGGCGTTACGGTTGTTGCCCCAGTACCTGCGCCTGAAGATGTTGCTTAGACTCGTTCGTAACTAGGCAATCTTAAGATTCCTAACGCCAATCGCTGGCGACACCAGGTCCTTCTTAAGAGAAGGCCCCACGCGTCGGTCGCAGTGCAGTCGCGCGCGCCGAGTCGCTACGAGCGCCGAGATTGCCCTCGCTGGCGAGGGCACGACGCCTTCCTAGAAGCCTGTGCTGCTGCCTCGGTGGCACTCAGAGCGGCAGTTTCGGTAGTTCGACTTTGGGCAATGGTCCGGATAGTGACTCTAGGAATGCCACCAGATCCGCCACCTCTGCGTCTGTAAACGTGCGCGCTAGTTCCGTACTGCCCATGACTCTGACCGCGGCTGGTAACGTTGGGACTAGACCGTTGTGCATGTACGGCGCTGTATAGCTGAGATTGCGGAGCGAAGGTACACGCCACTGTGAGCGGTCCTGCTCCTTCCCAGTCCACTCAAAACGACCCAGATCGGACACCAGTTGATAGGTCGCAGCAAACGGGCTGCGCGGGTAGGTTGGGAACCGCATAGTAAATACGGTGCCTTGGGTGAGGCCAGGTCCATCGAAGGCAGGGCCTTGATGGCAACGTCCGCAGCCATCCGCACGGAATGCAGTCATTCCGCGCTGTTGCTGCTCGGTCAGCGCGCTTTTGTCGCCATTGACGAATCGGTCATAGGGCGTATCTGGCGTGATGAGAGTGCGCTCGAAGGAGGCAATTGCGACGGCAATGTTCGCTGTTGTGATCACTTCGCCGCCGCCAAACGCCCGCGCAAAATAGGGCTGATATCCCACAATGGAGCGAATGCGCGCCTCCAGGTACGCGGCGTCGCGCATGCCCATGTCGATCGGGTTGAGGAGTTGAGTGCGCGCCTGATCCTCCAGGCTAGAGGCTCGGCCATCCCAATAGTAGGACGTGAGAAACGCCACATTCCAGACCGTCGGTGCGTTACGACCATCCGATTCCCCGTGTACGCCGAGGCTAGTGGGCCGATGATCAGCGCCGCCCTCGGCGAGCGCATGGCAGGTAGCGCAGGCGACGGTACGGGATTCCGAGAGGCGCGCATCGTGAAACAACAGTCGACCGAGTTCGATTTTCGCGTCGCTCGCCGGACTTTCAGCAGGACTCGACACTTCGCGAGGTAATGACTGCCACGGGCGTTCGCTACCAGCGCCAATTGCGACAGATGCTAAGAGACTGAGACCCAATAATGGCAGCATCTTCATCAGTGGCTCCAAAGGTTGTGCAGCGATACAACCGAAATAGTGTCGTGGTAATCCCTCGAAAATGGCCGCTGAAGTGACCACGAGCGATCGATGCAATGATCGTGCGCGTTGCCGCTACCCAAACAATCAGCATTTTCCGCAGCACTAATAAATCGATCAGAAACGGGTTGCGAAACGTTTCGGGAAATCGTAGCGACGTTCGTATTAACCGCAGATCGATGGACAAAACGCGGTGACTAAGCGCAACAATCCTGCACCGAAGGATTCTTGCATCGTGGCCCTCAGGATTAATTAGTCATTCAGAATCTATAGAAGATCGTTCTTGCGAGTATTGATAGTCATTATCAGAAAAAACCTGTTTCGCACGGAATTTATTACTCATTTGCATTGCGAGGCGAAGCGGCTTCGCGCCGCTTTACTCTCCATCGAGGAGTTGATATGAACTTTCGTTTTCCCCGAGCATGCCTTTCGTCTGGTTTGATGCTGGTCCTGCTGACGTTCCTCGTAGAGCCGTCTGCACATGCCGTGCCGAGTTTTGCGCGGCAAACCGGCATGGCTTGTGAAGCCTGTCATACCGTGTGGCCAGAGTTAACGCATTTTGGTCGGGTGTTCAAAGCAAACGGCTACACGCTTGATAATCTGAAGCAAGTTCGCGGCGTGACGGTCCAACGTGAGGAAATTCTCTCCCTAGCCAGCTTGCCGCCACTGTCCCTGATGGTGCAGGTGGCGTATACCCAGTTGGCCACACCGCTGCCGGATTCCAGTGGAGTAGGCAATTCGCAGAACGGAACAGCCTCCTTCCCGCAGCAGATCAGTCTCTTTTATGCGGGCAAGATTGCGCCGCACGCGGGCGCATTCATTCAACTCACCTATGGAAACGATAGTGGAACGCTCGGTATCGATAACACGGATATCCGCTTCGCGGGCTTGCAGGTGCTGCCCGGCGATCAGAGCCTGATCTATGGCGTATCTTTAAACAATAACCCGACCGTGCAGGATCTCTGGAATACAACGCCCGCGTTCGGATTTCCATATGCGACCTCGAATATCGCGCCAGGTGCTGCGGTCAGCACGCAGATCGATGGTGCCCGCGGACAGGACGTTGCGGGCCTCAGTTTTTATGCTTTCTGGAATGAGTCTTTCTATGGGGAGCTTGGTGCCTATCGCTCAGCGAAACAAGCCACAGCAGGACCACTCGATAGCGCCAGTGCTGGCGGCGTAGTTTCTGGAATTGCACCCTATTGGCGCTTGGCCTATGAGCACAATTGGGGGCGTCACTCCCTCGAAGCGGGACTCTACGGCGCTAAATTCAAAATTTTTCCGGACTTGGCCGCAAGCGACGGCGCCGGTTATGGTCAGGTTCTGAAAGGTCCAACCGATGATTTTCAGGATGTCGCGCAGGACTTGCAATACCAGTATATGGGTGACAAGAACCTGTTCAGTGTCACGGCGACTCGAATTCATGAGAAGCAGACTTACAGCGCAACCGCGTTGGCGCTGGGGATCAACACGGTAGGAGCGGATCTAACGACCTTTCGAGCGGCTGCGACCTACTACTACAAACGTAAGTTTGGTGGGACCGTAGGGTACTTTTCTACTACGGGGGGTGCCGCTCTCTACAATCCTGCTGACCCTGCGAATGAGATGCCGGCGTCGTTGTCATTAACGCGAGCAGACACGCAGGGCTGGATGGCCGAAATTAACTACGTACCCTGGCTGAACACGAAGTTTTCGATCCAGTACACCGGTTTCAATAAGTTTCAGGGTCTGAGTAGTAACTATGACGGTACGGGGCGCAATGCGCGTGATAACAACACGCTCTATCTGCTCGGTTGGCTGTCTTATTGAGCCCTGCGCTCGAGGAACCTATCTGATGCGTAATGTAATGCTATTAAGCGCGGGCTTGCTCTTGATCCTCTGTGCCGGTGCGGTTTTCGCCGACGAGGTTGTCGACCCGGAGGTTGTTGCACACGCGGAGCGCCTCGCCGTGGGTACCTGTGGTACTTGCCACGGGGTGAAGGGCGTGAGCAAGCAGCCTAAGTTCCCCCGGCTGGCTGGCCAGAATCCGGCCTATCTGGCCGCCCAGATGAAGGCATTTCGCAGTCAACAGCGAGGCGATCCGGATGCGATTGGCTATATGTGGGGGATGTCAGCCTCGTTGGAGGACAGCACGATTGAGGCGCTGGCTGCTTACTATGCCGTGCAGACGGCGGTTGGGGCGAGTGTTGCATCGGATGGAGCGAGTGTGGCTCGTGGCAGGGAGATCTATGAGAAGGGCATTGAAGCGGCTGGCGTCCCCGCATGTAGCGCCTGTCACGGGCCCGATGCGCATGGCATTGCAGACTTTCCACGCCTAGCCGGTCAGCACGCGCAGTACGTGATGAAACAACTCGCCTCGTTTCAGAACAATATGCGCAATGTTGCTGTCATGCATGGGGTGGCGCAGGCACTGAAGGTGGATGAGATGCGATCGGTTGCGGTATTTCTTGAGACCTTGCCCTAGTCCGAGGCGTGCCTATGCCTAACTTGGGCAGTCTATATGTCGCTTGCCGCCGGTTTCTCTGCAGTGGGCTAGGTTTCCTCCCCTGCGCGCAGCGTGTAATGGACCGGTATTACTGGCTCATTTGTGTATGCCCGTCGATGGGCACAGCGCTAGGTGATCATCTGGCGTTATTGGCGTGACTGAGCGTGGTGCAAGTTGCCCGCTCTGAGGACGGAAGTTTGGCTTCCCGGTTTGATTCAAAGATCGGTTGGCACCACGTGCTTGTACGTAAATATCTACTTTCTGGGTAGGAGATCCGCGATATTCGGGTTGGGACTCTGTCGCTACTGTTGTCCTGTGCATTAGGTCCGACGCGCGAGGTCTGTCGCGCGACGACCTTCCCTAATCAATCAGGAGTACCAACATGAGAAAGATCTTATTGGCTGCCTTGGGTGTGGGTGTCGCGGCGACGCTGTTGAGCACCGTTGCAGGGGCGCAGACGCCAGGCGAAATTGCCGTGGAGGCTTCACGCATCGTCTCTAAGACAGCCAGCGAACAGCCCGCAGGCGGTGCGGTTGTTAAGGATATTTTACTAAGTTACGGCGTCAGTTATTCCGGCCTTGATCTGGGCGCAACGGCTGGCGTGGCCGAGCTTGAGCGGCGGGTCAATGCGGCGGCCAATAAGGCCTGTGTAGAGATTGGACGCCAATACCCCTTTTCAGAGCCTTCGGATGAGGCCTGCGCGAAGATCACTGCGGTCAAGGCGATGGTGAAGGTGCGCGCCTTAGTCGACTCGGTGGCGAAGGCCGCACTCAAGTAGGTCCTCCGGTACGGTTTTTCTCAGGATTAGGCAGTGCCAGCTCCGGCACTGGCCCACTTGGGGGAGCGTCGGTGCCTATAGGCATCGGCCTGGATGGCGGCGATGGCCGCGATCGCTCGCGCCATCAGCATCCGCAGTCGGATCGATCAGCGTCCTGCCTGTACGTTAACGGCCTTGCGTCGTTCCAGGGGCGCCTGCGCAGCATGCCGAGTGTCGCTGAGGCACTCGGCGTCGGTTTCCCGGCTCGCGACCCGCCGGGGGTCGTTGAAGTGACCACACAGGACCAGCGCGGTCTCGGTGATGCCCCTTTGGGCCGCGGCGAGCCCGGCGGAGTCGGTCAGATCAAGGCCTTTCAGGGAAAAGGTCCTGGACGCTTCTGTACGGGGCCTTGGCCGGTGTGCTCAACGCACCGCGGGTGCAATCGCCCACAGGGCGGTCTGCGGAGAATAGGCGTTTCGTGGTCTGCGAGGCGCTGCCGGTTGGCTGCAAGTGAGGCCAACAATGGGGCTGTGCACTAGGGCAACTCCTAAGACCGCCTGAAAGACCCTGAGATGCCGCTGCAAACGACCTGAATAGGTTTTTTGGCGTCCCCGGGCGGGTGCCGCGTGCAGTGAGTCCCCAAATGGTAAGGGGCGTACAGGCGCGCTGCGTAGCCGCAGGTGCCGATCTACGCGACGCCTCCTCCGGACTGCGTTGCCCCCGTGGGCCATTGGCCGCCCCGTGTTCCTTAGTCCAGAGTGGTGGGCGTAGCTATAATCACATGGGACGGATGCCCGAGAAATCGGTGGGTGTCCCAGGAGGAACGCATGCATTCCATAGAGCGGGGCGACACCAAGCCCTTGCTGTCGGCCAAATGGCGTGTGGACCCAGTCCTCGGGCGCCTTGCGTGCGATACCGACGCAGTTATCTGCTGGCCGCGCCAGTGCGGCTGATCGCGGCATTCGCTGTGGCGGATTCGGTTACTCCACGGTCGATCGATTCAGGGTCACCAACGGCGGACGGTGGACGACTACTACCGCCAATCCATTAGACGATGGGTCATTCTCTACAGATTTAATTGCGTATTTTCTTGAGTGACAAATGAACACACAGCATTCAATGATTGATCGCAGTCGCTTGGCCGAGCTTCGGCGCGTGGAAGATCAGACATTCTTGCAGCGAATCCCACGCTCTGTGGCGCTCAATGCAGAGGCAGCCGCCCACATGCCGAGGGGCGTGCCGATGTCCTGGATGGCTGGGTTATATAGAACGCCGCCACTCTATATCGCACAGGGGAAGGGTGCCTGTTTTAGCGACGTGGATGGCAATGATTACTTGGATTTCAACCTGTGTGATCTGAGCATGACGGTCGGTTATGGCAATGAGCGGATCGCTGAGACGCTCAGCGTGCAGGCCAGGCGCGGCGCGCACTTTTTACTACCCACAGAAGATGCGATTGTGGTGAGCCGACTGCTTTTTGAGCGAATTGGGCTGCCGTTTTGGCAATTTACTTTGTCGGCTTCAGGCGCCAATACCGAGGTTATTCGCATAGCGCGCTTCATGACAGGGCGGCAACGGATCGTTATTTTCGGGGGCCATTATCACGGTCATCTCGAAGAAACGCTCGTTCGGGAAGAGAACGGCGTCAGCGTTGCCGATACCGACGGACTGTCGGCACGTTCGGCTGCCTATACGACTATTTTGTCGTTCAATGACCTGGATGCCCTTGAGAGAGTCTTGGCAGTCGGGGATGTCGCTCTGGTACTGACGGAACCAGCCATGACCAATTGCAACGTGATCTTGCCGGATCCTGGCTTCCATAGCGGTCTTCGGGAACTGACACGGCGCTATGGCACGCTGCTGTGCATCGATGAGGCACATACGTTCCAGTTCGCCTATGGCGGGCTTAGTCGCGAGTGGCAGTTGCATCCTGACTTTATCGTGCTCGGGAAAGGCCTGGGTAGTGGCATGGCTTTTGGTCTGTATGGGATGAATGCATCGGTTGCGGAGTGCTTTACGCGTCACCTCGACGTGGATATCGGTCCGCGGGGGATTGCGACGGGTGGGACCACCTATGCGAATGCCCTATCGCTAGCGGTTGCCCGAGTGATGTTGGAGGAGGTGCTGACAGTGCCTGCCTACGAA
>CAIVRI010000135.1 GCA_903908265.1 uncultured Pseudomonadota bacterium
GCTTTGGCTTTCGCTGGCGGCTTAGCGACTTTCTTCGGCTTGTAGCCATCCGGATAGATGAGTATGCAGCCGGAGCGGTCCACGAGGCCGTGATGCTTCGGCAGAATGACCGTCGTGGAGTCCATTTCCATCACAATAGCGGGACCTGCAATCTTGTTTCCCGCTTTCAATTGAACGCGATCGTAGACCGTGGCTGTGCAGTCCTTGCCGTCCATATAGGATTTCTGACGTCCGACAATCGCCTTCTTCGGGTCGGTGCCACCCTTCGCCAGTGGTGGTCGATCGATGGTGATGCCTTGACCCTGGACCACCGCGCGCAAGTTGACAAGTTCGTGATCAAGCGGCAACGCGAAGGTAAACAAGCGCTTGTGCTCGGCGTCAAAAGGCTCCGAGATCGCAGCGAGCCCGCGCTTGGCAAGGTCTTTGAGATCGACAGCAATGGTTAGTTGCAAACCCTGGCCGTGGTAGCGAACGTCGACCTGATAGCCCATGCGCATCTGCGAACGCGGCACCTTCTCTCGCTCCAGCGCACCCGCCGCGTCATCGGCAAGCTCGCTGAGAATGCGATGCACGTCCGCTGACGAGGTATCCGAGAACTTACGGATCAAGGTACGGGAAGATTCGTCGCGTACTGCAGTCGTCGCGTCACCGAGCGCACACAGAACACCAGGGCCTGGCGGAATGATCGAGGGCCAGGAGCCGAGCAAACGCGACAAGGCGTTGGCATGCAGGGGACCGGCGCCACCAAAGGCAATCAGCGCATAGTCGCGCGGGTCATGACCCTGCTCGACGGACACCAGACGCAAAGCCCCGACCATGTTTTCGTTCACAATGTCGTAGATACCAAGCGCCGCATCTTTAACGTTCTTGCCCAGAGCGGTGCCGATTTTTTTGACCGCTCCATGCGCCAGCTCGCGGTTGAGTTCCATGTCGCCGCCCAGACGCTGCATCTCAGGCATGTAGCCCAATACAACCGTAGCGTCTGTCACAGTCGGTTCCGTGCCACCACGGCCATACGCGGCTGGGCCAGGATCAGCACCAGCAGACTGCGGCCCAACGCGCAGTGCTTTGGTCAGCTCGGGCACATGTGCGATGGAGCCACCACCGGCACCGACGGTACGAATGTCGACCGACGAGGCGCGCACCGTGACGTCGCCGACGGTGGTTTCACGACGCAGTCGGGGCTCGCCATTCATGATCAACGCGACGTCGGTGGACGTGCCGCCCACATCGACCGTCAGCAAGTTCGGAAAGCCCGCTTGCAGCGCAACCCAGACCGCACCACTCACACCACCGGCAGGACCGGACATCAGCAAGTTGACCGGAAATTCTTCCGAGGACTTGGCAGAGGCCAGCCCACCATCCGAGCGCAGAATATGCAGATTAACGTTCGGGCTTTTCTCAGCCAGTTTGGTTTGCAGGTTGCGTACGTATTTCAGAACGCGCGGTCGGACATAGGAATTGGCGACCGTCGTGACCGTGCGTTCGTACTCCTGCATTTCCGGTACGACTTCGGAAGACAAGGAGACCGGAATCCCAGGCAACTCCTTGGCCGCAATCGCCTTGATCCGCCGCTCATGCGCATCATTGGCATAAGCATTGATGAGCGACACCGTCAGCGCCTCAATGTTCTTGGCCTTGAGTGCACGCAACGAGACACGCAGGGCGTCTTCGTCGAGGCCTTTGACAACTTCGCCGCGCGCACCGATGCGCTCATCGGCCTCAATGGTGCAGGACAGCGGCGCTAGCGGCAGTGACTTGTTATAAATCACCCAGCCCCCGAGCCCGCCAGGGACAAAGCTACGGGCGATCTGCAAGACCTGCCGATAGCCTTTGGTGGTCACCAGACCGCAGCGCGCACCCGTACCGGTCAGGACAGTATTGGTAGCGACCGTGGTGCCGTGCATCACATGCTCGATCCGGTCCGGCGCAATGCCGGCCCGCTCACAGACGCGGGCGATGCCATTGAGCACGCCAACGGACTGATCAGCGGGGGTGCTGGGTACTTTCGCGGTCCAGGTCTGGCCGTTGACCTCATTGACGAGCAGGAGATCCGTAAAGGTCCCACCGACGTCTACGCCCAATCGATAGCTCATGCGTACACCTGCATTTGGTCGTTTCTGGTTAAGAAAAGAGTTGGTCGAAATCTTCGTTAAGCCACACTGTGCATGGCGGGGAACACGCCCGCCTTACCTAACATACCCGGTATCGGTCGGCCTAAGCGATCCTGGAGCCACTGTCCGGTACGGATCAGCGCTTCCAGATCGACCCCGGTCGAGATGCCCATCCGCTGCAACATATAGACCAGGTCTTCGGTCGGGATGTTACCCGTCGCGGCCGGCGCAAACGGACAGCCACCGATACCACCGATGCTGGCATCCAGTGCCACCGCACCCGCCTCGACCGCCGCATAGGCGTTCGCAAGGCCGGTATTGCGCGTGTTGTGGAAGTGAAAACGTAGCGGCATGTGCGGGAGTTTTTCGCGCACACGGCTAAAAATTTCAGTGACTTGGGTCGGTACGCCGACGCCAATGGTGTCGGCAATCGCGATTTCAAACGGCTCAGCCTGCGCAACCCGCTCCACAACCTCGACCACCTTGGCGGCCGAGATTTCGCCTTCAAACGGACACCCGAAAGCGGCCGATACGGTGACCTGGGCGCGGATGCCGGCAGCACGCGCACTGCGCGCAATATCAAGCCACGCCGCAATCGAGTCGGCGGTCGAGGCGCCTTGGTTACGCTGGTTGAAGGTTTCGCTGGCAACTACCGCCATACCAATTTCGGTGCACCCGGCGGCGAGTGCACGGTCGAGACCTTTACGGTTTAAGACCAAGCCGACGTAGCGGACATCGTCGCGCGGCGGCAGCGCCCGCAGAACCTCTTCGGCATCGGCCATCTGCGGTACCCGTTTCGGGTTCACGAAACTGGCGACCTCGACCCGACGGATCCCCGCGGCGATCGCGAGCCGGATGAATTCGACCTTCATCGCCGTAGACATCACCGAAGGTTCGTTCTGCAAACCGTCGCGAGGACCGACCTCGACAATTTCGACGACTCGCTGCGAACGCTCAGTCATGGGTACCCTCGTGAATCCGCCGGCCGGAATGCTGGTGATCCCAACATCGTGTGGATGCAGGACCTGTCCGTATTTCCCGCGCATCTTTGCGCCTAGGCAGCCCTATTGTATACAATCTTTTGCCCTGCAAACACAACCCTTCCGTCGACCCCTTGCGGGGCCAGGATCTTCCCGATGACCGACCCGACCTTCCCCCACGGCCCCCTCTCCGATTTGCGCGTCCTCGAGCTTGGCACGCTATTGGCCGGCCCGTTCTGCGGACAACTGTTAGGCGATCTGGGCGCAGAGGTCATCAAGATAGAGCCGCCCAATCAGGGTGACCCGATGCGCGTCTGGGGGCAGCAGAAGGAAGGCGAGCCCTCGCTGTGGTGGCCGGTAGTGGGTCGCAACAAGAAAGCCATTACACTCGATTTGCGGCAAAAAGCCGGACAGGAAGTGCTTCGGGAGCTAGTGCAGAAGGCGGACTTCCTGTTGGAGAACTTCCGACCCGGCACACTGGAGAAGTGGGGGCTGGGCTGGGAGGAACTCTCGGCGATCAACCCACGACTGATCATGATTCGGGTCTCCGGCTTCGGCCAGACCGGCCCCAGAGCGAAGGATCCGGGGTTTGGCTCGATTGGAGAGGCCATGGGCGGTCTGCGCTATGTGGTGGGGGACCCGTCGACGCCGCCGTCCCGGATGGGTATCAGCATCGGCGATTCGTTGGCAGCGACTTTCGCGTGCGTGGGCGCCCTGTCCGCATTGCACTACCGTGAACGCAGCGGCCGCGGCCAGGTGGTGGACTCCGCGATCTATGAAGCCGTCCTCAATATGATGGAATCGCTCATTACGGACTACGACCAGCGCGATTTTATTCGCGAGCGTACGGGCGCGATTTTACCGAAGATCGCCCCGTCGAACGTCTACCCGACCCAAGACGGCCTTGTCTTGATTGCCGCCAACCAAGACACCGTCTTCGGCCGCCTTGCGCTCGCCATGGGCGAGCCGGAGCTGGCGACCGATCCGAACTATGCCACCCATCAAGCGCGTGGTGAGCGGCAGGCCGAGTTGGATGCGCGCGTCGGCGCATGGACGGCACGGCATACCACCCGCACAGTGCTCGAGATCCTCGCCCTACCAGAGACGGCCGTCCCCTCAGGTCTGATCTATCGCGCACCAGACATGTTGGAAGACGAGCACTTCAAGGCACGCAAGGCAATCGTCAGCGTCCCCCACCCCGTGTTCGGCGAACTGAAGATGCAAAACGTAGCACCCAAGCTGTCCGTCACGCCGGGCGGTGTGCGCGGTCCGGCACCTGAGTTGGGTCAGCACAACGACGAGATATACTCGAAGTTGCTGGCACTCACGCCGGAGCGCTACGCCGCGCTGAAAGCGGCTGCCGTCATTTAAAAGGATTTTCCGTGGCCAACGCCTCGCTGACCGAAAACTACGCGCGCGGTGGCTTCAACCAGCAGTTACCACCGGGCACCCGACCAGCGCTGGTCATTATTGATCTGGTCAAGGCGTATCTGCTCGAGGAGTCCCCGCTCTATGGGGGCGCCGGGTGCCACGCCGCACACAGCGGAGCGCGCGCTTTGCTCAGTCTAGCGCGCACGGCAGCGATTCCAGTCATTCATACCAACGTCGCCTACCAAGTCGGCGGTCGCGATGGCGGGGTCTTTTTCCGTAAAGTGCCGGCGCTGCGTCATTTCGAAGTAGGCCGCAACTCACAGCTGGCAGAATTTGCTGAAGGCTTGGAGCCAGGCCCGGGCGAGACGCTGATCACGAAACAATATGCGAGCGCGTTCTTCGGCACGACGCTGGCCTCCACACTGACAGCGCTCGGCGTGGACACGCTTCTGATTGCTGGGGTCTCCACCAGCGGCTGCGTTCGCGCGACTGCGGTCGACGCCTGTCAACACGGCTTCGTGACTTGGGTGGTGCGCGACGCGGTGGGCGATCGAGCGGATGGTCCCCACGAAGCAAACCTGTTCGATTTGCAGGCGAAGTATGCCGAAGTGGTCACGCTCGACACGGTGCAGCGTTATTTGGTGGGTTTAACCGGCCGTTGATCGCGCGCGGTGGCTCTCGCTCGTACCGCATGCTAGCTCATAAAAAAGGGTGGAGTCCCACGCGCGGTACTCCACCCTCATCTATTAGCTTACGGCGCCTGTCCGGTAGCCTAGGTCTTGCTTACCACTTGTAGTTAATGCGCAGACCGTACGTGCCAGGCACGTTCCAATACTTGTATCCGAACAAGTAGGCAGTACCCCAGTTCTTGCCGCCGCAGTTACGGCACTCAGCCGATACGGAAAGGCCCGAATCGTTGTCTTTCGCCGTCACGCCCAAATCGTAAGTCGTGTACGACGGATCGAAACCGTTCGGGCTCCCTTCGGTACCGACGTTCTGGTTGCCCACATACTGCATCGCGGCATTCGCAGTGATGGTGTAGTGACCGGCGGTCCAGTCATACATCGCATGCAGCGAACCCGTGGAGTGCGGCGTATTCGAAGGTGTCGCAAGATGGCCCGCTGCGTCGACGATGCCGTTCAGGCAAAGCGCCGCGTTGCCCGCTTGACAGCCGGCCTGTTGCTCGGCGACTGCTGCAGACGGATTCTTGTACTTCGCATCCATGAGGCCGAGGCTCGCTTCCAACGTCAGCCCCTCCGTCGCGCGCCAGGCGAGTTCCGCTTCCACGCCGTGCGCCTCAAAATCAGCTGCATTGCGCGTCACGAAGGAACTGCCGTTGTCCGACAGCAACTGGTAGGCGCTGACGTTCTCTTGGAACACGTTCACATTGAGGCGCAACTTGTGGTCGCTGGACTCCGAACGCATACCGCCTTCGTAGGACCACACGGTCTCTGGGTTAAAGTTGTTGTAGTCGGCAGCTTTGAAGGCCAAACCGTTCCAACCACCACCCTGGAATCCGCGCGTGGCGGAGGCGTAGAACATCAGGTTCGAATCCACCTTATAGTTGAGCGCCAGACGGGGCGTGAACTCATTCACTGACAAGTCCGTCAGGAAGCCTTCCGCCTGAATGTCCGCTGTGCTGAAGCCGCCTGGGGTATTGCCGCGTGCCGAAAGCTTCTTCTGCTCGTGCGTATAGCGACCACCGAATGTCAACGTCCAATCCTTCGCCAGCACATAGTCGCCTTGGAAGTAGGCCGCGGTGGACGTGGTCTCATTGATCGCAGTCTCGTCTCCCAGTGTTGCCGGCAACGACGGCAGCGTCGGCAAGCCAAAGAGGAAGCCCAAGGCACCGAAATTGCCGGCGGCACCAAAGTCGTTATGACTCTTCTCATTCAAGTAGAAGAGGCCCGTGCTGTATTTCAGGCGACCCACCTCACCGGTCCACTTGATCTCTTGTGAGAACTGGTGGGAATTCAGATCTTGGGCCAGCGCAAACTGTCCGATTGGGCTTTGATCAAACGGCTCCAAGGGCCCGAACCCAGCGAACGGGAAATCCACCGCCATGAGTTGGTGGAGTCCACGGTAACCGGTGATGAAATTCAGGGTGCCGGATTCGTAGGCAACCTTCAAATTGGATGTCAGCGACCAGGTGATGACCTCGGCCCCCTGACCTAATGTCGCTTTTTTGCCCGTCAGCAACGCCGGGTAACCAGGAATGCCGAACAGCGGACCCGTCAAAGCACCACCTTGCGTGCTGAACCCGCTATACGAAACGCGACTCGATCCACTGGCTGACGGGAAGTTGAGAACGTTGGCCGCATCGTTGTCGATGTAGTCGCCCGACACGTTCCATTCAACGGCGTTCGACGGCCTATAGGTGATGGACTCGCGAATACCGTAATTTTTGGTCTTGTTCAGCGTCTGGTGCGTTGTGAGGTTACGGACATAACCGTCGTCCTCAACCGTAAACATCGACAAGCGCGTCTTCAGCGTATCGCTCATCGGCGTGTCGACCGAGATACGCAACGACTTGCGGCCGTAGTTGCCATAACCCGCTTCAATATCACCACCGGACTTGTCCGCTGGCTTAGTCAAATTGACGACGATCGCGCCACCAGTCGAGTTCCGACCGAAGAGCGTACCCTGCGGACCACGCAGCACCTGCACTTGGTCGACACCAAAAAGCGACAGATTGTTCGCATTCTGACGGCCGATATAAATATCGTCGACATAAGTGCCAACCTGCGGTTCGAAGGTGGGGAAAGACTGTGTCTGACCAAGGCCACGAATGTAGTAAACATTCGCCGAGGCTTGGCCGACGTTGTTCATGGCCACCATGTTCGGTACGACACGGGTGATATCGAGCGTCGAGATCACCTGCTGCGCCTCCAGTGATTGCGCGGAAAAGCTCGACACCGAGAGGGGTACGTCCTGCAGGTTTTCACTGCGGCGCTGGGCGGTCACCACGATGGTATCCAACGCACCACTGTCCGCCGCAGGGGCAGCAAAGGCCGTAGCAGCCGACAAAATGGCGCTGATCGCAAAACAAAGGTTTGAAACAGACATCTTAGAACTCACGTGATCCCCCGGAATGACACTTTGGGTCGTTGGCAACACCGGGGTAACTCCGCTCGTCGCCACACTGCACGTTAAGCGCCCCCCCGGTCGTCTGTGAATTGTATACAAAGGACCGCCTCATGCAATAGACCAGCATGTGCGCGGCGCAATACAGCAAGGCATCAAACGGGGGACAAGTAATGCAAGATCTTGATGTGACAGCAAAAAACTTGTTTTTCAGTGGTCTTTTGGATTATTCACATGTTGCGTTTTGCCAACGCTAGAGGCACGACTGCATACAGACCCGGTCAACGGCAAGGATCGGTAGGCCCAGCGAATCATCGCGCTGGCGCCGTACCGGTCAGTGCATTTCCGCGCCGCCGCTCACGTTCATAGCCTCGCCCGTGATGTACGCGGCCTGGTCAGAGCACAGGAACACGCACGCATTAGCCGTATCTTCCGGCAAACCGACACGACCCATCGGAATACCGGCAGTCATGTCCGCAAGGTATCGCTCGACCGACACCCCACGCAATTTTGCGTAGTACTCGTTTTGAACCGAACCCAAGCCCGTGGTGACATGGTTGGGACACACGGCGTTCACCGTAATGCCCTGCGAGCCCAGCTCCAGCGCCGCGGTTCGGGTCAAGCCTACAAGACCATGCTTGGACGCAATATAAGCCGCCAGGTGAGGGTGCCCTGATTTCGCCGCTTGGCTGGCGATATTGATAATGCGGCCTCCACTGCCCTGCCGATTCATCTGTCGCGCAGCGTGCTTCGTGCAGAGAAACGGCCCCATTAAGTTAACGTCCATCACGGCCCTCCAGAATTCAGCCGGGGTATCCGTAATGGGGGAGAACAGATAGCCAATACCGGCGTTGTTGATGAGGATATCGAGGCGCCCAAATTTCGCGACGACCGCCGCGATAGTGGCCTCGATCTGGGCTTCATCGCGCACGTCCATCGGCAGTGCAATCACCTCAGGCCCTATAGCGGAGAGTTCCTCAGCCACCTCGTCCATCTCAGCACGGGTACCAATATTCTTGGCCTCCATGAGCGCCTGTGGCACTGCGAGGTCCGTCAATGCGATGCGGCACCCCGCCATTGCGAGACGCGCACAGATCGCCTTACCCAAGCCCTGATGCCGGCCAGCGCCAGTCACCAGCGCCACTTTGCCTCTGAGTGTCATGTTCAGTTCACCTATCCCCATCAATTCGTAACGAGCGTCGGCTTCAGGTATCGGCGATGTCATCGCCGGAACGGACATTCGGGAGCCACAGGGCCGCCACGGCTGAAATCAGTAGTAACGGCACAATCGCAAACGAGAAAGCGCGCTGCCAGCCCACAGCAGTCACAACGAGGGGGACGATCGCTGGAAAAAAAGCAAAGCCGATACTGAGCGGCGCAGAGCCACAAACCGCATAGGCTGTGGCACGAATTGAAGTCGGATATAAATCGGTGAGCAACGCCCCGACCACCGCATTACTACCGTAGAAAAATGCGCCCGTAATCGCAAACAGAAGCAAATCTGCTGTATGCGTGGTCGGAATCCACATTAGACCCAGCAATGCCATTGCCCCGAGCGCGCACCACAGCGCATAGGTATTGCGGCGATTCCAAACGTACTCACCCACCACCGCAGCAAGCAGGTATCCCAGCACGGCGATGCCGTTGGAAGATCCCACCAGAGCCGCAGCTTCACTGGGGCTATAACCGCGCACCATGACAAAGTACGTCGGAAAATAGAATGCAGTGCCTGCATAGGCCGATCCGAAAGCAAAGAACAACAACATGCATGCGATGGAGCGGCGACGATAGTCTTTGGCAAACAGCACCTGCAGCATTTGGAAATTGAGCCCACCGGCACGCGCTCTCACCGCGGCTAGGCGCGCAAAGCGATCACTCTCGGGCAGTCGCCATGCGATGGCCAGCGCCAACGGCACGACCGCAAAACCGACCAAAAAAATAGACCGCCACCCGTGTGACAACAGCAACGGCGCGGCCAGTAATGAAGCAAGAAACCAACCGAGCGGATAGCCACATTGCAGCACGCCCATCCACAGACCGCGATGGCGCGCTGGGGCAGCCTCGGCCACATAAACGGAGGTGATAGGCGCAACACCAGCAGCAAGTCCAAATGCGAGCGCCCGTAATACCAGCAGTCGCATCGGCGTGGTGGCGTAGCCATGCAAGCCGACAAAGAGAGCTGAGGCGGCAAGCACCGCCGCCAAGGTGAATCGGCGCCCATAGCGGTCTGCCGCGAGACCCGCAAAGATCACTAGCACCGCGGCAGCAACAAAGGAGACGGAAAGAATGAGACCAATCGTTTCTAAGCCAACGCCAAATTCAGCAGCGATACCAGGTACTGCATAGCCGAACAGAGATTGATCGAGATTGCTGACGGTCCAGGCAAGTAAGCTAAATAGCAGGATAGACAGCGCACTACGTGACATTGGAAAGATTCTCCGTCAAGGCTCACGAAGAGCGGCAAGGGTGCGGCGCACATAAGCATCCAGCGCCGCGTCTCGCTCGACACTCACCGCGGCATCCTGACTAATGGCTTCTAGGTCAGATGCGGACAGAAGCCCCTTCGCCAGCACTGCGCGCTGCAGTCCATCCAGGCGCTCGGAGACCACCCATAATTCCTGCGTGAGCTTAACCAAGACCGCGGCGAATCGATCCATCGCGGCGTCGTGAAAGAACTGCGGCTGCCCATCTGGGCCGTAGTACCCACGTGCAGTGGGTTCTGGGATTGCAGAGAGTGTTTCTGCGCTCATGATGTCTGTGTCTTCCATGCACCAAATCCGAACCATTGAATCCCTTCTGCTAGACGGCCTGTAGTTTCTTTGTTTACCTCGTGGGTCTCTGCAGCAATGGCCACATCGACCGCAGCACTTCCGTAACTGCCGACGCTGGGAACGACGAATTGGAAATAATTGATCGCCTCGAAGCCCGCCTTTTCGCACAACGCGCGCGGCTCCTGATCACGAAAAGCTTTGTAAAAGGGTTCGACGTTGTAATAGCAGTCCCAATCGAGATAAAAGCCTTCGAATGGACCCATTTGCGTATTCGGCGGTAGTTCCATGTGCAACATCAGACCGCCCGGCTTCAAGACACGACGAATCTCTGCGAACACTTTACCGATTGTTTTGAGCGAGAGCTCATGCAGGAACATCGAGGTGAAGACAAGATCGAAGCTGTCATTCTCGAAGGCGAGTTGCTCCGCGTTCATTTGGCGAAAAGTCACGTCAACGCCCTGTAGAGCCGCGCGCGCTGCACCATACTTGAGCCCACCGGGAGCGACGTCTGTACCGATCACTTCAGCGTCCGGGTAGGTCTGTTTCCACGGCAGGGTGTTGTGACCAACGGTGCATCCGAGGTCGAGAATGCGCAGAGGACGAAACTCAGGAAAGCGACGGGAGACGTACCGGGACATCGAAACGCCGATATCGTCCAGATTTTTACCCATGAGCCCCATAGAGAATACGGCGAGGCCTTGGTCATAGACTGCACCCGGAGTGACGTCGTCGTGTGGTCCCGCCCCACTATAGGATCCGGGCATGAAGTGCACGTCGATCGCGGAGACATTGCGCGGCATTTTGAAATCCGCATGAATTTCGACCCGCCCCTGACTGGCCTCGTCGGCAATCGCGGCCAGCCGGGCTTGGTCGCGCTGGACCACCGGGGTGACTGAGTCCCACACCATTTTCTGAGCGGACACACGCAACGAGCTGTAGGCCTTGAAGGCCGGGTCAGGGCGCATCGCCTCATGTACTTCAGCGCCATTTTCAGGTTCGCGTCCATGCGCTTGCCGAAAGCTGGGGACGACGCGCGTGTCGTAAGCACGACGCATGTCAGCGGCCAGATCGTTCAAGACGAACGTCCGCAGGCCGCTTACAAAACGTTGGCGCGCGATGTCTTCGGCGCTGGGTGTAGGCTTCATCGCATGTTGTAGCGGGACGGCCATGGCAGGGTCCTCAGGGCAGTTGCAGACGAAATTCGCTCGCGGCGATTGAGCGGCTGATGCTAACGCACAGCGGCTGCCGCGGGCAGGGGGGGTATCTGGAAATTACAGAATTTCTGACGCCCAAGAGAGTTCACAGGGTGTTACCGAGCGCGTGGCCCTCGCTCGTAGCCACGAGGGTCGTGCGGGGTTGGCGGCAATCCCCAATCCGATGTACTTCCGGATACACGGCGCACAGGGCATCGTATAAGGCGTCGTTCGGCACCCGCGGCGTCGCATACGTCAGCACAGCAACATCCGGTATCTCCGTTAATCGACCGGTATAAATTTGCCGTACGCGGACTAAGCCTTCTTCTAATACGGACTCGCTGGAGATTTCTGCAAGCGGCATTTGGTCAACGGTCGCAAGGCTGAGTCTGCGATGGGTGCCCATCGCGGAGACTAGGGGCATGTCGCCAGCGATCCGCTCGCGTGGCGTGACGATGACCACGCGATCGTACAGGCGTGCCAACAGCGCCACTAGAGCATAGGTTCCTTCCGTATGGTCCATATCAAAGAGTACAGCCGTGCCTCCCTGGGGGACGGTAATGGCAACAAGATTCTCTGCCAAGGCGCGTGCGTCCGGGATTAGCCCATCCTCGCGCCATGCCACCGGCCAGTGGCGCGGCCACCGTAGGCCAGAACCCGTGGCGAGCACGATCGCGTCGGGTGTTGTACTTTGGATAGCCTCCATATCGGCGTGTAGGCCGAATTCGAAGCGCACCCCATAGCGGCGCGCCATGGTGTACTGGTAGTCGTAGATCGAGGACAGGGACTCACCACCGGGTAAGGCAGCATGCAGCCGTGTTTTTCCACCCGCCTGTGCCCCGGCGCTGAGCACCGTTACCGCGTGACCACGTGCCGCGGCAATCCAGGCGGTCTCTAAGCCCGCGATCCCAGCGCCGACAACGGTGATACGACGAGGCGTCTCGGCCGTGGTCGGCACGAAATCAACTTCGTCTGCAAGCGCCACACGCGGATTGTTGTCGCAGACGAGCGGTTGGCCGTCCACGATCTGGCCCCAACATGTATTACACGAGACGCAATACCGAATGTCGGCCTCTCGACCGGCGGCGCTTTTGCGCGGCCACGCAGGATCGGTCACGAGCGCTCGGCCGAGCGCAATAAAATCGACCTGACCGCGGGCGAGGTGGCCTTCCGCTTCCGCCGGATCCGTGATGAGACCAAGCCCCACTAAAGGGACATTATTAACAGAAGCTTTTAGTTTTTCGATTAAAGGCATCCACGTGGAACGCGGCCAGTACATATCCGGAATATGCCAGTCGAGGGTGCGACCATGGGTACCCTGACAGAACGCGACGTAGTCGACGTCATGGCGACCGGTCATCGCAGCAGCGATCTGCGCAGCGAGATCAGGATCAATGCTACCGGCGAAGCCATCATCCCCAGGCAACTTCAGGCCGATCGCAAATTGGCGTCCACACATCTGGCGAATGGCGGCCACAGTGTCTGACAGAAAGCGTAGCCGTCCCTCAAAATCGCCCCCATAACGATCCTCGCGATCATTGCTCCACGGCGAGAGAAACTGATGAAAAAGATGTCCGTGACCGGAGGAGATTTCAACACCCGCGAATCCTGCCTGCTCTAGGCGTACCGCCGAATGCGCGACATCGTCAATAAATTGCTCGATCTCCTCAATGCGCAGTACGCGAGGCACTGTCCATGACAAATCGTCTGGAAAGGCAGCAGCACCGATCGCCGCAGGATTACGGCCACGCTCGTGGCGCCCGCGCCCGGAATCTTGAATCTGGCCTAGCAGACGACAATCATGCTGTTCAATTGCCGCGACCCATTGGCGCAGCCCATCAGCATTACGCACATCGCGGACACTGACCTTGTGCGGCGCGTTCTGTATGCGCGCCATATTCAGCGGTTCTGATACGACAAGGGCTGCACCGCCGGCTGCCCGATTGGCGTAGTACTGGATCATTTCCGGTGTGATCAGACTCGTTAGCACGCGCCTCGTCGTCATAGAGGCGTGAAAGATCCGATTGCGCAACTGTAAACGTTGCCCGTGGTAAGGCGAAAATAACAACGGATATTTATCGTGGTGGGGCGTGGACACTGTACTTCCCGCATTCTTAATCATTACGCAGCACTTCCAGCCATTCACCGGCGACGCCGTCGAGGCGACGTGCTGTAGCGCCCGCATGCAGGGGTCCTGGGGACGAGGGGACGGCTGCAGAAGAACCGCCTTCGACCGTGACCATGGCGATACCAGGCGGCAGATGGCCGGGAGTTCGCTGACGCGGCCCAATGTGTGCGGGTGCGCCATCGATTTCAAAATATCCCCCTCCTGCTAAGGCAACCGTACCGAGGGTATACGGGTGGTCCTGCGGCAGACCCTGAAATTGCGCCATGAACTCGACGGGGAACTGAAAGACGTCCGTACCGAGATTGCCAAATTGGTCGGCGTAACTCTGGATGGCGCTGGCTGCATTACCCGCATGCAGAATCACGATGAACGGCTGATCCACCAAACACAGCGCAGGCGGCAATACAAAGCCCGGTACCTGATGGCGGATTTCCGTGAGGTACAGCACTTCGCCGGAAGGTCCGACTAGTTGACCGGCGCGCAGCGCACCGGCAGAAAATCCCAGTTCAGCAGGTGCGCCAACCACCTGAAACGGCCCTTGTGCCAATTGGGCGACCGCGCGGTCACAGTCAGATACCGCGATCTCAATCGCATTCCACCCCCACGCAGAGTACGGTCTGAATGGCGCGGTGTTAGGGCCTTCAATCAGGCGGATGCCCACATCGGCGCCGCTCGCGGGCACCAACCACGCAAACCGAGCGCCCGCAGCCAGTGGCGCCCCCCAAGCATCAGCGAGCGCAGCATCCACACGCCCGGACTCGCAGATCTGGTAGCCCAAATAGTCTCTGTAGGCAGCCGTGGCGGTTGGGTAATCTGGGCAGACAATCGTCACGGCCCGTAGTCGGCCAAGTGCGGCGTCAGTCATCTCGGTTCCCTTCCAGCCTGTCGAGCGCGGAACACTATCAGGTGACGCAGGTCACTACAAAGTTGTAGCGGCCGCGACGCTTGCGCGGTCGGGGTTTTGGCTTCTAGAATCTGACGAGCAACGTAGGACCGAGACATGCAGACGATCGTAGTGCTCTTCAATCTCCGCGACGGCATTACGGCGGAACTCTATGAAGCCTGGGCGCGAACGACGGACCTTCCCATAGTGAATGCATTGCCATCGGTGTCCCAATTCGAGGTGCTGAAGGCAACGGGCTTGCTGGGCGGCGGCGAGCCCCCCTACCAGTACGTCGAACTGCTGCGCTTTGCACAACTGGACGCGTTATACACAGACATCGGATCATCGGTCATGCAGCGCGTAGCGACCGAATTTCAGGCCTTCGCGGATAACCCTTTGTTTATCACGACGAGCGCGCTGTAGTGCAGCAGGGAACGGATCTCTCAACCCGCTGCTGAACCTGGAACTGGCTCTGCGCCGGTTTCGGTAAAGGGGCTAACACCGTGCGGGCCCCGACAGCGGGTGCTGTCACGCGTCCAAGCAACGGCGCACCGCCCCGCACTCGAGGTCCAATCAGATCGAGCGAGTCCGACCCACCAAGCGATCGAACCCCGCCCGTGAACGTTCTAAGGCATTGGGGTCGCGCATGAAGCCCGCGGCCCAGTGGTGCGCCTGGCGCAGCGCCATCAATTCGTGAAACCACTGGACTGCATCGGTGCCAGAGGGCAGGTGCCCGTGACGAATCGCCGAGGCTATCAGTTGCTCGCCGACCTGTTGAAACTCACGAAAGGTGCGTTCGAGCCGGTCTCGTACTGGCCCCTGCGCATCATCGAATTCGTCTGCAGCGGCAAAGAACGGGCACTGGCCAGGCAGTTGCGCATTACCGGGCCACCCCAGCCAACGCTCATAGAGCGCCTCTAGCCGCGGCAGACCTGGGGGCGCGCTCTTGGACGGCGCGACGACCGTCTCCAAGAAACGCTCACTGGCCGATTCCAAGGTAGCGAGCTGGAGTGCCTCCTTGGAGCCAAAGTGCGCGTACAAGCCACTTTTGGTCATCCCCACCCGGTCTGCGAGCGGCTGGAGGTTCAGGCCCACAAGACCGTTCAGACAGGCCATTTCAACGGCTGCCTGCAAGATGGAAGTCCGAGTACGAGCGCCTTTAGTCATGACGCTTATATTAGCACGACCGGTCGGATCTATGCGATCCGACCGGCCGTAAAGCCCTTACAGGCAGGCGGTTTCGCCGTCCTTGAACGCCACGTCCGAGGCGCCGGTCGCCGGCACCGTCTTCTCGCAGGCCGCAACACCCGAGGGCAACATGGCCTGGAATTTCCACTTGCCCGGCGCCATCGGGATCGATTGCTGGGTACCCGAGCATGAAACGCCATCGGCACCCTTGGTCAGCGCGACCGGCGTGATGAATTCCTTTGAATTCGAGAGCTTCGGCGCATCCGGAAGGATCTCCACCGGGATGACCTTCACGTTCACATCCTCGCAGGATCCACCCTGGGTGATGGAGTCGACCTTGACCATCGTACGCATCAGCAGTGCGGCATCGTCGCCACCGCAACCGGCCAGGCTGCCAACGGCAATCGCAGCCGCAGTGAGAACGAACAGGCGCGCCTTGCGGCTAGTGGTGAGAAGCATGCGGATCCCCCTAGAATTCGGTGATTAGGATAAAAGTGCGGATAAAGCCCGTCCCCAATTGTAGCCTGAGCGGAGGCGCTCAGCGCAATCGGGGCGTTAAGTCCAGGGTGTCTCGAGTTCCCATAGAATCGGATCCAACCCGCGGCGAAAATGGACACCCGCGCCCACATGGCGAAATACGCGCTTGAGACGCCGCTGGTACCATTCGCCGGTCCTCTGGTGGACCGAGTCGTCGGTGCGCGACTGATCGGCCGCATGGCGCCAATCGGACCGGGTCAGGACGCTCAAATACAACGCGCCCCGGCACAAACGACCGAGATTCGCGATGGCCCGCGCCGCCGTGCGATCGTCCAGATACTGCAGCACGTCGTGACAGACAACCAAATCGTAGGGCGTTGCCGTGCTGTGCTCGGCTACCGAACCGCGGGTCCAGCCGTGCCGAGCGCACAGAAATTCGCTGAACTCGAGGCCCTCGTAATCCGCGTTCGGGAACTGCCGCAGCAAGGGTTCCCGCAAAAGACCGATGCCGCAACCCGCATCCAGAATCCGACGCACGGGCAATTCCAAATAATTAACGAGGCCCCCGATGAGGCCGCCGATGCGTTCGGCATCGCCTCCATCAGCGACCCGTGTCTCGGGGTCTCCGTAATAGCGTTCAAAGAACGCAGCATCGAAGCGGTCTACGGGGTCTGTCATATGGAGCCAGAGCATGCCACAGCACACCGCTGCTTCGGGCATTGACCTTGGCGTCGCATCAAAAATCAGCACCGCCGCGGGTGTCCGCACCCATTCAGGATCTTGCGGACACCGTATCCGGTCCGCTTGCCGATCGGGGCCCGGATAAGGCGACGTCTTACTCGCCGCCAGCCCGCTTGCCGTAGCGGTAGGTGAAGGACGCGGCGAATACGTTGACTTTGTGCTGCGGCGCCACGGCACCCAAGGCCAGCAAGTTGGTCAAGGACGCGGGCGCAACGCCATCGTAAGCCCAGTCGGCAGCGCTGTAGTTTTGGTAGGCCCACCGCAGTTTCAGCGTCAGCGCTTCTGATTTGGCGAAACCAATAGAGAAGCGATAACTATCAAACTGCGTGGTTTCAGCCGGGAAGGCGGCAAGACCACCGAATGGCCCGACCGCCGTATCCCCATTGGCCTGCGCATGGGTGTAGTCCAGGGCGTAGTCCCACTGTCGCACTATCCATCGGCCACCCAAGCCCCAATGCGTATACCGATCCCGCAAGTCAGCCGCCCAGGTCGGCGCGTGCGTGTCGTAGCGACCGGCCTGTGTCGAGGTCCGCGTCTGATACCCACCATCCAGATAGCCTGACAGTGTCTCGGACGGAGTCCACGTCAGCGTACCGGCGGCGCGACGCTCACGACCACTGAGTAATCCGAGCATCGAACGGCCATAGCGGTCATTCGCCGCGGACATCTGCGCCGAGAATGCGAGTGTCTTGCCGGCCAGCGTGGCATCGACTTCACCGAAATCACGATCACGATTCGAAAGATTGTAGATGCTGAGCAGTGGGTCCTGACCGAGCAGGACTCTAGACAGGTCGATACCACTGGCCTCACGGTGCGCCGCACCACCCTTCACCGTCAGCTCCAGCCCGTAACCGGGCAGCCAGCGCGCGCGGCCATAGGTTCGACCATCCGCTGTCTTGGCGACGACGGAATCCGTTCGCTTGACCTCGCGACGATCGCCAGCGATGCCGAGCGATAACTGTCGGAATACGCGCCAATCGAGGGACCCATCGACAACGGTCCGCTCGAATCCGTAGTGCGAATTTTCGACCATGGCGCTGGGTACCTGGTCAGTCAGATACTGCTGCCATGCTGCGGTGCTGCTGTCATCGCGGCGCTGGTCATAAGATGCGCGCCCGCGAGCGCTCCAATTAGCCAACGGATGAGAACTGAATGTAGCGGCCAGGTGCGTCAACATCACGTTGCCGTCAAAGGCCAGCGCCGGTGGTGTGCCACCGTAGATTGATGGCAACAGCGCCGAATCGTCCTTCAACTCCGACTGCGAGATCGCCATCGAAGCGCTAGAGTGCAGCGGCAATAAGGTCGTGCCCGTAAGGCTCCACTGCCGAGCATCTGTCTCAGGTGGCCGTGAAACGGCGCCAAACTGTGTATTACCCGACAGCGTCAGATAAGGATCCTGGAAAGCCAATAGGGAATCTACACTGCGAAATTTCGAATCCGACATCGACAGACGCAAGGACCGGCGGTCTGCGGACCAGTCAACGCCGGCCTCTACCGTATCGGTTGTATAGGATAGGGGCGCGGCCAGTTGCACCGCTTGGGTCAGGAACCCAGCACCCAGAATCTGACTGCCGGTCTTCTCCTGACGCTCGAAGCGCGCAAAGAAGGACAACCGATCCAAGGCCCGGATGCGCCCGTCGATCGAATACGTGCGTCGCTCGGTGCCGATCTGCACTCCGTGCAAGTTCGACTGCAGTGCCGCCATGCCCGCCGGCGTGCCCGCGGGCACCCAACCTGCCGACAGAGTCTGGATTGCGCCGGTATAGAATGGCGTAACCGTCGCATCTTGACGTGACACTGGAATGCCATCGTAGCGTAGCGTTATGTCATAGAGCCCGTAGGTGCCTGCCCGAATCAGACCGCGGCGCGTCGATAGACCCACATCCTCTAACGCATAGTCAATGTGACGGCCCTCTGCGCCGACATAGTCACCGGCCGCGCTCAGGTCGGCGTAACCACCTTGGTGATCCATGCCGTTGTAGTAACGCCCATAACTGGCATTCGCGCCGGAGGCGTAATCAACACCCACAGTAACAGCGCCGTCATAGCCCTTGTCAAACGGACACAGCTCACATTTCCAGTTCGCCATATCCGCGACCAGTGGTGGATCGGCCGCTAACGCAGCCGCAGACGCCGCGAGCACAGTGGCAATAATAAGTCGAACCAGATGACGCGGTGACATCGTGTTACCCCGCTTAGCGCATCAGCTTCGAACCAGAGGGATGGTTCGAGCCGTGCACTTTGGAATGGCAGTTGAGGCAACTGCCGGCCTGTAGGAAAACACCCCGTTGCACACCGCCGCTGCCCGACAAACCGTCCGGTCCGTAAGACACCGACGGATGTCCCTGTACGTCATGGCACTGCTGACAGAGAAACGGTGGACGTGATTTAAGCAAGGAAGGTTGCGTCGCCCCATGAGCGTCATGACAGTTCGAGCAGTCTTCCGCGACGGGCTCGTGCTCCCACAGGAAGGGACCGCGGTTCTCTGCATGACAAGTCGTACAGAGCTCCGTCACGGTGTTTGCTTTCAATGCAGACGGCGCGGTGGAGCCGTGGGGCGCATGACAACTCGAGCAACCCATCTTGCCTTCGAGCAGCGGGTGATGGGACGGCTTCAGTGCATCGGCGCCGCGGGCCTGGTGGCAACTGGTGCAGACCAGCGTTTGGGTACGGAAATCGCGCACGGGATCTTTGGGTTGGTGCAACGTATGACAGTCGCCACAGGCCACCTGATTGCCTGCGTGGGCGTTGGCGCCCCAGTGGGCCGCGTTCTTGGCGTGACACGTCAGACACTGCTCGTTCTGTACTTCCTTGGACGTCTGCGACTTCTTACCAAATCGAATCACACTAGGACGGCTCTTGCCCGTGCCGTTCGCGTGCGCGTCGCCGGGCCCATGACAGGCCTCGCACTGCAATTGGCCATGGCCAAACGGCGCGTGCGCGTCGGTGGGGCGCCCGTGCGCCGTGCGAAAAATGCCCGTCACCGCGGAATCTTCATGGCAGTCAAGGCAGGTGTCTGCACCCTTCTCTGTGTAAGTGCCGACCGATGCGCTTACCGCTGCCGATGCGTATACCCACAGTGCAAAAGCCACGAGGATCGGGGCGAGAGCTCGGTAGCGAGATCCCTGTATGCAGGGCGACCTTGCGTTCATGGGGTAGGGGCGTGCGTTGGAGCCGTATCTCATGGTCAGGCCCTTTAGTTGTATTTAAATGAAGCAGTTTTATGTACTACCGCCACATCCGACGTCGTGCCCTTACCGTGGCAAACACTGCACGTCTCGGTCTGGTACCGCGACAGCGTGGCACCGGTTGCACTCTTGATGTATTTAGGCGTCGCCGATAACACGTTCGGCGCGAGGTACTGCAGGCCGGTAGGAAACTGGTCCGTAATCACGACCGCCCCGTTCTGGCTCATGTGCAACTGCGCGGTCGTATCGGCGTGGCAAGAGCCGCACGCCGCTGCATTGGCTGTGATCGCAATGTGCTTAGTGGGATCGTCCGGCGTGCTGCTCGCATCGATCGTGGTTGCATAGACCTTCGCGGGATCGACCGGGTAGAAGGTATCTGTCTTGTGACAGCCGAGACAATTATTCAGAACGCCTGGGAAACCCGTGCCGGAGAAATCGACAATACCGAACTTGTAGTTATCCGAATGCAGGCTGTGAATAAAGAACTTGAAGTCCACCGGCTCGGACACATCGGTATGCTTGGTACCATTGGCATCCAGATAAGACACGCGAGGCGCCTGTGCTGGGTTGTGGCACATGATGCACAGTTTGAGGTTATTGGCGCGCGCGCCACCGTGAAGTTCTAAGGACTTATGGCAGCGTAGGCAGTTTGCGGTGTCAACGACCTCACGGCGAGCCACCGGATTAGTGTCAGTGATCGGAAAGTAGACCGGCTCCGCGGCCTTCATTGCGATGACCTGATTGTCGGGCGGATCATCGGCGCGAGCGACATTGGCAATGGCGCGACCTTCGGTGGACACTCCAGCAGAGCCTCCGGTCACGATCGCCGCATACGTCGCGGGAATAACCTTGGACGCGACCGCAGAGTAAGTCCCATCCGGATTGATCGGCGCTGGCGCAAAGGTATAAGTACCATCGGCCTGCTTCGTCGCTGGTAGGAACTCCACTAAAGTAGCTTGCGTCGCGGTACTTGCACCGGGGTTCGTGTAGTTCAGGGTCGAGTAGCCTACGCGCGCCCGTACCCGCGCCGTAGTGGTCGCCGTCGCGCCCGTCGCGAAAAATTGGTTCGCGAACGGCGCGTCGGTTAATTTCCACAACGAGCCCGTCGTCGGGTCATCGATGCGAATAGTGACTTTCGGATATTCACCCGGCAGTACCTTGCACGCAATCGTGGCCGCAGCACAGGCTGTGGCACCAGATTGGGTCCCCGCCGCGTCTTTGACTGCCTCTACCTTTACCACCGTGATGCGATAGTGTTTCTGCTGCTCAAGCACTGGCACGACATGAGAAGGCACAACCTGCCACGCGCCGGCATTCGCGGTGGAGTTCGGGCCGTGACAGGTCACGCAGTCTGCATCCGTTACCGGCTGCTGGGTCGGTCCGTGATTAGCCCCCGTCGCGAAATTGACATCGTCGTGGCACGCGCCGCAGGCCGCCGCGTTAGGTACGCTTTGGAAGTTGTTCGCGTCAGGCGTCGCGCTGTCGGCGGCGTTGTGACAAGTCTGGCAATTGCGTGTGTCTTGCGGCCAGACGACATCGTTGAAGTTGTACAACGCGTTGTTGTAGCCCCAGATCGTGTAGCCGACGCCCGCCGCGGGGGCGGTCGAGGCAGCCGCGACGACCGAAGGCAATTTGGATCCGGAGTGGATCTTGTGGACCATTACCTTGAAGTCGAGCGTGTTGCCGGACTGCGCGTCGGTATTGCCCGGGTTATGGCAAAGGACGCAGTACGGCACGTCGACGCGAGCGCCGCCGTGCATGGAGAACTTCGCGTGGCAGGCGTCGCACTCTTTGTCACTGACAATATCGCGCGTCTGCAGATTGATGGTCGCGCCAGTGGCCGGGAGCCAGGTGTAGACCGGATTGTTGGCATTGTTATTGGTGGCGTTAGCGCCGGTGCCGCGGATCTCGAAACCCACCCGATGGGTAAGATTGGGTTCAAAGCGCACCGCGGGTCCACCCGCATCGACACCGGTATAGGCATCCAGACTTTGCGCGAAGGTATAGGCATAGGTGCCGTCGCCGTGGTCCGCGAATACCGCGCCGGGGGCATCCGCGCGCTCGGTGGTCGGTTGGCGTGTTTGCGCAGCGCCCCACCACGAGCCCGTGCCCGGTGTGGCCACGAGGTTGATGTAGGCCTGCCAGGCGCTCGAAGCCCCGTTCTGTCCGGGAACTAACTTCGCGACCTGAAAGCTGAGTTGGGTCGCCTGCAGGCCACGTAGCGGTTGCCCTTTTTGGTCTACGAGATCGAAGTACACGGTGAGTGCGCCATTGGTCATAGCCAAACCGCTGATACGGCCGGTAATGGTTTCGGCTGTACTGATGTTCTGGGTCAGTATGGAGCCCCCCGCGCCGGTGGATCCGCTCGCACCAGTGGATCCTGTCGCACCCGTCGCGCCGCTGCCACCACCGGAGCAGGCACCGAGTACCAGCGCTGCAATGGTGATCAAGGCGGCGAGGCGACTCGATCCTGTACTTCTATTGTTTGCGAACATTGTTCGCTCCTCGTTCGGTCCGTCCGGGTCCAATGCTTCTGCGCTCGACCCGCCCGTGACCATTAGTTGTATTTGAAGGACGCGGTACCGTGTGCGACCGCGACGTCGGCAGTCGCTCCTTTGCCATGGCAGATACCGCAGCTTTCGGTTTGGTATTGCGGCAACGTCGACCCATCGATGGCCTTGATATGGGGCGCGCCGTTCACGAAGGTGTTGGTGGTGCCAAACCCAAGGCCCAACATGCCGACGTTGGCGGGTGCCTTAGCTGAGTTGTCGATCAGGTCAGCCACAATGATGGCGCCCTGTTGTTTCATATGGTTCTGCGCAATGGCCGTCGTGTGACAAGACCCACAGGCGGCTGCATTTGGCGTGATCGCATAATGTTGGGTCGGGTCGTCATAGCCTTGGAAGCGGGTCGTGCTGTACGTTTGGCCCGGGTCGATCGTGGTGGAGAACACGGCGGCAGGATCTACCGGATAGAACGTGTCCGTTTTGTGGCAGCCCAGACAGTTGGTCAACTGGCCAGGGAAGCCGACGCCGGTCATATCCACGACGCCCGCCTTGTATTGCGCGGAGTGGATGCCGTGAATGAAGAACTTGAAGTCCACTGGTTCGGAGCCCGACGAACCGGCTAACGCGCCGGTGGCTTGCACCCGTGGCGCCTGGGCCGGGTTGTGGCACATCACACAGAACTGCACTTGGTTCACACGACTGCTATGGAGCACTAATTTCTTATGGCAGCGCAGGCAGTTGTTGTAGTCGACCACTTGGCGTCGCGCCACAGCGTTGTTGTCCGTAATGGCGAAGTAAGCCGGATCAGCCGACTGCACCGGCACGGCGAGGCCATAGACCGCGGGGTTGGATCCGCTGACCTGCGGCACGGCGACGCCCACATCGGCAACGGCCGTGTGCACCAAGGAGGCCTGCAAGCCGATGCCACCAGACCCGCCTTTTAGGCTGCGCTCACTCACAAGTGGCACGGGGTACGGGAATTGTGCAACCAGCATCGTTTTGTCAGCGCCGCTATTGCCGTAGACCACCGCCGGTAGCGAGGGGATGACCGACGTCGCGCTGTTCGTCGCGGTAGTGGTCGGTGCGGGGCCATTGCTTGCAGTGCCGATTTTTGCGAGGAAATTGACGGTCTGGGCTTGCGGCGTACCGCTACCCACGATGGCACCCGGGTTGGTGTAATTGAGCGTCGTCCACGCAGCACGGGCGGAAATCGTCGAGCCAAAGGTGCTGAATGGGGGCTGTGAGAGATCGTATTTCGCGTTGCTATTGGTCGGATCGGTCACGGTGATACCAACCTGAATGTAGTCACCAGGCGGTACGGTGCAGAGGACGGCAGTCCCCGCTGCAGCCGCAGCGAGTTTGGTCGCGCAGGCCGGTTCGACGGTGGTTTTATCGGACTGCAGCGCAATCACGCGGCTGACGTTGAGTTTGTACTTGGTCATTTTCGACAGCACGTTCACGGTATGTGCCGTGACAATATCCACCTTGCCACCCCCGATTGCCGCAGTGCCAGGGGTCGTGGCGGAGTGGCAACCGGAGTTCATGCAGTCGGCATCAGCAATCGGTCCAGCACCCGCGGTGTGTTTAACGACCGTAGTGGCAGTGAAGTCGATATTGTCGTGGCAGGCGCCGCAAGCAGTCGCCGAGGCAATCAGATAGTTGGATGCTTGCGGGGTATTAGCGTCACTGGTGTTATGGCAGGTCGTACAGTTACGGGTGTCCTGTGGCCAGACGAACGTATTGAAATTGTTGACTGAGCCGCCGTAACCGTAAATCACATAGCCCACGCCCGGTGTGGGGATCAGGCCATGGTTGGCATCGGCTTTGACCGACGGCAGGACGGATCCGGAATGCAGTTTGTGCACCAGCACGCGCAGATCCAGAATGTTCCCAGACTGTGCATCAGCGTTGCCGCCGTTGTGACACAGCACGCAGTACTCCACGTCGATGCGGGGGCCGCCGTGCATGGCGAGCTTCGCGTGGCAGGCGTCGCATTCCTTGTCCGAGATGATGCGTCGGACTGTGGTCAGCGTCGTAGACCCGGTTGCCGGGAGATAGTCGTAAGTGGCGTTGTTGGTCACTGTTGGCAGGATCACACCGGTCGCCGCACGTAGTTCAAAACCGACGCGGTGCGTGAGGCTGCCGTCGTAGGCAATCGTGATCCCGGTAGGAATGCGGCCGGCGGTGCTGTAGGCGGCCTGGGCCGCGGTGGCCAGATTGTCGAGCGACTGGCTGAACTTATAGTTATAGGAACCGTCGCCGTTGTCGGTAAACGTACCTAAGGTGGCTACCTCGGCCGTTGGCTGCACGGCGTCGTGGGTGCCCCAACCGACCGCGCTGGCGGCATCAAGGGTGATCAGATAGTTGCGCCATTGCGTCGACCCGTCCGATTGCGGCTGCAATTGGGCAATTGCGAAGCGGACTGACCCAGCGGTCAAACCCTTCAACGGATTGCCGGTTTCGTCCACTAACTTGAAGGTGACGACCGGCCAGCTGCCCGTACTGACCGTAGTGATGGCAGCGGTCACGGTTTTCGCAGTGGAAATGTCGAGCGCAACAATCGGTCCTGGGGGCGGCGGTCCGCCGGACGACCCGGTACCACCGGTTGCGCCAGTGGGCCCGGGCGTGCCGTCTTTACCGCCGGTGCAGGACGCAAGTAGCGTGACGACGATCAGAGTAAAGAGTAGCGCTAACGACCGGCGGGTGGTGGTAGCGCGGCAACGCGTCGAGTGCATATCAATCTCCCCAGTGGCAGCCACTGCAGGTGGGCTGCGACGGCATTCCTTTTCGGCAAGCACACCTTGCGCGTCACCGCCGAGCAAGGCAGTCGTGAATAATCCCTAGTAGAGATAATCGGCTTACAGGCAGTCCTTGCCGTACGGGGACAGGAGCGGGGGGATTGCAAAGATTCAGCGGCAATTACTTATGGCAGGGCGACTGAAAGTTTGGGACTACCTTTAAGTTTGGCCAAAATGCGACCTATTTCGACGCGTCTGCACCTAGTCTAGCCGGGTTAGCGCAGGCCTCTGCAGATGCGTATTTACCCAGAGGGTACGGCGGTTAGTACGCACCGAACCGAGGGAACTTTGGCGACGCGCCGCGAGACCCAGCGCGGATACCCCGAAGGTCGCGCGCAGGCACGCACCGTGTTTGCTGCGCTCGTCATAACGCTGTCATATGATTCAGTAATACTGGAATAATGGAATCCACCGACGTCGTACAAGCGCTGACTGGGCTGGCGCAAGCATCCCGTCTTTCGCTGTTCAGGGCGCTCGTGCAAGCCGGCGCAGAAGGCATGCAGCCGACGGCTCTGGCCCTACGCCTCGAAATTCCAGCTAATACCCTGTCCTTCCACCTCAAGACCCTGATGATGGCGAAACTCATCACGCAGGAAAAACAGGGCCGGGGGCTCGTTTACCGGGTGGACTTTGCATACACCAACCGACTGCTGGGCTTTCTAACGGCCAATTGTTGCGGTGGGGAAGCCTGCGCAGTGCAGCCTTTGCAGCAGGCCGACGAACACCGGAGGAACTTTCTGCAATCATGAAACAACCGATCGCCGTACTCTTTCTGTGCACGCACAACTCTGCCCGCAGCATCCTTGCCGAAGCGCTGCTGAATGCTCTGAGCAATGGGAAATTCATCGGGTACTCCGCGGGCAGCACGCCACGCGCGACAGGCCAGCCCAATCCCCTCGCCCTGCGCACGCTCCAACACGCGGGGATCGATACGCGGCCGCTCCGGAGCAAGAGCTGGGCCGAGTTTTTAGGACCCGCTGCCCCGCATCTGGATCTGGTCATCACGGTCTGTGGGAACGCCGACGAAGCATGCCCATTGTTCCCCGGTACGCCGGCAAAGATCCATTGGGGTTATGACGACCCGAGCGCCGGCGATGCCCCAGACGACGACAAGATGCGGGCCTTCGAGAAGACCTTCCAAGCAATCCGTAAGCGACTGGAGGCATTGGTCAATCTGCCATCAGAGGCGCTCAGCAGCACCCACCTCGCACAATCAGCACAACAGCTCAGCAAGGCGTTCTAGGCCATGTCCAATACACACACTGACAGTCCGAAGTCCCCCATGAATCGGTTCGAGCGCTACCTGACCCTTTGGGTAGCTCTGTGTATCGCCGTCGGCATCGTCGTCGGGCAAGTCTGGCCGCGCGTATTTCAAGCACTGGGCACACTGGAGGTGGCACGGGTCAACTTGCCAGTGGGGTTACTGATCTGGGTCATGATCATCCCCATGCTGATAAAAATTGATTTAGTGCTTTGCGAGAAGTCCGCCATCACGCCCGTGGCATTGGCGTCACGTTGTTCGTCAATTGGCTCGTCAAGCCATTTTCGATGGCACTCCTTGGCTGGATCTTCATAAAACAGCTCTTCGCGCCTTATCTCCCCCTAGACCAAATCGATAGCTACATCGCCGGGCTTATCCTGTTAGCGGCCGCCCCGTGCACGGCAATGGTATTTGTCTGGAGTCGACTCACTAACGGCGATCCCCTCTTCACGCTGTCGCAAGTGGCCCTCAATGACCTGATTATGGTGTTTGCCTTCGCGCCACTCGTCGGGCTCTTACTCGGCATCGCCGCGATCACCGTGCCGTGGGCGACGCTAGTTACGTCGGTGGCGCTGTACATTGTCATTCCGGTTATTTTGGCCCAGTGGTTACGCAAGCGCTGGCTGACGAAGGGCCAGGCCTACTTTGCGGCTGCGATGGAAAAAATCGGGCCCTGGTCAATGGCTGCTTTATTGCTCACGCTGGTGCTGCTATTCGCATTGCAGGGCGAGCAAATCCTCAAGCAGCCTCTCGTGATTGGCTTGCTCGCAGTGCCCATTCTGATCCAAGTGCTGTTCAATTCCGCCTTGGCCTATGGACTGAACAAGGTGGTGGGCGAAAAGCACTCGGTCGCGGGCCCATCGGCCTTGATCGGCGCGTCGAATTTTTTTGAATTAGCCGTAGCAGCCGCAATCAGCTTATTTGGGTTTCATTCAGGGGCCGCTTTGGCGACCGTTGTCGGCGTGCTGATTGAGGTGCCAGTCATGTTGTTGGTCGTCAAGGCCGTCAATGCATCGAAGCTATGGTACGAACGCTGATCATTCCTCTGGTCGGAACGCGGTCAATAATTGCCCATACGAATCCTGTAGAAGCCCCACAGATGATCAAGGCTTGCAGGACCGGCTTCGGCCCTCACAAATTCGTCTACTCCACCGTCACTGACTTTGCGAGATTGCGTGGCTGATCCACGTCCGTCCCTCTCATGGTGGCGACGTGATACGCGAGCAGCTGCAAAGGAATTGTATAAACAATAGGCGCCTGAAATTCAGTCACATGCTTTGGCATCGTGATGACGTGCACACCGTCACTAGGAATGAGCCCGGCGTCGGGATCGGCAAACACATACAACTCACCGCCACGCGCACGCACCTCCTGCAGATTCGATTTCAATTTTTCTAGCAAATCGTTGTTCGGCGCCACCGCGATCACGGGCATATCGGCATCGATCAACGCGAGCGGACCATGCTTGAGCTCGCCTGCGGCGTAGGCCTCAGCATGGATATAAGAGATTTCCTTCAGTTTCAACGCCCCCTCCATCGCGATCGGCGAGAGAGCGCCGCGGGCCAGAAAGAGCGCGTGATGCTTAGAGACGAATTTCTCAGCCAAGGCCCGTACAACCAGGTCAAGGGCTAGCGTTTCCTCAACCAGACGCGGAGTCTCCAGCAGTTGCGTCACGAGCTCGCGTTCCCGTTCGCGGGACAGTCCATGCAGTTTTCCCAGCGCAATCACCAGCATACCGAGCGCAGCGAGTTGCGTCGTGAAGGCTTTGGTGGACGCCACGCCTATCTCAGGACCCGCACGGGTCAGCATGACGAGCTCGGATTCGCGCACCAGCGAGGACTCGGGCACATTGCAAATCGCCAAGGTCGACAAATAGCCAGCGGTCTTGGCTTGTCGCAGTGCCGCCAAGGTATCAGCAGTTTCACCGGACTGGGAGATGGTGACGAACAATGTATTGGCGGGCACGACAGGATTGCGGTAACGAAATTCGCTAGCGATATCGACCCAGCATGGCAGACGGCAGATCTGTTCAATCAGATAGCGAGCAACGCAACCGGCATGCCAACTGGTACCACACGCCACGATTTGGATTGCCTGCGCCTGGGCAAGCGCTTGGGTCGCTTTTGGACCGAATGCGGCTTCTAGGAGGCGACCGCCAGCAATACGCTCCTCGAGCGTCTGGGCGATAGCGCGCGGCTGCTCATGAATTTCCTTGAGCATGTAATGCGCGTAGGCGCCCTTCTCAACGGCATCAGCGGACAGTGCCGAGGTGCTAATGGGTCGCTCGGCGATATGCCCGGCGCGGTCGCGGATGACGACGCTTTCGCGACGGATCGTTGCGACGTCGCCCTCCTCTAGAAATTGGAACTCGCGGGTGACCGGCAATAGAGCAGAGACGTCGGAGGCGACATAGTTCCCGTCGCTGCTGCGTCCGATCACGACCGGGCATCCGGCACGCGCGACGTAGAGGGTGTTTGGATCACTTTCACCGAGCACCACCAAGGCATACGCACCATGCAATTCGCGAACGGTCGCGACGACGGCGAGTTCTAGGGTCGCGCCCCGGTGGACGTGGAAATGGATGCGATGCGCAACTACTTCCGTATCTGTCTCGGATTCAAATACATAGCCGGCAGCGATCAGTTCACCGCGCAGGGCCTCATGATTCTCAATGATGCCGTTATGGACAAGAGCAATGCCGTCGCGAGAGATATGCGGATGCGCGTTGTGCTCGCTCGGCACACCGTGTGTAGCCCAGCGGGTATGGGCAACGCCGATAGGGCCGGCCACGGGGTCTGCTAATAAGGCCTCTTTGAGGCGCGCGACTTTGCCTACGGTGCGCAAGCGGCGCAACTGTCCGCTGGCGGTCAGCACGGCGATACCAGCGGAGTCATAGCCGCGATATTCCAGACGAGATAGACCCTCGATGAGGATCGGAAGGATGTCTCTATCGGCAATCGCGCCAACAATTCCGCACATGGGCTCTACTCCTGGACTCGCCGTTGACTCGTTACTCGGCCGCGGGCGTTTCGCCCGGAAGGCTGGACTGTGCGATCGTTGCCGCGCGCTCTTCGGCATTCACGCGGTTGGCTGGTGTCCACGCGGGGTACGACTGTTGACGGCCCCGTTCAAGGGTCAGGCCACCGCGGGGCACTGGCTTGGTAATCGTCGATCCAGCACCGATCGTTGCGTTGGCGCCGATGGTCACAGGCGCGACCAACATCGAGCCGGACCCGATAAAGGCACCGTCCTCGATTGCGGTCGGCCACTTGTTTTGGCCGTCATAGTTGCACGTCACGGTGCCAGCCCCCACGTTGACGCGCTCGCCAATCTGGGCGTCGCCAAGGTAGGTCAGGTGATTGGCTTTGCTACCACGGCCTAATGCGGTGTTTTTCAGCTCAACGAAGTTGCCGACGTGCGCGCCCTCGGCCAGATGGCTACCGGGGCGCAGGCGCGCATACGGGCCGACGATGCAGTGTGCGTCGATGCGGGCCCCGTCGATTACGCTGTACGCCTGAACGACCGTGTCGGCGCCGATGACGGCATCACGGATCACCGCACCAGGTCCGACCACGACACGGTCGCCGAGATGGACGGTACCCTCGAGCACGACGTTTACATCGAGGCGGACGTCGCGGCCGACCGTGACCGTACCCCGCACGTCCAAACGGGTCGGGTCGGCCAACGTGACGCCCGCCCGCAGCAGGTCATGCGCGGCACGGCGGCGCAGTTCGGTTTCTAGTTCCGCCAGTTGGATGCGGTCGTTCACGCCCAAGACCTGCGCGACGGCGGTCGCGGGAACCGCTTGGACTTTGATGCCTGCACGGACCGCCATGGTGATGACGTCCGTGAGGTAGTACTCGCCTTGGGCATTGTCATTCTTGAGGTCAGCAAGCCATTGCCGCAGGCGCCCTGCATTGGCGACCAGCACACCCGTGTTGGCCTCTTTGACCGACTTCTCTTTACGGTTTGCGTCTTTCTCTTCGACGATCCGGTAGATGTTGCCGGCGTTGTCACGCAGCACGCGGCCGTAGCCTGTGGCGTCGTCCAGCAGTACGGAGAGGAGCGCCAGGCCTTCCTCGCCGGGAAGGGCCACCAGATTACGCAAGGTGGCCGGCTCGATCAGGGGAACGTCTCCGTAGAGAATCAGCACCTGGTGGTCGTCGGGGATACGCGGCATCGCCTGCGCAACCGCATGGCCCGTGCCGTTCTGTTGCGCCTGCAGCGCCCAGATCAGATCGGGCTGCGGGAACGCGGCCCGGACCTGGTCGCCGCCATGCCCGTAGACAATATGGATGGCGTCTGGCGCCAAGGCACGAGCGGCGTCAAGAACATACGCCAAGAGTGGTCGGCCAGCCAGCGGTTGCAACACCTTCGGCAAGTCGCTGTGCATGCGCTGGCCCTGACCAGCAGCGAGGATAATGAGACTGAGCGGCATGGCGCCCTCGCAATGAGAGTGACGATATTTTCGCACAGCCTATCGCAGGATCCGTCTCGGTATCGTGCGTCGGCGCACCGTTTGCGGATCCAAGGCGCCAGTAGGACGGCAAATGCTGGCACGCCGCGACCTCTTAAAAGTCTTTTATAGTGTACTTATATTGACCAGTGGGTGGCAGGCGTCTCTTAAAAGTCAGCTATAGTCAACTTTTAGGGGACGCAGTGCACTGTCAGTCCACTAAAAGTCGGCTATAGTGATTTTTTAGGAGACCCCATGCGACGCGTCGTCGGGCTGCCCTTTCCGAGCAATCCACAGGTCCGGCACCCTGCTGACCTGGGTCGGTGGCTGCGTGCCGCAAGGACGCAAGCGGGTCTTCCGATCCACGAGTTGGCGTTATGGCTCGGGCTGTCCCGCGGCACGATCCTCGACTTGGAAGCGGGTGCACCCACCGTAGCGCTGGGTACTGCCTTGCGCGTGACCCGGGCGCTGGGTCTGCGACTGGATGGCAGCATCGCGCGCGTGGACAGTGCACTCAGTGGTGGCGGCATCCCCTCGGGGCCGTGGGTATTGGTCGACGCGGCAGAGGCGGTGGATGCGGGGTCGGACAGTGACCAAGAGAAGCAAGCCAACACGGCGTACGCCCACGGACTCGCCCAAGCGGTCGGCCTCGGCGACGTCGCCACAGACGCACCGAGTGCGCAGTGCGAGTCCCAAGCCGTTGGGTTTCCGGCGCTCTTCGCTGCACTGGATGAATTGCCCCGCCCCCTACAGATGCGCCGCTGGCTGTTGCGGCGCGTGCTCTTTGCGGTGGCAACGGCGGACCCGGAGGCAGGTCTTGGCAGTTACCGCTTGGCGGTGGCCGCAGCGCATGTCGCCGGTGGGCCTTTGCAGCGACCTCTGATTGGACGCGCGCCCGGGGTCGACCGGGCGGCGGGGCTCCCCGTCCCCATTGGGGAGGCAACACGCTTCGAAGCCCTGTCCGCCATTGAATGGGCCCGGTTTGCCCACCGCTGTGCATTGCCCGCCCGGTTGGTCGCCCGAGAATTAGGCCAACTGGCAAAGGCCATTGCGACCCAGGCGCTGCCGGTGGCTCTGGCGTTGATTGGCGCCGGCCAACCCGAGGCGATTACCCGGGCCTGCGCCCGCAGTGCCGCGGAGCAAGCCCAACGCATGGCGCTCTTGGCCCGCGCCATTGCGCAAGTGCCCCCGGCGCTTTCGCAATAAGGACGGCCACAGTGGCCGCCCGTGCACCGGCCGTCATGACGGCATGGCCGAAGGACCCGAAAGGACACTGACGCGCCAAGAAAAAAGCCCCGCGCTGGCGGGGCTTTTTTTGCGCTCGATCCGGACCGCTTACTTGCGCATTTTGCGGAACTTATCGAGCATCTTCAGTTGCGTGACCGCGCGCAACAATTCGGCATGGGCTTCCGCAAGGCCCATCTCGTCCGCGGCGTTGCTCATCAGTTCCTCAGCCCGTTGCTTAGCCGCCATCGCATGGGCTTCGTCGAGGTCGTGCGCCCGAATGGCCGTATCGGCGAGCACCGTCACACGCTGCGGCTGAATTTCCAATGCACCGCCGCCGACGTAGAAGCTGAGTTCCTCACCCTCCACAGTCTGCACGCGCACTTCGCCTGCCTTGAGCAGCGTGAGCAGCGGCGCGTGCCGCGGGGCAATGCCCAGCTCACCCTGAGTCGCCGGCACGAACACCATCACGGCCACGCCGGAGTGGATTGCACCCTCGGCGCTGACGATGTCGACGTTGATGGTAGAGGCCATAATTCAGTCCTCAGGACAGCGTCTTGGCCTTCTCAGAGGCTTCTTCGATCGTGCCGACCATGTAGAACGCCTGCTCGGGCAGGTGATCGTACTCGCCAGCAATGATCGCCTTGAAGCCACGAATCGTGTCCTTGAGCGCCACGTACTTGCCCTTCTGGCCGGTGAAGACCTCGGCGACGTGGAACGGTTGGGACAGGAATCGCTGAATCTTGCGCGCGCGGTACACGGTGAGCTTGTCTTCAGCCGACAGTTCATCCATACCAAGAATGGCGATGATGTCCTGCAATTCCTTGTAGCGCTGCAACAGCGCCTGCACACCACGCGCCGTGTTGTAGTGATCTTCGCCAATCACAAGCGGGTCCAGCTGGCGCGAAGTCGAATCGAGCGGGTCGACCGCCGGGTAGATGCCGAGGGCCGCAATCTGACGCGACAACACGACCGTCGCATCCAAGTGGGCGAAGGTCGTTGCCGGTGATGGATCGGTGAGATCGTCTGCCGGCACGTACACAGCCTGGATCGAGGTGATCGAGCCGGTCTTGGTGGAGGTAATGCGCTCCTGCAGAACGCCCATTTCCTCAGCCAAGGTCGGCTGGTAACCGACGGCCGATGGCATACGGCCGAGCAGCGCCGAAACCTCGGTTCCCGCCAGCGTGTAACGGTAGATATTGTCGATGAACAGCAACACGTCACGGCCCTTGCCGGACGCCTGCTTCTCATCACGGAAGTACTCCGCCATGGTCAGACCCGTGAGCGCTACGCGCAGACGATTGCCTGGGGGCTCGTTCATCTGGCCATACACCATGGCCACCTTCGAGTTCTCGAGGTTGTCCTTGTCGATCACGCCCGAATCACGCATCTCGTGATAGAAGTCGTTACCCTCACGGGTGCGCTCGCCGACGCCGGCGAACACCGACAGACCCGCGTGGGCCTTTGCAATGTTGTTGATCAGTTCGAGCATGTTCACGGTCTTGCCGACGCCGGCGCCACCGAACAAACCAATCTTGCCGCCCTTAGCGAACGGCACGAGCAGGTCAATGACCTTAATGCCCGTTTCGAGCAAGTCCTGACCACCCGCTTGCTCGTCGTAGGACGGCGCAGGGCGATGGATTTCCCAATACGCGGCAGCCTTGACCGGACCCTGCTCGTCCTGCGGATCGCCCAGCACGTCCATGATGCGACCGAGCGTACCTGAGCCTACGGGCACCGAGATACCGCGTCCCGTGGACCGTACGGTAATGCCGCGCTTGAGCCCTTCGGAAATGCCCATGGCGATGCAGCGCACGACGCCGTCGCCGAGCTGCTGTTGCACCTCGAGCGTGACCTCTCGGCCACTGTCTTCGAGCTTCAACGCATCGTAGACTTTGGGAACGGCGTCACGCGGGAATTCGACGTCGATAACGGCGCCGATGATCTGGACGATCTTGCCGGTGGCAGAAGCGGTTGCGGTGGTCATTGTTTGAAACCCTTACTCAAACGGCGGCCGCGCCGCCGACGATCTCGGAAATTTCCTTGGTGATCGCCGCCTGCCGCGCCTTGTTATAGATCAGCTGCAGTTCGTCGATCAGTTTGCCTGCGTTATCAGTCGCACTCTTCATGGCAACCATTCGAGCAGCCATCTCGCAAGCGAGATTCTCGACGGCACCTAAGTAGACCTGCGACTCGATATACCGTGCCATGAAGCCCTCGAGGAGCTCCGCAGCTGACGGCTCGTAGATGTAATCCCACATGTCCTGCAACTCGGAGCTCTTCACAGGCTCGGCCGGCAGGAGTTGGATTGCGACCGGCTTCTGGCTCATCGTATTGACGAACTCAGCATGCACAATCGAGAGACGGTCGATGCGACCTTCGGTATAGCCGTCGAGCATGACCTTGACCGCGCCGATGAGGGCGTGCGCATGCGGCTTGTCGCCGAGATGCGTGACAGTCGAGGCAATGGGGTACTTGAGGCGGCGAAAGAACTGCTGCGCCTTCGAACCAATCAAGCACAGCTCGACCGCGATGCCCGCCTCTTCGTATTGGCGGATCTCGACAAGCACCTGTTTGAAAATATTAACGTTCAAACCGCCACACAGCCCACGATCCGTGCTCACCACAATAATCCCGGCCGTCTTCGCAACGCGCTCCGTCAGATACGGATGGCGGTAGTCGGGATTCGCGAGGCGCAAATGGCCAATCACGTTACGGATCTTCTGCGCATACGGCATCGCGGCACGACGACGCTCCTGAGCACGACGCATCTTGCTCGCCGCAACCATTTCCATGGCCTTGGTGATCTTTTGCGTGTTTTTAATGCTCGCGATCTTCGTGCGGATTTCTTTTGCGCCGGCCATGATGCTCTGCTTTCTTAGAAGCTCGCCGCGGAGAAGAAGTCTTCACAGACCTTCTTGAGGCCCGCGTCGACTTCCTTGGACAGTTCCGGCTTGTCGTTAATAGACTTCATGAGGTCTACCGCGTTGGTCTTGGCAAAGGCCTGCAACTGCACCTCCACCGTCACGACCTTCTCACGCGGCACCTTATCGAAGAAACCATTGTTGACGGCATACAGCGACAAGCCCATTTCGGCGACCGACATCGGCGAATACTGCTTTTGTTTCATCAACTCGACCACTCGAATACCGCGATCGAGCTGGCGGCGCGTCGTCTCGTCAAGGTCAGAGGCAAACTGCGAGAACGCAGCCAGCTCCCGATACTGCGCGAGAGCAAGGCGGACACCGCCACCGAGCTTCTTAATAATGCCAGTCTGGGCCGCACCGCCGACGCGCGAGACCGAGAGACCCGCGTTGATAGCCGGTCGGATACCGGCATTGAACAGATCGGTCTCAAGGAAAATCTGACCGTCGGTGATCGAAATGACGTTCGTAGGCACGAAAGCCGTGACGTCGCCAGCCTGGGTTTCAATGATCGGCAGGCCCGTCAGTGACCCAGTCTTGCCCTTCACGCGGCCGCCGGTCGCTTTCTCAACATATTCTGGATTGACGCGCGCGGAGCGCTCGAGCAAGCGCGAGTGTAAGTAGAACACGTCGCCCGGATACGCTTCACGGCCCGGTGGGCGACGCAGCAGCAGCGAGATCTGACGATATGCCCACGCCTGCTTGGTCAAATCATCATAGATGATCAGCGCGTCTTCGCCGTTATCCATGAAGTATTCACCCATCGCGCAACCCGAGTAGGGGGCGAGATACTGCATGGCGGCAGGGGTCGAGGCGGACGCCGCCACAATGATGGTATGCGCCATCGCGCCGTGCTCTTCAAGCTTACGTACGACGTTCGCAATAGAACTTTGCTTCTGGCCGATCGCAACGTAGATGCACTTAACGCCCGTGCCCTTCTGGTTGATGATCGTATCGATCGCCACCGCGGTCTTGCCGGTCTGGCGGTCGCCAATGATCAACTCACGCTGACCACGGCCGACGGGCACCATCGCGTCGATGGCCTTGAGGCCGGTCTGCACGGGTTGCGAGACGCTCTGGCGATAGATCACGCCGGGCGCGACGCGTTCAATGGGCGCGCGCTGTGTCGTGGCGATCGGTCCTTTGCCGTCAATCGGGTTACCAAGTCCGTCGACGACGCGACCGAGCAACTCTGGACCTACCGGGACTTCGAGAATGCGACCGGTCGTCTTGACGCGGTCACCTTCAGTGATGTGTTGGTAGTCGCCGAGAACCACGGAGCCGACCGAATCACGCTCCAAGTTGAGCGCGAGTCCGAAGGTATTCCCCGGAAACTCGATCATTTCGCCATAGCGGACGTCGGCGAGGCCGTGAATGCGCACGATGCCGTCGGTGACGCTAACCACCGTGCCGACGTTATTGGCCTCTGCGGCCGCATCGAACTGCGAAATCCGGGCCTTGATGAGATCGCTGATCTCGGAAGCCTTGATGGACATGCTGCTTTCCTTACCTAACCAGTACGGCCGTGCGTCCCGCGGGACTTACGGCTGGGACAACTGTTGCTCGAGACGCGCAAGGCGCCCCGTGAGAGACCCGTCGAGCACGAGGTCGCCGGCGCGAACGATCGCACCACCAACCAACTCGGCGTCAATCGTCTCGTGTAAACGCACCGTACGACTGAAGCGCTGCGCCAGTGCGCCTGAAAGCTTCGCGCGCTGCGCGTCGGACAAGGCCATCGCCGTCGTGACCTCGACATCAATCGTATGCTCGACCTCAGCTTTGAGCGCTTCAAACTGGATCGCAATCTCCGGCAGGAGCGCGAGGCGGTTATTCTCAGCGAGCAACGCAAGGAAGTTACGAGCCTCGGCATTGACCGCTGCGCCCGCTGCAGTGGCGACGCCCACAACGAACTCAATGAGTTCGGCGTGTGTGACACGCGGGTTGCCAAACAGCGCTGCAGCGGAGTGGTCTGCCGCGACCTCGGCACCAACCGCGAGCACCGCCGACCAAGACGCCAGCGCACTTTGATCCACCGCGTGGCGGAAGGCGGCGCGGGCGTACGGGCGAGCGATGGTTGCGGTTTCGGCCATGAGTACTCCGGATCAGCGAGCGACGATGCGCTCAGCGAGTTCGTCGAGCAGGGCCGCGTGCGCCTTGGCGTCCACTTCGCGCTTCAGCACCTGCGCGGCGCCAGCGACGGCAAGCTTCGCGACTTCAGCGCGCAACTCACCACGCACGCGCGCAGTTTCTGTCACCACTTCGTTGCGGGCTGCCGTGACGATCCGTTCACCTTCTGTCGCGGCTGTACCACGCGCATCATCCACCATTTCACCGGCCCGGCGTGCAGCCTGGTCGACGATCTGGGTGGCCTTACCGTGCGCCTCGCGAACGATCGCCAACGCCTCACTCTTGGCGTTGTCGAGGTCCTGCTGGCCGCGGTCGGCGGCC
>CAIVRI010000136.1 GCA_903908265.1 uncultured Pseudomonadota bacterium
CTCTGGGCCTTGCCGTTAATGGCATGGGTGCTCTTGGTCTCGGCGTTTGCGCCGCGCTCGCCGACCTTCGTGGCGCTGTTGGTGCCAGTCGGTCTGGGGCTGTTGGAAAACCTGTTGCTGGGCTCAAGACACCTGCTCGGGTCCGTCGGGGCCCGCATGAGCCTGCCCCCGAACGCAATCGCAACCGTCAATGCCAGTCCTACGGGAACCGAATTCGCACTGAACGGGCACTTCCTCGAAACCGACCTAGTGGGATTTTTCAGCGACTTTGCACTGTGGGGCGGGCTTCTGGTGGCCGCGTTGTTTGTCTACAGCGCCATCGAGGTGCGGCGCCGTCGCGACCCCTCCGCCTGAGTTCTACGCCGCCCAGCACCACCATGGGGCGCCCCCCCGGGGGCGCTAGGTAAACCCCGCGCGCTGATGGGCGCGACCGCCCTGTGCTGTTAGCATGGGTCCGGTCCCCCCAGAGGTGGGGCGGGGTTTTCCTTGGGAGCGTGCGCATGACAGATCCGGTTGTCGCGAGGCAGGCGTCCGAAGGCGTTGCGGTTCATGCGTTGCGCCGTAGCGGCGCTGCTCTGGGCGTCGGCTCACTCTGGTCGCCGCACTGCGCTGGCGCGGCCCGGGCGTTGTGATCGTTCCTAAACTCTCGTCATGACTATTGCAGTAGAAGACCTGAACGGCGTTCCGGTGCTCGCGGTCCTTGGTCGCTGGACGGCCGCCGAGGCAGCGCAATGCTTCGACTGGGTCGAGACGACGTCGATACCTGCCGGTGGACTGACGTTGGTGGCTCGCATCGACGCGCTGGATCTGACCGGCGCGTATTTGTTGCGCCGGTTGGAACGCCGGGCCGAAGAGGCAGGGCTATCGGTTCGTTGGTCGAGCCCGCGCCCTGAATTGCTGGGCTTTACCGACACATTAAATGCCGAGGTCTGCGCTGCGCAGCCCTTGCCAGCCGACGCGATGCCCGTCGGTGCCTTACTGCCGCTCGATCGGCTCGGTCGCTGGGCTGTACACGGCGGCGATGCGGCCCGTGGCGTGATTGATTTTCTCGGCCGTATCTATGCGGTCGCGGGGGGTGCAATCGGTCATCCCAAGCGGTTACGGCCCCGCTCGATCCTCCGTCAGGTCTATGAGACCGGGCTGCAAGCAGTGCCGATCGTGGCCCTGATCGCCTTTCTCATCAGTGTGATCGTGGCCTATATCGGCGCACAGCAGTTGCGCCAGTTCGGTGCCCAACCCTTCGTCGTCGATCTGGTGACGATTGCGGTGTTGCGCGAACTCGGGGTCTTGCTGACAGCCATTATTGTGGCTGGTCGCTCCGGCAGTGCGTTTGCCGCCGAAATAGGTGCGATGAAGTTGAACGAGGAGGTCGATGCGCTGCGGGCGATTGGACTCAATCCGATCGAGTTATTGGTCCTACCGCGCGTTTTGGGCCTGATCATCGCGTTGCCCTTGTTAACGATTGTCGCTGATGCGATGGGTCTGGCCGGTGGCGCGATGCTGTCGTGGCTGATTGTAGATATCCCCTTCAACCAGTTTCTCGTGCGCATGCAAGAAGCGATGGCGCCAACCACGTTTTGGGCAGGACTGATTAAAGCGCCGGTTTTCGCGTTTCTGATTGCCTTGATCGGCACCTTTAGGGGCCTGCAAGTACGGGAGACCTCCCGAGAGCTGGGCCGCCTGACCACGGTCGCCGTGGTGCAGTCGATTTTCTTGGTGCTGCTCGCCGATGCGCTCTTCGCAGTGATCTTCTGGGAGATCGACTTTTAATGGCTAGTCCTGTGCCCGCTGTTGCAGTGCACCGCCTTGTGAATCGTTTCGGTTCACAGCTCGTGCATGACGAGTTGGACATGACGGTTGCGCACGGCGAAATATTCGGCATTGTCGGCGGGTCCGGTAGCGGCAAGTCGGTGTTGCTGCGTACGCTCTTAGGTCTGCAGTTGCCGCGTGCCGGCGAGGTTTTGATCAATGGGCAGGCTTTAAAAGGGCTGGATGCCTCCACGTTGCGGCAGGTGAAGCGAACCTACGGCGTGACGTTCCAACACGGAGCCCTGTTCTCTTCCCTGACCGTGCTGGAGAATATTGAGCTGCCGATGTTGGAGGCGCTCGGTTTGCCAGAGCCGATCGTGCGCGGTTTGGCGGTGCAGAAACTGCGCTTGGTAGGCTTGGCCGATGAGGCCGGGGCGAAGTATCCGGCGCAGTTATCCGGTGGCATGGTCAAGCGGGCGGCGCTGGCGCGTGCGCTCGCACTCGATCCGACCCTTCTATTCCTAGATGAGCCGACAGCTGGACTGGATCCCATTTCGGCGGGACACTTTGACGAATTGCTAGTCTATCTAAAGCGCATGCTAGGGCTGACGGTGGTGATGGTGACGCACGATCTGGATACCATCTATCGCACTTGTGATCATGTTGGGGTGATTGTCGATGGGGCCATGGTGACCGATACATTGGACGGCATCGGGCAGCACCCGCATCCCTGGATCCGCGAGTATTTTCATGGCGCCCGCAGTCGGGTTGCTCGGGAGGCATGATGGATCGAGAAACGAACTACGTGGCGGTGGGAACGTTCGTCTTGGTCGTGCTGGCCATGGCGGCCGTATTCGTGCTTTGGTACACGAACTCCAGCGATCGGCATGAATACCAACGCTACGAGGTTTACTTCACCGGCAGCGTGAGCGGCTTGCAGGAGGGCAGTACGGTTCGGTACCTCGGCGTGAACGTGGGTCGCGTGGCGCGCATTCGCCTCGATCCGCGCACGGCCGATCGGGTGTTGGTCTTGGTCGATATTGATAAGGCCACGCCGGTCCGTACCGAGACAGTGGCGCGCTTGTCGATGCAAGGCATCACGGGTCTGTTGTTTATCGATCTGTCGCAGGTGCCGGAGCAGGCGCACATCAATCCCGAGGTGCCCAGTCAGGAGTACCCGGTCATTCATTCGGCCACGTCCGACTTCGATCGATTGATTGCCGGCATGCCTTCGCTTGTCGCAGATGCCACCCGCATGACGCGTCAACTGAATAAGCTGTTCGCTGACGATAATATCGCCACCTTGTCGGCGGTGATGCGTAATGCCCGCGCCCTGTCCGAGCCGCTCCCGCAGGCGGCTCGTGAAGCGGCACAACTGATCCACGAGTCCCGAGGGCTGGTGGCTGATTTGCGCGACACAGCGCGCGGCGCCGGACACTTGGTCAATACGGCGGGACCGGAGCTCGAAGCGATGCTCGCCAATCTAAAAGTCATGTCGGATGGGTTGGCGGCGGCGAGTCGCCGCGTGGATGCCTTGCTGGCTCGACATGAAGCCGATATAGATGACTTTGCCGGGCAGGGACTCGGCGAGGTGACGGCGCTGGCAGCGGAGAGTCGGGCAGCGGCTGCGGAAGTTCGGGAATTGGCAAAATCCCTACGAGAAGACCCGTCTCGACTCCTCTATCAGGCGCCCGCTCGTGGCGTGGAGATTCCGCGATGAATTGGCGACTGATTGTGCTGAGCGGATTGCTGTGGACGCTGACCGGTTGTACTGGGCTGCTGCAGAGCCGAGCGCCTGCGCCGGACGTCTATGTGCTGACCTCGAAAACACTGCCGAACGTGGCGCCCATGCGCGAAGCCGTGTTGTGGGTGGCTAAGCCCACGGCGCGTGCAGGACTGGATTCCGATCACCTCGTGCTCACACTCGCTGACCGCCGCAGTGATGTGTACGCATCGGCGCGCTGGGCCGCGCCGTTGCCACAGATGGTGGAAGGACTGCTCCTAGACGCTTTACGCTCCAGTGGCGCAATTTCGGCAGTGGTGTCCGAGCGCAGCGCATTTCGTGGCCGCTACTTGTTACAGACGGACATTACTGCATTCACAGCGGACTATTCGGATGGATCCGCCCGTCCTACGGTGCGGGTGACCGTGCGCGGTACGCTGGGGATTCCTGGGGAGCGTCGCCTGTTGGCGACCGTGTCAGGCACCGGTGCGGTGATGGCTAGCGTCGACCGGCGCGGCGAAGTCGTGGCTGCGTATCAAGCCGCGTGGGACGCCGCGGCAAACGAATTGGTCACTGCGGTGTCCGCCGCGATTGAACGGGCGGAGAGACCCTGAGTTAGCGCGCAGCGGCTAGCAGCGTATCGAGTTCGGCGTTGAACACCGTGTAGTTGGGCATCTTCGTAATACGCGGGCCTAGGGTCGCGCTGTCCAACTGTGCCGTGCCCCGACCGCCGACCCAGATATGGACTTGCGGCGGAATCTGCTGCAGCAACTGCGCGAGTGCCGGCTCTAGCGCAAGCGGCTGATCTTCCATCACGAAGGCCAGCGCGATGCCGCTGGCATGGACGCGCGTGGCGTACGTGGCAATGTCGGCCGCGGGAATATCGGCGCCCAGGTAATGGCAGTTGATGCCTTTGGAGGCAGCGATCAGCGCTCCCATGAGCAAACCAAGGTCATGGCGCTCACCTGGTAGGGTCGCAAAAACGAGAGGATCATTTGTGGAAATCTTGCTGTAGGTCTCTAGCACGGCGCCGACTTGGCGGCGTACCGTGCCGGTGATAATGCGCTCTTGGGCAATGCTGAAATCGCCGGAACGCCAGCGCTCGCCAACAGTGACCAGCGCGGGACAGAGGACTGCCGACACCACGTCTAGGATGGGCAGTAGCGCCAAGGCCATAGACATGGCTTGGGCGCACAGATCCGGTCTGTAGTTCTCCGCAGCGGCGAGCATTTGGGCGGAGAACGAATTTGCAGCGAAACGGGTGGGATCCTCCTGTGCCGGCGTCGCCAAGACGGCCGCCAATTGCTCTTCTGATAAGCGCGCCAGCTTGGAAATCGCGTGACCGCGTTCGGTCGCCTCGCGCAAGTTGCGTAGACGAACAACGTCCGGTGGCGCGTAGGATCGACGTCCGTTCGGGTCGCGCAGCGGCTCGACGATGCGATACCGGCGTTCCCAAGCGCGCAGGGTCTCGATACTGACACCAGTGGCTTGTGAGACAGCCTTGATCGTGTACATGGGCACTCTCCGCCTGCGTCGGGCATTTCCAATAGAAGCTGTACAGATACTATACATTTAGACGGGAAAAGCCATGCAAAACCTCATAAATCGAACCCGAGCGCAGGGTATAAGGCCCTCAGTCCGTATTTGCAGTGGCGGCTTCGAGGGTCTCCGACGCCTCTAGCCAGATCTCTTCTGTGGCCTCCAACTGGCGCTTTAGAGTGGCCTGTTCGGCCAGCTGGCCAGTCAGGGCCGCCCGGGCGCTGGGTTCGTACAGGGTGGGATCCGCCAGTTGCCCCTCCAACTGCGCCAGACGGGCAGAAATGTGCGCCATTTCCCGTTCGGCGCGAACAATCCGGGCGCGCAGCGGCGATAGTGCCGCGCGTCGGGCCGCGTCGTTGCGCTTCCGTTCCTTGTCTGCCGCAGCGCTCCTAGGGCCTTCCTCGGCTTTGCCGGTGGTGCGGTTGGTCTGGGCGGCGCTGCGCAGCCAGGTGGCGTAGTCATCGAGATCGCCATCGAAGGGTTGCGCCTGACCGTCATGGACTAGCCAGAGTGTGTCGGCCACCAGTTTGAGCAAGTAGCGGTCGTGGGAGACCAAGACAATGGCACCCGTGTAGTCCTGCAAGGCCATCCCCAAGGCATGGCGCATTTCCAGATCAAGATGATTGGTCGGTTCATCGAGCAGCAGTAGGTTGGGTCGTCGCGACACGATCAGCGCCAGCACGAGTCGTGCTTTCTCTCCGCCTGAGAAGGGGCCGACCGGCTCAAAGACGCGCTCGCCGGCGAAGCCGAAGCCACCCAGGAAAGTGCGCTGCTCTTCTTCTGTGCCTTTTGCAAGGGCGTCGCCGCCGAGCCGCTTGAGGTGTTCGAGCGGTGTCGAATCCGGCTCTAAGGTTTCAATCTGATGCTGCGCGAAATAGCCGACGTGCAGATCTTGTGCTGGTGTTCTACGTCCCGACAGCAGGCTCTGTACGCCAGCCAAGGCCCGGGTCAGCGTCGACTTGCCCGCGCCGTTCCGGCCGAGCAGTCCGATCCGATCGCCCGGTGCAATGCTCATGGAGACGCCGCCGACCACGATCTGCTCGCCATAGCCAGCACTGGCGCCGTCCAATACCAGGAGTGGTCGCGGCAGCCTCGCGGGTTCGAGGAACGCAAATTCAAACGGCGAGTCCACATGGGCCGGCGCGATACGCTCCATGCGCTCCAGCATCTTGAGCCGACTCTGCGCCTGCCGTGCTTTGGTGGCCTGTGCTTTGAAGCGCGCAACGAAATCCATGATGTGGCGGATTTCGCGCTGCTGGCGCGTAAAGGTCACCTGCTGCTGTGCCAATCGATCCGCCCGCTGTGTTTCGTAGTCTGAGTAGTGGCCGGTGTAGGTCTCGACCTTGCCCCCTTCGATGCTGACCACTCGATTGATAACGCGATCCAAAAATTCGCGATCGTGGGCGATCACGACGAGCAAGCCTGGATAATTACGCAGCCAATCTTCCAGCCAAAGTACCGCATCCAGATCAAGATGGTTGGTTGGCTCATCGAGTAGCAGTACGTCCGACCGTGCCATCAGCGCTTGGGCCAAAGCGAGGCGCCGTCGCCAGCCGCCGGAGAATTCTGCAACCGGACGCTCGATGGCGGCGGCATCAAAGCCCAAACCTGCCAGCAGACGCGCGGCGCGCGCACGTGCCGCATAACCGCCGATGGCATCGAGCCGCGCGTGCAAAGTGCCGACCTTGACACCCTCTTGCGCGCGCTCAGCTGCCACAAGCTCGGCCTCTACGAGACGCAGTTCCCGATCGCCGTCGAGGACAAACTCTACCGCCGCACGCGGGTCTGCCTCGGCCTCCTGTGCCACCGCGGCGAGCACGTGACCGGACTGGACCGACACCTCACCTGCATCGACGGCGAGCTCACCGGTGATTAAAGCAAAGAGACTCGACTTGCCAGTTCCGTTCGGACCGACCACGGCGACGCGATCGCCGTCATAAAGGCTGAAAGTGGCGCCAATAAATAGGGCTCGAGGACCCCGTCGTAAG
>CAIVRI010000137.1 GCA_903908265.1 uncultured Pseudomonadota bacterium
ACCTTGATGACATTCCAGCCAGCCCCGAGGAATGCAGCCTCAAGTTCCTGAATGATTTTTCCGTTACCGCGCACCGGACCGTCGAGACGTTGCAGATTGCAGTTGATGACGAAGACGAGATTGTCGAGACCCTCACGGACCGGCATCGTAATTGCGCCCATCGACTCAGGCTCATCCATTTCGCCGTCGCCGAGAAAACACCAGATCTTTCGGTCTGTCACCGGAACGATACTGCGATGCTCTAGGTAACGTTGGAAGCGGGCCTGATAGATACCCATCATCGGACCGAGACCCATCGAGACAGTTGGAAACTGCCAAAAATCGGGCATCAACCAAGGATGTGGATAGGACGACAGGCCATCTCCAGAGGCTTCCTTGCGGAAGTGCCGCAACTGCTCATCAGAAAGGCGGCCTTCAAGATAAGCGCGCGCGTAGATCCCAGGACTGGAATGGCCTTGCATAAAGACAAGGTCGCCCGGATGCGTCGACGTCTGGGCGCGCCAAAAATGATTGAAGCCCACTTCGTACAACGTGGCCGAGGAGGCATAACTGGCTAGGTGCCCCCCGTACTCAGCGCTCTGTTTATTTGCGGCAACAACCATCGCCATTGCGTTCCAGCGTATGTACGCTTCCAACCGGCGCTCGATCGCCCGATTGCCCGGATACGGTTGCTCCTGTGCCACACCAATCGTATTGACGTAGGCAGTATTAGGCTTGAAGGGCAAATACGCGCCTGCGCGGCGCGTATGGTCAATTAGTCTCTCGAGTAGGAAGTGTGCACGATCAGGCCCGTACGCTTTAAGGACGGAGTCGATAGACTCAAGCCACTCCTGCGTTTCCAACGGATCTTGATCGAATTCAGACGGCGCAAGCGCGTGAGTATGATCGGACATCGGATTGGGTCGTCCATGCGAAGCAAGGCGCTTCCTATTGATTTCGCTATGATCCCGGTTTTAGACCCATAGGGTCAAGAAGAGGTTTGCCCGTGAAAGTGCTCCCAAAGGCTGATTTTCCTAGATTTTTTGGCAGTGCAATAAAACGACCTGATTTATGGATGAATGAAATTCATTCATTGATTGCATTAATCGATGCCAAGCAGTTCAAGGCATTGGAACAATGGCCACACGGGGCACTGATTCGGCGTGCATTGGAAGGACAACAGGTCAAGCCGGGTGGTTTTGTCACCGTACTGCTGCCAGGCCCCCTGCCCGCACTGGTCGGCCTGATGCCGGCCTCGGGTGAGCCGTATGCCACGCTGGCTCTCGCTGCCCATCTTGTGAAGGGGATCGCGCGGTACCGGCCTGCTGCGGTCGGCATCATAACCCTAGTAGAAGCCTCTCAGGAACCAATGGCCACAGATGCGCTGGTGTCCGCAGTGTTGGCAGCAACCGAGGCGCAGCCGACCGCCAAACGCACACCACCCAACGCCTGGCGCCCGACCGCGCTAAGGGTCCGCAGCGGCACCCCAAAACGGACGCTTGCGAGCGCAAATGGCGCCCACCTCGCCCGCTGGCTCACCCAGTTGCCACCCAACGTATTGACCCCGGGTAGTTATCGCAAAGCCATCGGCACCCTCGCTCGGCAACAAGGTTGGACCGTCGATACCTACGATGAACGGCGACTGCAGCGACTCGGCGCCGGCGCGTTTCTGGCGGTCACCGCCGGTAGCGCCAATCGAGATGCGGCTATCGTGCATCTGCGCTATCGGCCCAAGAAACGTTCTACGCGCGCGCCGATCGCCTTGGTTGGCAAGGGCCTTTGTTTCGACACCGGCGGACACAATCTAAAGACCGCCAGTTCGATGCTAATGATGCATACAGACATGGCCGGCAGTGCCGTAGCGCTCGGCACGCTGCTTGCGCTGACGCAAATTAATTATCCGCACCCGGTCGACGCATGGCTCGCCCTCGCCGAAAACCGTATTGGCCCCAAGGCCTACACCCAGCAAGACCTCATCACCGCACTGGACGGTACAACGATTCAAGTCGCGCATACGGATGCCGAGGGCCGGATGGTTTTGGCAGACACGCTGACCCTGGCGGCGCGCTCTAAGCCCGCGGCCATTATCGATTTTGCAACCCTCACAGGTGCCTGTGTTGGGGCGCTCACTGAACGGATCTCGGGCTTCTTCACCAACCGCGCCCAACTACGCGCCATTGTCGAGGATGCCGGTCACGTTGCAGGCGAGCGCATGCATGGCTTCCCCATGCCTGACGACTTCGACGAGGATCTCGAGAGCCCGACCGCAGATGTAGCGCAATGCCTCATCGGGGGCAAAGGGGATCATATTTATGCAGCCCGTTTCTTAAGCCGATTCGTGCCAAATAACCTGCCTTGGGTACACTGCGATCTGTCAGCCGCTGAAAGGATCGGGGGGTTGGCCCATGTCCCACACACGATCACGGGCTTCGGCGTACGATTTGCGCACGCATTAATCGAGTCAGCTGATTTTCAACGTTTGATTGCGCCCTAAGGAGGCGCTGCCATGAACTTCTCAATGATACGTCCGGACGATTGGCATCTGCACCTGCGTGATGGCGCGGCTTTAAGTGCCGTCCTCGCCCATACGGCGCAGCGTTTCGGTCGGGCTGTGGTGATGCCAAACCTCAAGCCACCCATCACGACCGTCGCGGCGGCTGGTGCTTACCGGGATCGAATCCTCGCAGCTCGCCCGATTGGCAGCCGCTTCGAACCACTGATGACGCTGTATCTCACCGAGGGGATGAACGCAGAGGAAATTGGCCGCGCAAAGGCCTGTGGTTTCGTGCACGGGGTAAAGTATTACCCTGCCGGCGCGACCACCAATTCGGATGCGGGCGTCACAGGATTGGAGCGTGCGTACGAAGCACTAGAAGCACTCGAAGCGCACGATCTCCCGTTGCTGGTGCATGGCGAGTCCACGGACCCTGCGGTGGACGTCTTTGATCGTGAATCCATTTTTATCGACCGTGTCTTGATCCCGGTACGGGAGCGATTCCCACTGCTGCGCATCGTTTTCGAACATGTAACAACACGGGAAGCGGTCGACTTTGTACGCTCCGCCGGTCCTCGCGTCGCCGCGACGATCACGCCGCAGCATCTATTACTTAACCGCAACGCACTCTTCCAGGGCGGCATTCGACCACATTACTACTGTCTGCCGGTCCTCAAGCGCGAACAGCATCGAACTGCTTTAGTGGAAGCTGCGATCTCTGGCAGCCCGCAGTTTTTCCTTGGCACCGACAGCGCACCCCATGCGCGTCACACCAAAGAAACCACCTGTGGATGCGCCGGCATCTACTCCGCCCACGCCGGCATCGAGTTGTATGCTGAAGCATTCGATAGGGCCGGCGCCCTCAGTCAGTTAGAGGGCTTTGCGAGCATGCACGGGGCCGACTTCTATCGACTGCCCCGCAATACGGATTTGATCACCCTAGCCCGCGAATCCTGGTCGCCGCCACAGAGCTACAGTTTCGGCGAGCACGAACTGGTACCCTTCCGCGCCGGCGAGATGATCGCCTGGAAGTTGCTCGAAGACACCACGCGCTAAACGGACGAAGATGAACGACCACTACGAAATGAAGGAACGTTTCCGGGGCTTTCTGCCCGTGGTCGTCGACGTCGAAACTGGCGGCTTTATCGCCGCGACTGATGCCCTATTGGAGATCGCCGGCGTCATCCTCTCGCTAGACCCGGACGGCAGGCTCCGCCGAGCGGACACTTGGCGCTTTCACGTGCAGCCGTTTCCCGGCGCCCGCATGGATCCTGCGTCCCTCGCCGTCAACGGCATCGATCCGCATCATCCGCTGCGTCCAGCCCTACCTGAACGCGATGCGCTGGGACGCCTGTTCAAAGAAGTACGCACCGCACTGAAGGACACTGGCTGCACCCGTGCGATCCTGGTCGGGCACAATGCCGCCTTTGATTTAGGGTTCCTGAACGCAGCCGTTGCGCGTACCGGCATCAAACGCAACCCGTTCCACCCATTCAGTTGTTTTGATACCGCCACCGTCGCGGGGGTCGCCTACGGGCAGACCGTGCTTTCAAAAGCAGTGATTGCCTCGGGACTCGAATGGGACAGTAGTTCGGCGCATTCCGCTCGCTACGACGCCGAGCAGACGGCAGACCTATTCTGCGACGCCTGCAACCAATTCAAACCCATCTACGACTTGGCGCGCCGGCGCATGGCCCGCGCCCTGGAACGGGGCGAACTGCGCGAAGGCGCCCCGGACAGCACCATGGAGCCGACGCCAGAGCCCGAAGACGGCTGATCAGGCGAGCGCGCCCGCCTCTGCCAGAGTCGTCTGCAACTCGCCTGAGTTGTACATTTGCAGCGCGATATCGCAACCGCCCAACAATTCGCCCTTGAGGTAGACCTGCGGGTACGTCGGCCAGTTAGAAAACTGCTTGAGCGCTTCGCGAAGTTCCGGGTCCTCAAAAATATTGACCGCGTGGAAGTTGGCCTTGCAGGCATTCAGCGCAGCCACTGTTTGCGCAGAAAAGCCGCACTGTGGGAAATCCGGCGTGCCTTTCATGAAAATCACCACCGGGGCGGCGCCCAAATGGGCCTGAATCCGCTCACCGACGTTAGAATTGCTCACTGTCTCAACCTCCAAAAGTAGTACTTATTCTCTGGACGGCCACCCCAGAGGGGGCAGCCGCCACACGACGGGCCTCAGCCGCTCGCACGACCGCCCATCGAGCGGCCGGATCCATCCTCAACCACCCGGTAATCTCGCCCATCGTACGATAACAACCTTGGCACCAACCCGCCGGGCTCAGGTTACAGACCCCGATACAAGGAGAATTGGGACTTAAGGCACTCATTTTCAAGTAATCCCGAAACAAAGCAGGGCAAAGCGCCCGGGTTGAAGGGGCTTCGGTAAACCCCTATTCTACCTAAGCCAGACGGCTCGGGTTACCGTTGCCGTAATTCCACCTATCAAGGGGTTTCCTTACCGATGAATCCACTCAATACCGTCAAGGGCTCGATTGTCACCGGCGTCCTCCTCGCCGTCGTGATCGTCGCCATTCTTTCGGGCTCCGTGAGCTTTAACCACTTGGCGTTTACGCGTTGGCTGCACATCATGGCAGGCGTCATGTGGATCGGCCTGCTCTACTATTTCAACGTTGTGCAGATGCCTGGCCTCGCGGCTGCGGCGGCTGACCAAGGGGGCCCGGGCGGCGCCGGCATCTCCAAGTACATCGCACCACGCGCCTTGCTGTGGTTCCGTTGGGCTGCTGTCGTGACCTGGCTCACCGGTGCGGCATATCTGCTGCATACAGGCGTACTCGCAAAAGCGTTCATGCTGGCCGATGGCTCGCGCGTGATCGGCGTAGGCGCTTGGCTGGGTAGCATCATGCTCTTCAACGTCTGGGTGCTGATCTGGCCAAACCAGAAGAAAATACTGGGTCTGGTTGCTGCGACGGACGCTGAGAAGGCCACGGCACGCCGCGTGGCGATGTTGGCCTCCCGCGTGAACTTCTTGCTGTCGATTCCTATGCTGATGTGCATGGGCGGCCAGAACCACGGCCTGCCGTTCTGATGATCGTGGTGGGAGCGCTCCGCGCTCCCACCACCGGCACACCCGACCGGCTAGTGGGCTCGTCGGGTGTCCCCCTGATGCTGTTTTCGGCGCGCCTGGTTACCCTACGATAATGGACGCCCACCTCCCCCCCGACCTCGATGCCGTCGTTGCCCGCACCCTCGCTGAGGATGTAGGCGACGGCGATCTGACCGCGCACCTCATCAATGCCCACGCCCATGGCCGAGCCCGCGTGATCACGCGTGAAGACGCCGTGCTCTGCGGACGCGCCTATGTCGATGCGGTCTATGCGGCAATCGACCCCTCAGTTGCCGTGCAATGGCATGCCGCTGACGGCGACGCAATCCATGCCGGTCAGTGCCTGTTTGAAGCGCAGGGCAACGCACGGGCGCTGCTGACGGCAGAACGCAGCGCACTGAATTTACTGCAAACGCTTTCCGGCACTGCCACCGCTGCGCGCCGCTACGTCCTCGCTATCGCCGGCACGCACTGCCAGATTTTAGATACCCGCAAGACCATCCCCGGCCTACGTCAAGCGCAGAAATATGCAGCTCGTTGCGGTGGAGGGAAGAACCATCGAATGGGTCTCTACGATGGCATCCTTATCAAGGAAAATCATATTGCCGCTGCTGGATCTATTGTTGCCGCTGTCACCGCCGCTCGCCGACTGTCCCCGCACATCCTCGTGGAAGTGGAGGTCGAGACGCTCACTGAACTAGAGGACGCTTTCGCAGCCGAGGCAGATATGGTTCTACTCGACGAGTTTAGCTTGGAGGATTTATGCACTGCCGTTGCACGTAATCGTCAGCGTGCGCGCCCCCTTCGCTTAGAGGCCTCCGGCGGCATCGACATGAACACGATCCGGGCGGTCGCACAAACAGGGGTCGACTTTATCTCGATCGGCGCAATCACCAAACACCTGCGCGCTGTGGACTTATCCATGCGACTGCAAGTGACTGCCTAAAAACGCAGCTACTTAGCGATCTAAACCGAACTCCATATCTGTGGCCGTCGCATAGATACGCTGGGGATGACCGACCCCATAACCCTGCGCATAATCAACGCCAAGGCCACGGAGCATCGTAATGATCTCTTCGTTCTCGGCGAATTCCGCAATGGTCTTTTTGTTCGTGAGATGGCCAATCTCATTGATCGACCGAACCATTTCACGATCGATCGGATCCCGCAGGATCTCCTTCACAAAACTGCCGTCAATCTTCAGGAAGTCGATCGGGAAGTGCTTCAAATATCCGAACGAAGAGAGTCCTGTACCGAAATCATCCAGCGCAAAGCGACACCCAAGCTCACGCAATGCGTGAATGAAACGGATGGCTTGGGAATAACTGGCGATGGCTGCGGTCTCGGTAATTTCGAAACAAATTTTTCGAGCATCCAATCCCGTGCGATGAAAACGCTCGATGACGAAAGGCAAAAACTTGTCGTCGGCCAGACTCTGGCCCGACAGATTGATCGAACACAGCGCCAATTTATCCCGCTCGTCGGCTTCAGATACTAGCCAACGGAACGTGTTTTCAACGACCCAACGATCAATAGCCGGCGTGATGCCATAACGCTCCGCAGCCGTAATGAATTGCTCCGGTGTCACGACCTTGCCCTGCTCATCACGCATGCGCAGCAGAATTTCGTAGTGGCTACCTGGTTCTTCCGCCTGCAAGGGCAAGATTTCCTGCCGATATAATTCGAAGCGACCATCTTCTAGCGCCGTCGTGATGCGCGCCGCCCACTGCATCTCGCGGCGGCGACGCATCAGGTCGAGGTCATTTTCCTCGAAGCAATGTATACGGTTACGGCCCTGTTCCTTAGCCGCTTGCGCGGCCGAATCAGCTGCAGACAACAGGGAAGCCGAGTCGCTGTTTACGCCAGTGAGTGGCACCACGCCAATACTTGCGCCAAGACGGAAGGTGCGATCTTCCCACTGGAAGCGATTTTCAGCGACGGCTTCGCGTAACGTCTCCGCAATCACCATCGCCTCATCTAAGGAACAAGCCTCCAGCAAAACGGCAAATTCATCGGCACCCAAACGAGACAGCGTGTCGCGCCAGCGAATTTTAGACTTTAACAGCTGACCGACTTGCGCGAGTAGCGCATCGCCAGCGGCATGGCCACAGGTATCGTTCACGATCTTGAATTGATCAAGGTCGATAAAACACAAAGCGAAAGAACTCTCACGTGCTTTAGCGCTGACCAAGGCCCTATCCAAGCGCATCTCGAATTCGTGGCGATTAACAAGCCCAGTCAACGCGTCGTGACTCGCGTGATAAGTCAATTTACGATTCAGCTCTCTGGATTCACTCACGTCGTGGAATACCAGCACACCGCCGATGACGACGCCACCACCATCCCGAATTGGGGAGGCGGTGCTTTGCAGATACAACTCATTGCCATCACGACGGATGAACAGTGACGGGCGTCCAGACTTCACCGGCCGCGCTCTACGCACCGCAGCAGCCAACGGACTTTCAATGGGCTCGCATGTTTCTTCGTGAAAGGCCCGAAAAACTTCGTCCACGGGACGCCCCATCGCTTCGTCCAAGCTCCAACCGGTCAATTGTTCAGCAACGGGGTTCAGGTACTCGATCAGAGAGCGCTCATCGGTAGTGATAACGCCATCACCGATCGCGCGTAGCGTGATCTGCGCGCGTTCCTTTTCCCGGAACAATGCATCTTCATATAGACGCCGTTCCGTGACGTCGAGTTCCACGCCCGTTAGGCGCTGCAGGGTGCCATTGATGATCTCGGCACGAGCACGCGAGAGGATCCAGCGCCAATCACCGTCTCGATGGCGGACGCGATGGGTGCTCTCGAAAACGTCTGTCTGGCCCGCGATATGCTCACGGATACCCTCAGTAACCCGCGGCAAGTCGTCCGGATGAATCAGCTTGGTCCAGTCTGGCGCGCCCTCCAACTCGTCGGCGGCGTACCCCAACATTTCCTTCCATCGGGGCGAGAACCAGGTCCGTCGGTTCAACACGTCGTAGTCCCAGACGCCTTCACTCGAACAGGCCGCCGCGAGGGCGCCGCGTGTCCGCAGCGAAGCCAACTCCTCTTCTAGGGCTAATCGCTCCAAGCCAGCGGCGAGACTGCTGCCCATGAGCTTTAATGAAAGGTGGAGATTCACATCCCACGAATTACACGGCCCGGCGGTAGCGAGGCCTAAAAAGCCCTGTGGCTGACCGCAGACAGCAACGCCGACGAGCAGCACAGAACGCATGCCTAGTTCGCCGAAGCGCTGGGCCTCAGCGGCGTGCTCACGACGAGCGGTGAGCGTATCGCGCAACTCCAATAACCGATTGTGACCAAGGCGCTCGCGTATCCATGGGAGTTTCGCCAGCGGCAGCCCGCGCAGTACTTCGGGCGAACAGGATACAAACAAGCCTTTGGAGATCTCCATCGACTCAATTGTGAGCGCCGATCGGTCAAAAGCCGCGTAAAACGCAGCATCGGTCCCTGTCGCCTCGCGCAACAGATCCAGATCTCGCCGAATGGTCTCAACGGCCCCGGGTCCAGACAAGGATTGGAGGTCAATGGCAATCTTCGTGCAGGCCACGTCTAGCCCAAGCCCCGCACGGGAAAGCGGGGACGCCCAGCGCTGCGGCGCGAGGACATCCGAGGCGGTTAACCCGCGATCGTCGAGGCTCGTCCTAGTTGCCATCGCCGTGCTGACCCTCCACCAATACTGACTTGTCGAGACCTGATGGCCTCCCCATCGTGGCTATTACTTCAGCATATTGCGATGCATTCTGTCACTATTTTCTAGATGTGACATATAACTATATGTTTATAATAGATTAATTATATATTTTTGCGTCTTTTCCGGCGCGCCCCTAGAGTGCCGACATGTCCAATACGCACCGCCCATCTCCTGCGCCGCAGGAGCACCACGACCATGATCACGAGCAGGGGCACAACCACGCACACGCTGGCGAGCGACTGGGCATTGCCTTCTGGCTGATTGGCGCATTCACTCTTGTCGAGGCGATGGGGGGCTGGTGGTCGGGCTCCTTAACGCTCCTGGCAGACGCAGGGCATCTGTTCGTGGACACGCTCGCCTTGGCCCTCGCCTACGGCGCGCAGCGTCTCGCGCAACGGCCTGCGTCCCGTCAGCGCTCGTTCGGGCACAGCCGTGCCGGCGTGCTCGCCGCTTTCATCAATTCTTTGGTGCTGCTGGGCATCGTGGCCGCCATCGTCATCGAGGCGGGGTTCCGTCTGACAGACCCCCACCCGATCCGCGCCGGTATCGCACTCGCGGTCGCCACGGGCGGCATTGCGGTCAATCTGGTGGTTGCCGCACTACTGCACGGGCACCACGGCGATATGAATATGCGTGCCGCGTACTTGCACGTGCTCTCCGATCTACTCGGCGCCGCGGTTGCAGCCACGGCGGCATTGATTGTGATGGGCACCGGTTGGCTGGCCGCCGATGCTTGGCTGTCGCTCGTGGTCACAGCGCTGATCGCACGCAGTGCCTGGCCGCTGCTAGTGCATTCAGCACACGTGTTGCAGGAAGGGACGCCCGAAGGCTTCGATGCCGAGCGACTCGCTGAGCGAATCGTGCACAAGGTACCCGGCGTACTCGGCGTACACCACGTACACGCGTGGTCGCTGACACCATCGCAACCCCTATTGACCCTGCACGCCAGCCTGGCTGAAGGGGCGGACACGGGCCTCGTGCTAGCGGAAATTAAAGCGGTCGTGGTCAGCGAGTTCGGTATCCGGCATTCGACCATTCAGCTCGAACCCTCGCACTGCGCAGATCCCGATCACGCCTGCGCTTAAACCGCAGATTCTCTTGCTTGCCGATACAGCGCCTTTAGTTCGGCGTCGATTTCCTTCTGTAGGCGTTCTGTCACTGGCGCATCGATCCGCTTAGGGACATATCGCGGGGCACCCAGTGCGATTGTGATCGTCGAGAATGGTTTCGGCAGTACGAACCGATCCCACTTGTGGAACAGCCAAGCGCGACTTGCATGGAAGGACAGCGCCACGATCGGCCGCCCGGACAATTGCGCCAGCATGACGGCCCCAGGCTTGCACTCAAAAGCGGGGCCCGTGGGGCCATCGACCGTGATCGCCGGTGAAACGCCTTTCTGCAGCGCCAGATAGTAGTCGCGCAGCGTCCGTGCGCCGGTATGACTGGACGACCCGCGGATCACGTGACACCCGTGCCGCTGGGCGATCCGCGACGGAATCTCGCCATCGACCGAAGGGCTGATTAGAAAACCTGGATCCATACCGATGCGACGCAATCCAATCAGATATTTTCCCAAAAACAGCTGATGCTGGTGCCAATACACTGGAATGATCGGTCCATCTTTGAGGCCTTCTAACGCCTGCGCCTCACCCAGCACCAACCGAATCCGGCAGGTCGCCCAAAAGAAGCGCACCAGAAGCAAGCCTATGGGGGTCGCGATCCGGTACAGCCATCGGCGCCGCGCCGTCAATTCCCGCCCTTGATAGGTCGCGGTAGGGTCCGGCGCTGACTGATGGTCCGATGTGGTCATGGCACTCCTCAAGGAGCCGGGATTCTGAGGGGTTGCGCCGACTCCAGCAACCGGACGAGGTCGGCGACCTGATGACCCACCACCTGAATCGGCCGCTCTGCCCATGCCTCACCCAAGGCACACCAGCACTGCGCGCCACCGCCCAAGGACACGGGCCGCAGCACCAATGCCAAATCGCGTACCCGGGCGCGCCCTGCCGACGCAAAGACCACGTCCGGCAATCCGGAGAGCCCGACACCTGCCGCCTTGAGGGCCGCCTCGGCCTGCATCCAGGCATCCGTGGCGTCTACGGTACCGGCCGCAACCGCCTCGCGCAGGCTAACCGGCAGGGCCAAGCGCAAATCCGCTGCCGAAACAGCGCCCGGGGACTCCACGTCGACGCCCACCGGCGCCTCAGGACCGAGAAGCAAGACCACATGATCCGCGCTATGCGAGAGGCTGCACACAGGCCCCCCAGGCCAATAGAGCGGGCCACCTTGGGGGTACTGTACGGACCACGGATCAAAGGCAAGCCCATGCCGCCGGGCCGCTGCCGCCAGTAAGGCGCTCCCCAGCAGCCGGGCAACACGGTCGCGGGGTTGCCGCTGGCGCGCAACCACCGCGAGGCGCGCAGCGGGTACGCCCTGCGCCAATGCAGCCTCCAGCCCCAACCACGGCTGCGCCGGCACTGCAACGTGATGTAAACTCGGCAATTGTTTCACGTCCCTCGCCATCAGCAGCGCCGCCATGCCCCGCACCTTCGAACAGCATAGCGCGAGCCCGCTGCCCCCGCCGCTCGACCCCGACGCTTTTGACGTCGGCTCGACCGAGGACTCGCTCGACCGACTCGTGGCCGCCACCGACCGCTCCGGTGATCTGTTCCGTATACACGCCCCCGGGCGGCATTCCGACACGTGGATTCTCAACAATCCGGCGGATATCAAGCGGGTTTTGGTCACAAATCACCGCAATTACACCAAAGGTGTGGGCCTGGATCGAGTCCGTATCCTGCTCGGTGACGGCATCATGACCAGCGAAGGGGATTTATGGCGGCGCCAGCGCCGCATGATCCAGCCCTTCTTCCACCGCCGTGTCATCGAGCACTTTGCGACCACGATCGATGCCGAGGTGGAAGCGCGTATGGCGCTCTGGACGCGCGCCGCCGAAACGGGGGAGCCGGTATCGATCACCGCCGAAATGAGCGAACTGACGCTATCGATCATCGTACGAGCGATCTTCAGCGAAGATTTGGCGTGGCTCACCGAGCGCATGGGCCAAAACCCCTTTGCACTGGTGACCGAACATGCCGCGCGCGATCTGCAGTTTGCGTACCGCTTCCGAGGCCTTGTTCGCCTGGTCGGTGAACTGGTGGCACGTCGCCGTACTGAGGGACTGGAACGACACGATTTCTTAGGCATGCTGATGGCAGCCCGCGACAAGGAAACGGGCGCGCGGATGCCGGACCGGGAACTGTTGGACGAAGCCATGACGCTGATTGTGGCCGGCCACGAAACGAGTGCCAGCGCGCTGAACTGGACTTGGTACCTGTTGGCAACGCATCCAGAAGCGGATGCGCGTGTCGCTGCCGAGGTGGCCGGCCTCGACCCCGCGGTGCGCCTCAGTTACGCCGATGTGGAGGGCCTGCAACATACCCAAGCGGCCCTCTTCGAGGCAATGCGTCTGTACCCCCCAGGCTGGATCCTCAGTCGCCGCACGATCGCCGACGATGTACTCTCGGGGCATCGCATTCCGGCGGGCACCGATGTCATGTTGAGCCCGTACTTGATTCAACGACATCCTGCGCATTGGGATGCGCCGACTGCCTACCGACCTGAGCGTTTTCTGGACGATGATCCGCGGGATCGCTGGATTTACATCCCCTTTGCAGCCGGGCCTCGCCATTGCGTCGGGGAGAACTTTGCGATGTACGAAATGACCGTACACATAGCCCGGGTAGCATCCCGATGGCGAATGGAATACCTCGATGAAGGCCCGCTCGAAATCGAAGCGGCAATCAATCTGCGGACGCGCGGCGAATTCCGCATGCGCTTACACCCCCGCTGACGCCTAGCACCAGTATGGAAGCATACGAATGACACAAGACACCCTGCTTGAGATCCTCGAAGCGAATCGCGACGCAGAGCGCTCGATTCACTATCTCGAAGGGGAGCACGACCGGCGCACCGTCCCCTACCGTGCGTTGTACGACAATGCACTGGGCATCCTCGGCCATGTGCAAGCCGCCGGCGCCGTACCCGGCGACAAGATGATCATCTTCCTGAACAGCAATCAGCAGTTCATCGAAGGGTTCTGGGGTGCCCTCGCAGGTGGCGTCGTGCCCGTGCCGCTCGCCGTCGGAATCTCGGACGAACACCGACACAAATTGCTGCGTATCGCCCGCAAACTCGGCAACCCGCTGCTGTATACCGACCGCAGAAATCTTGAGCGCATCGGCGCGTTCGCCGCCACGGTCGGCGAATCAGAAACATTCGCGCGCCTAGAGCAGCGAGCCGTCTTAGTTGAAAACCTCGGCGATCTATCCCGACCGGGCATACCCGTCCGTCCCCGCCCAGAGGACACTGCCTTCATCCAATTCTCCTCGGGATCCACCAGCCTACCGAAGGGCGTCGTGCTGACGCACGGCAACGTTGTTGCAAATCTGCGTGGGGCGACGGCTGCAGCACGCTTTTGTGCGTCGGATATCTCGCTCAGTTGGATGCCGTTGACGCACGACATGGGCCTGATCGGCAAACACATTTTTATGTTCTCTAACCGCATCGAGAACTACTTGATGCCGACGGAACTATTCATCCGTCGTCCTCTACTCTGGCCACGCTTCGCCTCTGAGTTTCGCGCCACCATTCTCTCATCGCCTAATTTTGGCTATCGACACTTCCTCAAAGTATTGGATGGACGACCACTGGAAGGTCTGGACCTGTCTGCCGTCCGCGTACTGTTCAATGGCGCAGAACCCATTTCGGTCGCTCTGTGTGACGAGTTCATGGACCAAATGGCGCCCTACGGCCTGGCACGAAATGCCATGTTTCCCGTCTATGGGCTCGCCGAGGCAACCCTGGCGGTTACCTTCCCGCAGCCCGGCAGCGCCTACGTCCATCGGCACTTCGATCGGCACCAACTCAATCCTGGCGCACCCGCCGGCTTTGTGTCCGCTGACTCTAGCAATGCGCTACCACTCATGAATGTGGGACACCCCATCCCTGGCACGGAAGTGCAAATCGCCCACATCGATGGCCCTGCCGTAGACGCAGGCTGCGTGGGCCGGATCCTCATTCGCGGCGACAACGTCACGAAGGGGTACTTTGAGGAACCTGAGGCCAACGCACGCGCCCTCGACGACGCGGGCTGGCTTGACACCGGCGATCTCGGCGTCCTGGTCGATGGAGATCTCTTTGTCACCGGCCGGGCGAAGGAAATCATCTTCGTCAATGGCCAGAACTATTTCCCGCACGATCTCGAAGGCCTTGCCCAGCAAGCCCACGGCCTTGAACTCGGCAAAGTCGCCGCCGCCGGTTGCCGCCCGACCGGCGCCGAAAGCGATGAACTGACTTTCTTCGTACTACACCGTGGCTCGCTCGAGGAATTTCTGCCACTTGCGCAAGAAGTGACGCGGCTCGTGAACGAGCATGCGGGCCTTGAGGTCGCGCATGTCGTGCCCGTCAAGCGCATCCCGAAGACAACGAGCGGAAAAATACAACGGGTCGCGCTAGAACAAGCATTCGTCGCCGGTGAATTCGCGGACGACATGGCTGCACTTAATCGCCTACGCGAGAGTCAGCAAACACACCGCGACGCCGGCGATGGCATCGAGGCTCGTGTACTGGCCATTTGCGCAGAGGCGCTTGCAGGAAAAACCGTCTCTCTGGATGACAACCTGTTTGAAATCGGCGCCAGTTCACTCACATTGATTCAAATTCATGAGGAGATCGATCGACAATTTCCTGGAATCATCGATCTGACGGAACTCTTTGATTACCCAACCGTTGCGCTACTCGCTCAGCATGTCGAATCGAAAGTCCGCCAAAGCTAACGGGACGCGTTAAGGACATGGCGCATCCGCAGCAAGACTCCTCGAATCTGGTGTGGCCTCGCCAACTGACGCGGCTACCACCTTGGATGCTATTTACGGCGGTGACGCTACTGGCGCTGGCGATACTGTACGTGGAAGTGCCCGGTCGGCCGCTGATCCTTCATTCTCTGCAAAAGTTCGGGCATCCCGTCGTATTCGGCTTGATCGCTGTCGGTTTATTCGGGATCCGCCGGCACGTACGTCCGTTCGGTGGGCCACTCGGTGATTATCTACCCACACTGCTGGTCGGCACGGCACTCGGCATTTTCACGGAGCTCGCGCAGATCATTACGCATCGAGACCCCGCCCTGCGAGACGTCGTGCTCGACGTGCGCGGCATCATCTGTGCACTGTCACTACTCGCAGCGTTCGATCCGCGTTGCCGGCGCGGCACCATCGGCACAAAAGCGAGTTGGTTTTTTTTAGCGACTGCCGCACTCATCGCGACCGTCACACTCGCGCCGCTTGTCTGGGTCAGTGCCGCCTACACTGATCGAGCGATGATGGCACCCGTTCTGTTTAAGCCTCGACATACACTGGACCTGCTGCTCATCTCTCTGACCGACACCGCACCAGAACTGGGTACCCTACCGACCGCATTTGCGCACACACCCGGGGAATTGGCGCTGCGCGTGCCACTCACGACGCGCCCCTATGCCGGTGTCGTCTTAGATGAGCCGCTATCCGACTGGCGCCCCCAACATACGCTGCATATCGATGTGACGAATCCAACACACGTGGAACTGCCCTTACATATCCGAGTACAGGATCGCATACATAACGGCGTCTACAGCGACCGCTTCGAGGGAATTGAGGTCATTGCGCCAACCAGCCGTCGCATGATTGAAATCCCGCTCGAGCGAATCGCAACAGGACCGCGCAATCGACGACTAGACCTCCGGCATGTCGGCCCGGTGATGCTCTACAAAATGGGCGGTGAAGGCGCGCGCGAGTTCTGGCTATCTACCGTAGAGCTGCGCTAGCGCAACAGTAGCGCGAGGGCGGCACAACCTAACTGAACAACGGGCAAAAATGGCGCCGGTGCAGTCGAACCATCCGCATACGCTTTTTTTACCGGTCTTTTTGAACGTCCGTGCCCTCATCGTGCCTTAGCATCCGTGACCCAGCCTCGGGCATGGCACTCGGAATCCACTTGGCGTACGTCTTCAGCGTCTGATACGCGTCCCTGTGAGCAAGCGTCGTAGACACCCACCCAACCGGCGCACCGGAAGACAAAGATATTGAGGCGAAGGCGTGGCGCAGGCAGTAGGCGGCGGTTCGCTTGCGAACTCCTGCAGCTTGTCTTGCTGGAAATCGGCGTCCATGACGAGTAAGCGCTCGCCCACGCCGAGGCTCATGCCGTCGATGATGGCACACGACAAGCCGCGGAGGTCCAGCCGGCGGTAGGAGCGGACGCGCGGTTCCGTGGCGCCCAGTTCTTGCGCGTGTTCCTAGGTGTCGTCGGGGGAGTCGTCGACGACGATCACGACTTCCCAGTCCTGACGGTCGCCGAACACCCGACGCAAGGCCTCGACCATCTGGCCGACGTTCTCACGTTCGGTGTAGGTGGGAAGAATGATGGAGGCGTACATACGGCGTGCGACTTGGGGCTGCAAAGGGCCGTATCGTAAAGATGGGGTGTGGTCGGGAGGGTGCCAAACGGCCTGCGGCGGATCTATCGAGCGCGCCGGGCTGCATTCAGCCTTCCTCGCCTGCATCCCACCATGCAAGGATGGCAGCGGGCAAGGTGAGCGCCGCGAAGATGAGCAGGGTGAGGAAGTTGGCGACGATCCCGCGAGTGGGGATCCAGCCGAAGGCTTTCTCGAGGATCTCGGTGACGATGTAGCTGAGCAGCAGCACGAAGACCAGCGTTTGGTAGGCACGAAAATACGCGCGGTTGCGCTCCAGCACTTCGCGCTCGTCAATCTGCGCGTCCGGCGCGTTAGCACGGAAGCTATAGGTGGACAGGAACAGCAGGACGCTGGCCACCATTCCCGCCAAGCCCAGAACACCGACCGTCAATTGCAAGACTGCGTGCTGCGGCCCGGGTTCGTCCGCGAGCAGGAACTTCAAGGCGAACGACAGACACAGCGAACCCAGCGCGCCGACGGAGAGGGCGCGCGCGGTGGTGCGGCTGAAGTGCAGGTAGGCCTTGCTCGGGGCCTTGCTTGGGGTGGGGGCAGCTGCATTCACGGTGTGTCTCCTATCGGGGTAGTGGGGGGTGCACCAATCTGTGCCGCGAGGGGCGGGAAGGGCTCTAGCGAGAACACGGCTTCGACGGAAACGCCGAAGACGCGTGCCAACTGCAGCGCCAGTTCCACGCTGGGGGTGTAGCCGCCCCGCTCGAGGAACCCGATGGTTTGCGGGTTCACATCGACGAGGGCCGCCAGCTCTTTGCGGGAAAGGCCCCGGTCGGTACGGAATATTTGGATGCGATTACTAATCATTTAATATTATTATGATTAAATTGTTATGATTACGCAACAATTAATTTGAAATACCGCATGGGGCGTACCGCGGACGCGAGCCGGCTACTCCTGACGCTGCCAGTGCTGATTTCGGCAGAAGAACGCGCGGTAACCGCAAATTTCCTATCCGCGGTAGTCCAGCAATAGCACTTTCGGCGGCGCGAGCTTGAAGGCTGCCAGATAGATTTACGCGATTTAAGTGACCTTCGTCTGAATCGCTGTCGAAGTCTTGGGGACTGAAGGCGATAGGCTAACTGCGCAGCGGTTCAGCAGCCAGACCATGTTCTCGAAGGCATCGGTGGTGTCCCAGGCGAGCTGGCGCTCGGCGGCCGACAGGTTAGGTGCGCGCTGCCACAGCGCCTCACGCAGACCAGCCATCAGCACCGTGCGGTCACTGGTAACTGCCATCAGCAGGGCCTGAGAGTCCTCGTCGAAGGCAGTCATTTCGTCGGCCATGGTGCTAGTTAAGGCGTGCGCAGAATCGCTAATGGTCGCGGCGAAATCGCTCACCGCTGGCATGCGTTGCAGCGCTTGCACTCCGCCGACCAATGCAGCGAGTGCCTCATGCAAGGCCTTGAGCGTCTGGTTGGTGTTCCACAGGCGCATGAGCCGATCCATGTCACCGGGTTGGTTGGGCATGTCGAACCGACTCTTGAGGAAGTTGTCGATCACTCCGATCAACTCGTCACCGGACTTACGCAGCACGCCAGGCGTCGGCCCTTCCACCGCCGGTTGCATGTGTTGACTGTCGGCAGCGCCATCGCCGCAAACCTTGCACAGGAAAGACGGCAGCCGCTGCACTAGCCGAAGCTGCTCTTGTTCCACCATGGAAACGGCAGTCATTGTCGCAAGGCTGTCGTTGAACTGGATGAACCGCGGCTTGCTCAACGCCTCTTCGGTCGTTTGCGGGCTCAGCCGCTCGACCAGCGTGAGCAAGGGTGTGTTGAAGACCGAAGCCACCGTCGCTGAGGCTATCTGGAACATCCAGTGAACCCCAGTCAGTTGCAGCGCGGGGTCTGCGCTTAAGCCACGCACTAGAGCCCCTACGGTCGGGATTCCCACCGAGTGTTCGAGCAGCAGCAGCGGCAGCAGCACTGCCACGCCGATAATCTTCATCAGCAGTTGGTACAAGTTGAGTTGTCGCGCCGTGCCACTCAATCCGGCGCCCTGGATGATGGTCTGGATGCCGGAGCCCAGGTTGGCACCGACCACGATCAGGATGCCCTCTTCGGTATCCAGTACCCCGGCGACCACCAGCGCCAGTGCGATCACCGAAACCGTCTGTCCCTGGACAATGACCGCCACGGCTGTACCGGCGATGAAGCCCCACAAGTAAAACTCATTCGCCCACGTCAGGATGTCGTGCAGTCGCTCGTAATTACGCAGCGGCACTGCGGCGTGCGTCATGAGCGCCACGCCGTACAACAGCAGCAACAGCCCCAGTACGGCGCCGACCAAATTGCGATACTTCGCGTTGCGATCGACACCCATCAGGAATGCGATACCGAGCGCGCCAATGCCGAGCATGATGGCCGGAGCTATATTCAGCGACACCAGCAAGAGCCGCAGCGTCGAGCCGGCATACGACCAGGTGACGATGGGCATCGCGCTGCGCACGGTTACTGTGCCGGCGCTCACCAAGCCAATCACGATGAACGTCACGGCATTGGTGCTCTGAATCACGGCACCGGCGGCGATGCCGGTGAACATTGACTTGAGTGGATGCCCAGTGGCGCGCGCAACTAGCCGGTGGAACCCGGCACCGGCGACTTGCTTCATGTGGGCCGTCAGGAACTGCGTCCCGATGAAAATGAAACCCAGCCCGGCGAACAACTCGATGAAGATCATTAGTCTTGGGCCTCAGACGATACGGTAGGCCCACCACGGACGTTGAACAAGCGCAAGGCGTTCGTCGGCGCGCGACCTAGGGGCTGCAGAAGGCCGTATCAAAAAGATGCAGCGTAGCCGCGATGGTGCCACACCGCCTGCGGCGGGTCTATCGAGCGCGCCTTCCTCGCCTGCATCCCACCATGCAAGGATGGCGGCGGGCAAGGTGAGCGCCGCGAAGATGAGCAGGGTGAGGAAGTTGGCGACGATCCCGCGAGTGGGGATCCAGCCGAAGGCTTTCTCGAGGATCTCGGTGACGATGTAGCTGAGCAGGAGCACGAAGACCAGCGTTTGGTAGGCACGAAAATACACGCGGTTGCGCTCCAGCACTTCGCGCTCCTCAATCTGCGCGTCCGGCGCGTTAGCACGGAAGCTATAGGTGGACAGGAACAGCAGGACGCTGGCCACAAGCTAATTAATCAATTTTGATGTCGCAAAAGGACAGTCAGGTAACTACGTAGTTACCTGACCTCGGCAGTAAAAGTTGTGCCTTGCTATGCCTTACCAAACCCCTTGATATCTCAAGGGGGGATGGTGCCGGTGGAGGGAGTCGAACCCCCGACCTCTCGCTTACGAAGCGACTGCTCTACCAACTGAGCTACACCGGCGAAGGGCGCGAAGTATACGAGACTCGGGGGCAACCGGCAACGCACGCCCTCTATCAGGGCGCCGGCCTATGACGGAGTAATTTGGGCAGCGCGAACACGACGTGTTCCTCCCGTCCCAGCAATTCTGTCGCTACGGCGCCACCCCACTCCTGCAATCGGGCCACGACCTCGCGCACGAGAATTTCGGGGGCTGAGGCCCCTGCCGTCACCCCGACGTCGGTCACACCGGTAAACCATAGCGGGTCCATATCAGCCGCACTATCGACTAAATAGCCACGAATACCTCTTTTTTGAGCAATTTCGCGCAGCCGATTGGAATTAGAACTCGACTTTGAACCGACCACGATCACGACCTGACACTGTTCTACCAACTGTTTAACCGCATCCTGTCGATTCTGGGTCGCATAACAAATGTCTTCGTGTCGCGGCCCAAAAAGTGCCGGGAATCGCCCCTGTAAAACCGCAACAATCTGGGCGGTGTCATCAACCGAAAGTGTGGTCTGTGTCACGAAAGCGAGGCGCGAAGGATCCGCAACAACCAACTCCTGCGCATCCGCCACCGTCTCGACCAGATGGATTAATCCACCGCCTGAGGTGTCGAACTGCCCCATCGTGCCCTCCACTTCCGGGTGCCCCGCGTGGCCGATGAGAATCAGTTCTCGACCATCCCGGGCATGCCGGACGACCTCAAGGTGCACTTTGGTCACGAGCGGGCAGGTCGCATCAAAGACAGAAAAGCCGCGCCGATCGGCCTCCGCGCGGACCGCCTTAGACACCCCATGCGCGCTGAAGATAACGGTCGCACCTGCCGGCACATCGTCGAGTTCTTCCACAAATACGGCACCGAGTCGACGCAAACGATCGACCACATAGCGATTGTGCACGACTTCGTGGCGCACATAGATCGGAGCACCGAACAATTCGATTGCACGCTCGACGATCTCAATCGCGCGTTCGACACCAGCACAGAATCCGCGCGGATTAGCGAGATGAATTCGCATCAAGACCTCGGATAACGACTATCGAGTACCGCATCAAAAATCAAAAAAGCAGCACCCACCGTAATGGCTGCATCAGCGATATTGAAGGCTGGAAACCACCACGCGTCGTACCAGTGCACGTGCACAAAGTCGACCACATAGCCGTAACGCACGCGATCGATCGCGTTGCCCAGAGCACCTCCCATCACAAGCGCGAGCCCAGCCGGAACAATGCGCCGCGCCTTCTCCTCCAACCGCGAAAGCCACACGGTAATGCCGATCGACACGGTCACCGCCAGTCCGAGAAACAGATACTTCTGCCATCCACCCGCATCATCAAGAAAACTAAACGCCGCGCCACGGTTATGGAGTCGGGTGATCTCCAGCACCGGCGGCAAGACGGGCATGCGCTCGAACAATTGCATCGTTGCGACCACTGCAGACTTGACCGCCTGATCTGCTGCAATCACGACCCCGGCAAGCCAAAGCCAACGAAGTTGTGCGTACCCCATATAGTCCTCTCCGTTTAGGCGTAATGCCGCGTCTCACCAGTACCGGATACGTTGCCAGCGCAGCGTGCGCATGCCTCAGGATGCCCTTCGATAGCGCCGACATCCGCACGTTTATGCCAGCAACGCACGCATTTAGGCTGCGCGCTCGCACCAACGGCGATCCAGACCCCTTCCAGTTGGGCTGCCGCGACGGCAGTCGCGGGCGCCGGCGTTGGATGCAGGCGAACCTCAGACGTGATCAATGCAAAGCGCAATTCCTCGCCGAGCGCCGATAGCCGCACATGACGCGCAGGGTCAACCCACAAGTCGACTGTCGCGTCGAGCGGCCCACCGATCTCACCTCGCGTCCGTAAAGCCTCCAACTCCCGACCGACATCAGTCTTGAGCGCAATGACCTCATCCCACGCGACCGCCGCACCAGCGCCAAGCTCTGGGAATTGGTGCCACTGGCTGAGAAAAACAGATTCTGGCCGCCCAGTTACCGCGGGCAGTTCTAGCCAAATCTCTTCCGCCGTGAACGACAGGATTGGCGCCAGCCAGCGCACCATGGCCTCGGCAATGTGCCACAAGGCCGTTTGTGCTGAACGCCGCGCCGCACTGTGCGTTGGTGCCGTATACAGCCGATCCTTAATCACGTCTAAGTAGAACGAGCCCAGATCAACCACACAGAAGTTGTGCATTCTCTGGTAGATCACGTGGAAGTCGTAGCTGCGATACGCATCGACCAGTTCCGTCTGCACATCCCGTGCACATGCAACGGCCCACCGGTCTAGATCAACCAGATGTTCTGGCGCCACCGCATCGCGAATCGGGTCGAAGCCGGCCAGGTTGCCGAGCAAGAATCGCACCGTATTACGCATCCGCCGGTACGAGTCCGCCATGCGCTTCAAAATTTCGTCGGAAACAGCGATCTCGTTGGCGTAGTCAGTCGCCGCAACCCAAAGTCGCAGCACATCTGCGCCGAGCACTCCGATCACCTTTTGTGGCACCACCGTGTTGCCAAGTGACTTCGACATCTTGCGGCCCTTCTCATCAACCGTGAAGCCGTGCGTCAGGACGCCGCGATAAGGCGCGTGGCGATGCATGGCAACCGACGTGAGTAAGGAAGAATGAAACCAACCGCGGTGTTGATCCGAGCCTTCTAGGTAGAGATCCGCTGGCGCATGGATCTCTGGGAACAGGCGCGCAACACACCAGTGCATCATCCCTGAGTCGACCCAGACGTCCATGACGTCTTTAGACTTTTCATAATGGGCAGCCTCCTCACCGAGTAATTCGGCTGCATCCAGGTCGAACCACGCATCGATGCCGCCCACTTCGACGCGCATCGCGACCGCCTCGATGAGTTCTGCTGTGCGCGGATGCAACTCGCCAGTCTCCCGGTGCAAGAAAAATGGGATCGGCACACCCCACGTGCGCTGGCGCGAGATACACCAGTCGGGACGCGTCTCAATCATGCTGTAGATACGGTTCTCTCCCCATTTCGGAGTGAACTGCACACGACGAATTTCAGCCAGCGCATCCTGCCGTAAAGATTCGCGCTCCATGCTGATGAACCATTGCGGTGTGGCGCGAAAAATCAGTGGGGACTTGTGTCGCCAACAATGTGGATAGCTGTGCTGATAAGGGTGGTGGGCCCAGAGGACGCCCCGCTCACCCAGCAAGGTGACGACCTTGACATTGGCTTCGAAGACCTGCTCGCCAGCAAGCAACGGGGTCGAGGCCAAATAACGACCATCGCCGCCGACCGGGTTATCGACCGGCAAGCCATAACGCTGGCCGACGATATAGTCATCGAGGCCATGGGCAGGCGCGGTATGCACAGCACCAGTACCTGCTTCGAGCGTGACATGCTCGCCGAGGATGACCGGCACGATGCGCTCGTAAAACGGATGATCCAATGCAAGGTGTTCGAGTACAGCGCCCTTGACCCGAGCCAACTCGGCTGCACTGTCGAGGCCAGCCCGCGCCAAAGTGCTACTGAGCAATTCAGCGGCAACGATCAGTAGTTCGCCACCCACATCCGCAAGCACGTAATCGAGTTCCGGGTGAAGCGATACCGCCTGGCTCGCGGGAAGCGTCCAAGGCGTAGTCGTCCAGATCACGACGTTCGCGGGTTTTTCGATTGAGACCAGACCCAGGCGTGCCGCAAGGTCGCTCCGATCCCGCACGGCATAGCGCACGTCAATGCTCGGGCTCGTGCGATCTTCATATTCGACCTCAGCCTCGGCGAGTGAGGAGCGGCAATCGAGGCACCAGTGGACGGGCTTGTAACCTTTATAGACGTGGCCGCGCTCAACGATACGAGCAAAAGCGCGTAACTGGGCCGCTTCGTATCCCGGCAGCATCGTCAGATAAGGATGATCCCAATCCCCCATGACGCCGAGCCGGATGAAGTCAGCGCGCTGGCCGTCCACCTGTTTTGCAGCATATTCACGGCAAGCCGCGCGGAACGATTTAGCATCGATTTTTGCGCCCACTCGACCATGGGTCTTCTCGACCTGATGTTCGATCGGCAGACCATGACAGTCCCAGCCAGGCACATAGGGGGCGTCATAGCCGTCCAGCGTCCGCGACTTAACGACGATGTCCTTGAGGACTTTATTCACCGCATGGCCGATATGAATCGAGCCATTCGCATACGGCGGGCCATCCGCAAGAATGAAGGTCGGTCGACCTTTCGCTGCAGTACGCAACTTGCCGTAGAT
>CAIVRI010000138.1 GCA_903908265.1 uncultured Pseudomonadota bacterium
CTGGATCAAAGGATTGCACCGTTTTTAGGACCCCGCTGACGGCGTTGACGGTGACTGCAAGATCGGGTTTTAACACCTCAGCGATGGTTTCCAGTGGGTCGACCACGTAGCCGTCGTCGTTGATGGCATCGATAATCGCACGGCCGATCGCGTGCTGCTGTGCGCCAAGGTGGGTTAATTCTAACTGCTCTAGCAGGTGCTCCTGTAGCGTGGTGCCGACCTGATCCGCATAGTCGGGTGCTTGGTCATCTTCCGACCATGGGGCATCCGTAGTGCCTGTGCCGCCCTGATCTTCTGCCCACGGGTCATCTACCCGGTCATCGTCCGGTTTTACGGTGGGTTCATCCCGGTTCAGTGCGGCGGTTGCGGTGCCGACCGAAAGCTCAGCGTCCTCGCCGCTTTGCTCCAGTTCCAGCATGACGTTGTCAGCCAAACTGTCGCGCACCGCTTGCTGTAACTCAAGGGCTGATAGTTGCAGCAAGCGAATTGCCTGTTGCAGCTGGGGCGTCATGGCCTGACGCTGACCGAGCTTTATTTGTAGGGCGGGCTTCAACATCGATGCGTTCGACCTCAGCAGGGGCGGAAGCTAGGGTGTGCGCCGACCGTCACATCCGGAAATCTTCTCCCAAGTAGACCGCGCGAACCTCGGGATTGGCAAGGATGTCTGTCGCAGTTCCCGAAGCAATCACACCGCCCTGATTCACGATATAGGCGCGGTCACAAATGCCGAGTGTTTCTCGGACGTTGTGATCCGTGATCAGAACACCAATGCCACGATCGCGTAGGTGTTCGATACTCTTCTGAATATCAGCGACCGACAGGGGATCAACGCCGGCAAACGGTTCGTCGAGCAGTATGTAGCGTGGCTCAGCGGCTAATGCGCGTGCAATTTCAACCCTGCGGCGCTCACCGCCGGAGAGGCTTTGGCCGATGCTATCTCGAATGTGGCCGATCGATAGTTCTTCCAGCAGGCCCTCTAATCGAGCCTCCCGCGCCTCACGGCCGACGCCGGGGCGGGTTTCCAGAACTGCCCGCACGTTTTCTGCCACGGTGAGCTTGCGGAAGATGGAGGCTTCTTGCGGTAGGTAACCAAGCCCTAGCCGGGCGCGCCGGTGCATTGGCAGTCGGGTGATGTCCTGACCATCGATCTGGATCGTGCCGCCGTCCGCCGGGATGAGGCCCACGATCATGTAGAAGGCCGTGGTCTTGCCGGCGCCATTAGGCCCCAGCAGGCCGACTATCTCGCCGGCGGCGACATCGATCGACAGGTTCGCCACGACGGCGCGGTCCTTGTAACGTTTCGATAAGCCCTGTGCGATGAGGCGGCTCATGGGTTCGGCTTTGCCTCTGGCGTGGGCTCGGGCTTTTGACGCTTTTTAGGCTGTATCGTCAGGCGGACGCGTTGGTCGCCTTGATCATCGGGATTTGCTACTACCCGCTGGCCGGATAGGTCATACACGAGGGTGCTGCCGGAGATGTCATTGCTGCCATCAGACAGCCACGCATCGCCGCTTAAGCGGAGGGTTCCTGCAACGGGCCGATACTCGATGTGCATGGCGCGCCCACGTGCAACCCCGTTCTGGTGTTTTTGCTCGAAGCTCGCGGGAGTTCCCGTGATTTCGGCCACCGACACTTGATTGTCAGCAAACGTAATCACCGCCTGCTCACTCTGTAGCGTGCCATCCGGCACGGTAATACGGACGTTGCCAGCGAAGCGCCATACGCTGCTCTTGAAGTCCAGTCCATTGGCGGTGGCATCATCTGCCTCAATCGATAATCGGCCTTGGGCGATGTGCACTGCACGAAACACCAATGAACTGGTTTTATAGTCAAAATCGGAAGATCGCGCATCTAACTGAATCGGTTGATCCTCGTCCAATTGTGGGCCGCCGGCATGGGCCGCAGCGCTCAGGGCGAGCAGAAGTATGACTTTAACGGTGGAACGTGCCATGGACCGATTTCTCAAGCGCAAGCGTGCGGTGGGTCAGGTCGAGCCGGAAACCCTGAGCGTATAACTCGTGTGGCGGCCACTCGATTCGAGCCCACTCAGAGGTGGAGGCGATGCGGTGCCTGCGGTCCAGGGCCAGCAGATCCGTATGGACTACGGCACCAGCGGCCTCGGTACCACTGGCGCGCATTTCAACGTGTCCGCGCAGTGTCAGGATTTCACTGCCCAAAGGCATGCTGCCGCCATCGGCGTGTAGTAGCCACTCAGAATCGGGGGCTGCCTTATAGTCGACTGCGAGATTCTGCAGCGAGATCGAATGTTTTTGTACGTTCTCTACGGCCTGCAGAGTATGCAGTTTCAGCAGTAATCGGCCACGCTCATCGGTTTCTTCGAGCGTGGCGTCTTTGAAGTAATAGCCTGGCGCTGCTGGTCCTGCGGCTGTGGACCTGGTGTGGCGCGACCCCGAGGTCGCAAGCCACCAAGTGCCGAGGGCGATTGCACCAATGACAGCATAGGTCCTGACGCGCATCAGGCTTCGCCTAGAATCCGGTCTGCGAGTTCCCGGACCGCGCCGGCGCCACCCGGTAATTGCGTGATGAGTGTCGCGGCTGCGAGCACTTTCGGGTGTGCGTCGGCGACGGCGACAGGTAGGCCGACGAGCGCCATCATCGGTAGGTCCGGTGTGTCATCTACCAGGCAAGCGGCATGCGCAGCATCAATTCCTAGTTCTTTGAGCAGCGCATTAAGGGCAATGCCTTTGTCGTCAATTCCCTGACGCAGATGCCGGATGCCGAGTTCGTGCGCCCGCCGCTCCAACGCAGCTGAGCGCCGCCCGGAGATGATTGCAACCTCAATGCCTGCGGACAACAACGCCTTGATGCCGTGTCCGTCGCGGACGTGAAAAACTTTCAGGGCTTCGCCATCGGCGCTAAAGTACAAGCGCCCGTCCGTTAGAACACCGTCAACGTCGAGTACCAACAGTCTAATCTGCGGCAACTTCACATGACCCCCGCACGCAATAGATCGTGCACGTTTAATGCGCCGACAACGCGCTGATCTGAGTCGACGATCACGAGAGCGTTGATACGGTGACGCTCCATGAGAACGACGGCGTCGACGGCGAGTGCTCGCGGGCCGATTGTTCTGCACTGCCGCGTCATCACATCCTCCATCCGCATGACGTGGACATCGATGCGGCGGTCTAGCGCGCGGCGTAAGTCACCGTCAGTGAAAACTCC
>CAIVRI010000139.1 GCA_903908265.1 uncultured Pseudomonadota bacterium
CACCGTGCGTACGGAGTTCACGCGCAATGCAGGTCGTCGTCTGGGCGCTATTGCATCCGCGTCGGCGTTGCGTGGCGTTAAAGACCAACTCGATCCGCGCCGTCATAACGGGGCGAGCATGGTGGGGTTGAATGGGGTCGTCATCAAGAGTCACGGTGGCGCGGACGCGATGGCGTTTGCGCAAGCCGTGCGGGTCGCGCTGCGGGAAGCGCGCAACGATTTGCCTGCAAAAATTCGGGCCGAAATTAATTTAAAGGTAGCCTGATATGTATTCACGTATTACCGGCACGGGCAGTTATCTGCCGCCACGCGTCGTCACCAACGCGGATCTGGAAAAGATCGTGGATACGACCGACGAGTGGATTCGCACCCGCACGGGTATCGAGCGCCGCCATCACATGGATCCGGGTGAAACCACTTCTACCATGTGCACCATGGCGGCCCGTCGGGCGATGGAGATGGCGGGCGTCACGGCGGCGGATATCGACTTTATTGTCGTGGGCACCTGCACGCCGGATCAGGTATTTCCAAACGTCGGCACCATGGTGCAAGCCGCGCTTGGTATTGCCGACACCCCGGCGTTCAGTGTGGAGACCGCCTGCAGCGGTTTCATCTACGCGCTATCGATCGCCGATAAGTACATCCGCTTGGGCGAAGCCAAGTGTGCGCTGGTGATTGGCGCCGATTCGCTCAGCAAGTTACTCAATTGGGAGGATCGCTCCACGTGCGTGCTCTTCGGCGACGGCGCCGGCGCGGTCATTCTGCGCGCTTCAGAGGAGCCTGGCATTCTCACTACCGTGATCTCGGCTGATGGCAAATATCGGGACCTACTGCAGTGTCAGTACGGACCGTCACGCGGTTACGACGCGCTGATTGCCGGTGAGGCGGTCGGTGTCGAAATGAAGGGCGCCGAAGTGTTCAAGGTGGCGGTCAACACGCTCTCGGCCTTGGTCGACACGACGCTTGCTAAGGCCGGCGTTGATCGCTCGGTCGTGGATTGGTTGGTGCCACACCAAGCCAATTTGCGCATCATTCAGGCAGCGGCCAAAAAATTAGGATTGCCCATGGAGCAGGTGGTCGTGACGGTGCAGGATCACGGCAATACGTCTTCGGCATCGATCCCGCTGGCATTAGATCGCGCGGTGCGCGATGGACGCATCCAGAAGGGCCAGACTCTGCTGCTCGAAGCCTTTGGTGGCGGGTTCACCTGGGGCTCGGCGCTGGTCCGCTTCTGAGTCATCGCGTGATGCACGTGCGCGTTCGCCGGTTTGGGACTGCGTTGCTGCTGCTCGCGGGCGTCTGCGCGCGCGCCGCCGTGTACCCTGTGCCGACGGAAGGGGATTTAGTGGGCACTGCCCTCGATGTGGTAGCGGCGCACGACGACACGTTGATTGATCTGGCGCGTCGCTACGGGTTGGGCTACGAGGAAGTGGTCAACGCCAATCCGGGTGTCGATCCGTGGTTGCCGGGCGAGGGGACGGTGGTGCGCATGCCATTGCAGCGCGTCCTACCCGATACGCCGCATGAAGGGATTGTCGTGAATCTGCCTGAGCATCGGCTCTACTACTATCCTCCAGCGAAACCGGGCGAGGCGCGGGTGGTGGTGACCTATCCGGTCAGTGTCGGCAAGATGGACTGGTCCACGCCGCTCGGGCTGACCAAGATTCAAGCGAAGATCAAAGACCCGTCGTGGACGCCGCCAGAGTCGGTACGCCGCGAGCATGCGGAGCATGGCGATATTTTGCCGAAGGTGGTGCCGGCAGGTCCGGACAATCCGCTGGGTCTGTTTGCGATGCGCCTGGCGATCCCTGGTGGCTCCTACATGATCCACGGCACCAACCGGCCGGCAGGGGTCGGCATGCAGGTTACGCATGGCTGCATGCGTCTGTACCCTGAGCACATCGAAGAATTGTTCAAGATGGTGGCGGTCGACACGCCCGTACGGCTGGTCAATCAGCCGCAGAAGGTAGGCGTCTCTGAGGGGCATCTGTACGTGGAAGTACACCCTGCGATGGAAACGACTAGCAGTGCGGTGGTGCGTCCCGATCGCATGACGCTGACGCGCTTAGTGGCCAACACGGCGCGGGCCAAACCTAGCACGGGCCCGATTCTGTGGGAAACCGTGGAGAGCGCATTCGGCGAACGCCGTGGCATGCCGGTCAGCGTAGCCACGACGACGCCTGCGCAGTGAACGAGCAGGACGGCGTCTGCCGTCCTGCCGGTTCGAATGGCCTTAAGCCGCGGGTTCGCTGGCTTGGCTGCTCTTGCGCGTGATGGCGTAGTACAGCAGATTGGCAATGCCGAACGCAGCCGGTATGAGCCCCCAGGCGAAGTTTTCCTTATCTTCGATGAACCACGCGACGCAGATAGCGGCGCCGACCAAGGTCCAGATCAGGCCGGTCTTGAGCGGATCGCGCGCTTTGCGCGGCCCATCGCTGGGGCCCACCAACAATTCCGCCGGTAGCGGCGGCACGTCCAATCCTTTGTCGATCGCCGCCATGCGTTCGCGATGGTGCAACTCGAAGAATTCTTTCTTCTTCTTGTAATCGAGCCAGGAGCGCAGCATGGCCAGCGACAATCCCAGCACGATGGCCACGATAGGGACGGAGATGGCGAGAATGGCTTGCGGGTCAAAATGATTCATGTCGATAGGTTCCATGGCAAAAACTCCAGTGTCAGCAGTACGTGTGTTCAGTAAGACCCACGGCTTGTGGATTCGGTTTCACGCCGATGGGCAGAGCGCGGGGGGGTGGTGTCGGTTATGCGGCAACCCAGTGCGAAGAGCAGGCCGGCGCAGAAGGGCAGCCCTAAGGCGACCAGGGCTTCAATGAACAGAATGGATGCCATACGCTGCCTGGGCTCGGTTACTGTGCCTGTCTGTGAGACCCGCCCGTGGGCGCTGCGGTTTCAATACAATTTTGAAACCAGGGCGGCGTCGTGTGGGTCTTAATCAGTAACACGACGGATCTGTAGGTTCTGCATTGATGACAGTGGATGCGCACACGGACGATGCAGCGATCCTGGCCTTACGTGCGCAGGGCCGATTGGATGAGGCGCTCGTACGCCTGCTGGATCAGTATGAGGCGCGCGTGTATCGACTCTGCCGGGCTTTTTTGCGGGACGCGAGCTGGGCGGAGGATGTTGCGCAGCAGTCGTTGATCCGGATCTGGAAGGGTTTGCCGGGTTTTGACGGGCGGGCGGCACTGTCGACTTGGATTTATACGATCGTGCGTAACCGCTGCAATACCGCTTTGCGTTCGCGTCGGGTCGATTCGGCCGGCGAGGATGCATTGGATGCGTGTGCCGATGCGCAGGTGGCTGATCCGAGCGCAGTAGATGCAGCAGCGCTGCTCGCCCGAGTGGTGCACAGCTTGCCGGACAAGTATCGCCTGCCGGTGGTGCTGTACTACTTCGAGGAAGAGTCCGTGAGCGCAGTCGCTGAGCGCCTGGGCTGCCCGGAAGGTACGGTGAAGACGAACTTATCGCGGGCGCGCAGGGAACTGCGTGCGCGCTTGAACGCCATGGGCTTGGGAGATTGGACGCTATGGAACTGAACGCAGCAGACAGCGCCGATCGCGCATTGCACAGGGCGTTGCGTGAGGCACTGAGGCCACCCGTATTGCCGACGGATTTCCGCGCGCAGTTGCGGCGCCAACTGGTGATGCAGTCCGCATCGATGCAGCAGCAAGCGGTGTTGCAGCAGGAATGGCAATGCACGCAGGCGCGTTTGCGTGCCGAGTCGGTGCAGTTGCGCTGGCAGACGCTGCTGTGGCTGCTGGGTGGCGCGTTTGCCGCGGGCGCGGTGACGATGGCCGTGATGCCCTGGGTGGCGAGTCACTACGGGGCACGCTGGTCCTACGGGGTGCCAGTGGCGGTGGCGACGCTCGGCTTGGTGGCCAGCTGGGTCGGCGACCCGCGGGTGCGGCGCCTGTTGGCGCAGTCCGGCTTTTTCGGGGCGTAAAAAAACCCCGGGACCGGTGGCCTCGGGGTTTTTGCGGTCAGACCGCGTCGGCGGGTGGGGACGCCTGAGACGTCACCCAACCACCGGAAGAGGTCCTTACTTCTGGACCGACTTCTTGAACATGCGATCGATCTTCTCGTTGGTCGCATCGCAGCACTCTTTGTTCGCCTGCGCAGCGGCCATGGCGGCATCGGCGCGGCTCTGAGCAGCCTGGGCAGCCGTCTGGGCAGCCTGGGCGGCACGGGCAGCACTGTCAGCAGCAGCCTTGGCAGCGTCGGCCGAAGCCTGTGCCTTAGCGATGCCACCAGGCAGAGCCGAAACCTGAGTCTTCAGGTCATCGATCTGAGCCTGCAGAGGCTTCAAGTCGGTGCAACCGGCAGCGAAAACGACGAACAGGGCGGCAGCGCCAACCTTGATGAACTGGTTCATTATTGAGCTCTCCTCAGTCTAGATAAAAACAACCGTTTACCCGCATTGGTCCGTCTGGTGCACCAATGGGCGCGACACCGTGTCGCTTACGGAGGGCAATTCTGCCTGAATATGACAGCGGTTACTACGGTTCGCTGCGTCGTTGTGCAGCGACAGCCGTTAGGCATGTACCTATTCTGTAGCGAGAAGGGAGTTTGCATCGGCGCCGGCGTGGGTCTTGCCAAAACAGAAAGGCTGTATATAATCACAGGGGCTGTATATGCATACAGGAGTCATAGCATGAGCGACCTCACCCCCCGTCAACGCCAGATTCTCGATTTCATCCGCGAACGTGTGGAAGAGTCGGGCATGCCACCCACCCGTGCGGAGATTGCACTGGCGTTGGGATTTAAGTCGGCCAATGCCGCCGAGGATCACCTCAAAGCGCTCAAGCGCAAAGGGGTTATTGACCTGATGCCAGGCACCTCTCGGGGTATCCAACTGAAAGATACCCTGCGCGAGCAAGCGGGATTGCCGCTGATCGGCCGCGTAGCGGCTGGTCGGCCTATCTTGGCGGAAGAACACATTGAGGCCCGCTATCAGGTGGATCCTAAGTTGTTCCACCCGCAGCCACACTACCTGCTGCGCGTGCAGGGGATGTCGATGAAGGACATCGGCATTATGGATGGCGACCTCGTTGCCGTGCATCGCACCCCAGAGGTGCGTAACCGCCAGATCGTCGTTGCGCGGCTCGAGAATGAAGTGACCGTGAAGCGCTATCGTCAAGAAGGCTCGGTCGTCTGGCTGCTGGCTGAAAACGCTGATTTTGAACCCATCCGCGTGGATCTGCGTGAGCAGTCCATGCTCATTGAGGGTGTGGTGGTCGGTGTATTGCGCCGCGGCGACCGGGTACTGCAGTAAACCGTGGATCTGAGCGTGCGTTGTGATGAAGGGGCCGCTGGAGGCAATCCTGCAGGATGCGGGCGTTTGGCGCGGCATCGATCCGTCCACAACGCACGCGGGGCTTTGCTGCCCGAGCGGTTGGCCCCGTCTCGACGCGGCGCTGGCCGGCGGTGGCTGGCCGCTCGGTACGCTGATCGAACTGCTATTGCCGACGCATGGCCTGGGCGAATTGCGTTTGCTGCTACCGGCGTTGTGTCAGTTGGTGGTGATAGCGCCGGGTAGTGACCCACGCTGGCTGGTCTGGGTCTCGCCGCCGCATGAACCGTATCCACCGGCGCTGGCGCAATCGGGCTTAAACCCGGGTGGCCTGTTGCGCATCGAAGCACCGCTACCGGCCGATCGGCTCTGGGCCGTCGAGCAGGTCCTGCGCTCGGGCAGTGCTGCCGCGGTGTTGTGTTGGATCGATGCCGTGGATGATCGGTGGTTACGTCGCCTGAAACTTGCCGCGCAGGGACAGTCCGTGTTGCTGATCGCCTTTCGTCCGAGCGCGCGCCGTGGCACGACTTCACCAGCGTCCTTGCGCATCGAACTGATGCCGACTACGGAGGGGCTCGATTTGGACGTTCTCAAGGCGCGCGGTCGGGCGCCGACGCGTGTTGCACACGTGTTCGGCACTTAAGCGATGCGCGCCCGCGCCCGTTCGCGTCGAACCATTGGACTGCGTGGTGACGAAGCGCTGACCCTCGATTTGTTCGCCCCGCTCGAGACAACCGCCGCTGTGACCGTGCGCACCTTAGCGCCACCGGAGTCGCGCCAGAGTCCGCGGCCCTTGCCGTTGTGGTTGGCCGTCTCTTTTCCGATGCTGCCGGTCGTGGCCTTGTCGGATCCGGACAGCGTACAGGCAGTCATTGAAGGCCCCCCCGGACAACAGCGGCTCGTTGCCTTGTCGGCCGCTGCCGAGTCGCTGGGGCTGCGCAGGGACTTGTCGCGTACGGCCGCGGAGATTCGGGTGCCGACGCTGACGTGGTGTGAACGCCGCCCGGAGTTGGAGGCACGAGCACTCGAAGCGCGTGCCCGTGCCGCGTTCGCTCTGACCTCGTTTGTCAGTCTCGAGCCGCCAGATACGTTGCTGCTCGAAATCCGTGGCAGCCTCCGGCTGTTTGGCGGTCTCGAGGCGCTGATCGAGCGGGCCTTGGCTGCGCTCGGCACGGCGCGCATACCGGCCACCTACGCGGTCGCACCCACGGTGCGTGCTGCGTTGTGGCTCGTTCGTGGCCAACCCGGTGTGCGGGTGGAGTCGTTGGCAGCGCTACCGGGCGTCTTGGCGCGGTTGCCCCTGTCGGTCACTGACTTTGACGCCACAGTGCGCAGCACGTGTGAGCGCCTCGGTCTGTCGACGATCGGTGAGTTGGTGCGCTTGCCGCGCGCGGGTATTGCGCGTCGACTGTCGCCGGCAGTGCCGCGATGGCTCGATGAGGCCTTTGGTCGTGAGGCGCAGCCACGACGCCGACATGTACTCGCGGTGCGCTTTACGGAGGCCCTGGCATTGCCCGCTGAGAGTACGTCGACAGTTGCGCTGTGGCCGTGGTGTACACGGTTGTTGCAAGCGCAGGAACGCTTCCTCGTACAGCGCGATGCGGCGATCACGCAGTGTCGTTTGCGTTTGCACCATCGATCGGGTCAGCCACCGACGATGCTGACTCTGGAGCGGTCACTGCCGAGTGCACGTGCGCAAGAGTGGTTAGCCTTGCTCGAGGAGCGACTCGGTCGTCTCGACTTGTGCGCGCCGGTCGTGGCGGTTGCGCTGCGCTCCGGTGCAGTGTCGCCGGCCGTACCGCTGGAAGAGGGCTTAGATCTGAGCGGGCGCGACGGTCGGGCTGCCTCCGCGCGCCTGCTCGATCGCTTGCGCGCTCGGTTGGGTGAGGAGGCCGTGCAAGGCATGTGTCTCATACCGGCGCATTGTCCGGAGTCTGCTTTTCGACGCGTACGGCCGACTTGGCCCTCGGCTGCGGCCGTGTCCGATGCGTTGCCATGCACACCCAGACCGCTGTGGCTGCTCAGTGCGCCGCAAGCGCTCCTGTTGCGCGGTACGCGGCCTTGGTATGGCGGCCCTTTGCAGGTGCTGTCGGGACCTGAGCGGATCGAGAGTGGTTGGTGGAGCGGCCAAGGCATCGCACGCGACTACTACATTGCGTGCGCACCTACCGGTGCGCGGCTGTGGATTTATCGTGAGCGGGTTGCCACGCCGCAGGCCGGTTGGTTTTTGCACGGCGTGTTTGCCTAATCACATGCCTGTGGGCTACGCCGAACTGCACGCACTGTCGAATTTCACGTTCCTGCGTGGCGCTTCTCATCCGCACGAACTTATCGAACAGGCCGCAGTGCTCGGCTATGGGGCCTTGGCGCTGACGGACGAGTGTAGTTTTGCCGGCATAGTGCGTGCCCATGTGGCGGCGCGCGGGCAGAGTGCGCGCTTGCTGATTGGTACGGAACTGCAACTGGTGGATGGGCCAAAACTGGTGCTGTTGGCCACCGATCGAGCGGCCTACGGTCGGTTGTGTGCGCTGATCACGCAAGCACGCCGGGCCGCGCCGAAGGGTCAGTACCATCTCACGCGGGCTACGGTGGAGAGCGCTGATCTGTGTGGCTGCCTGGTGCTGTGGCCGGCGCCAATCAGTGCGTCGGGTAGCGAGGTGGCGTGGCTCAAGGAGCGCTTCGGTACAGCGGCGGCGTTGGCGATTGAGTTGCAGGCGGATGGGCGGGATCGATTGCGTCTGGAGCGTCTATCCACCTTGGCACGGACGCATGGATTACTCGCCACTGCTAGTGGCGATGTGCACATGCATGCGCGTGCGCGTCAACGCTTGCAGGATGTATTGACTGCGATTCGACTCGGTACGCCATTGGAAATGGCAGGTCACGCGTTGCTGCCCAACGCAGAGCGGTGTTTGCAGGATCTGGCCACGCTGGAGCGGCGCTATCCGCGTGCGTTGCTCGATGTCTCGGTGCAGTTGGCCGAACAATGCGCGTTCTCGCTGGAAGAGTTGCGCTACGAGTACCCGGAAGAATTGGTGCCGGCCGGTCACACCCCGAGCACGTGGCTGGCGCAATTGACGCAGCGGGGTCTTGCGACGCGTTGGCCGGACGGTGCCCCAGCGTCGGTGCTAGCGACCGTGCGTCGGGAACTACAACTGATTGCTGAGTTGCGTTATGAACCGTTCTTTCTCACTGTAGAGGACCTCGTTCGGTATGCACGTGGGCGCGGCATCCTCTGTCAGGGGCGCGGTTCTGCGGCGAACTCCGTGGTCTGTTATTGCCTCGGTATTACCGAGGTGGACCCGATGCGAATGTCGCTGTTGTTCGAGCGCTTCGTCTCCAAAGAACGCGATGAACCGCCCGACATTGACGTCGATTTTGAACACGAACGGCGCGAAGAGGTCATTCAGTACCTCTACACCAAGTATGGCCGTCATCGCGCCGCACTGGCCGCTACGGTCATCTCCTATCGACCCAAGAGCGCACTGCGTGATGTCGGGCGCGCGTTGGGGATCGATCCAAGCACCATTGAGCGCTTGTCGAAGAGTGTGCGCTGGTGGCACGGTGCGGTGATCGATACTGCCTCGATGGATGAGACGGGACTCGACCCGGCCTCGCCACGGCTAGCGTCCTTGCTCTCTCTGTCGCGCGAGTTACTTGGTTTTCCCAGACATCTCTCGCAGCATGTTGGCGGCTTTGTGATTGCGCGCGATACGCTCGCTTCGCTGGTGCCCATCGAAAATGCGGCAATGCCGGATCGGACGGTGATCCAGTGGGACAAGGACGATCTGGAAGATCTGGGGTTGCTCAAGGTCGACGTACTGGCGCTGGGCATGCTCACGGCGATCCGCAAAGCGCTTGCGCTGGTGGCGGTGAAACGAGGGCAGCCCTTTGGTATGGCGGATGTACCGGCGGAGGATCGGGCGACCTACGACATGATCTGTCGCGCCGATACGCTCGGGGTGTTCCAGATCGAGTCGCGGGCACAGATGGCCATGTTGCCGCGCTTACGGCCGCGCAACTTTTATGATTTGGTGATCGAGGTGGCGATCATCCGGCCCGGGCCGATTCAGGGCGGCATGGTGCATCCGTATCTGCGTCGCCGTGCCGGTCTGGAGCCGGTGGAATATCCGAGCGAGGCGGTACGCACAGTGCTCGAGCGCACGCTGGGCGTGCCGATCTTCCAAGAGCAGGTCATGCAACTGGCCGTGGTTGCGGCAGGCTTTACGCCCGGTGAATCCGACAGCCTGCGCCGGGCAATGGCCGCATGGAAACGCAAGGGCGGATTGGGGCATTTTGAGGAGCGACTGATTGGCGGCATGCGCGCTCGCGGCTACTCAGACGATTTTGCGCAGGCGATCTATCGGCAGATGCTCGGCTTTGGCGAGTACGGTTTCCCACAGTCGCATGCGGCGAGCTTTGCTTTGTTGGTCTATGTCTCGGCCTGGTTGAAGTGTCATGAGCCGGCAGCGTTCACGGCCGCATTGCTGAACAGCCAGCCGATGGGCTTTTATGCGCCGGCTCAGTTGGTGCGGGATGTACGCGAACATGGGGTAGAGGTGCTCGCGCCAGACGTCAATACGAGCGATGCCGACGCGACCTTAGTGGGCCCTGAACACGTACAACTGCGCTTGGGATTGCGCGGGATCCGCGGTCTGTCGGGCGCGACGATGCAGCGCATCACGCAGGCCCGCAGGGATTGTTGCTATGACTCGGTGCAGTCGCTGGCAGAACGTGCCGCCTTGACGGGCGCGGAGTTGGCGACGCTGGCGGCCGGTGGGGCGTTGGCGGGGCTGGCCGGCCATCGTCATCGCGCCGTCTGGCAGGCGAGTGGGGTGGTGGCGCCCATGCCGCTGTTTCCGTCGCCACGGATTGCGGAGGGGGTACCGTTGCTGCGGGCGCCGACCGAAGGCGAGGATCTCGTGGCGGACTACCGCGAACTGGGCCTCACGCTGGGGCGGCATCCGTTGGCGCTGTTGCGTAATCGACTGGCCGCGCGCGATCTGTTGACGGCGGCCGAGCTGCGTGCCGTGCCGGCCGGTCAGCGCGTGCGTACTGCAGGATTAGTACTGGTGCGGCAACGTCCCGGTACCGCCTCGGGGGTCACCTTCGTCACCATTGAGGATGAGACGGGGGTCACGAACCTGATCATCTGGCGCAATCTGGCACAGCGTTACCGGCAGGCGGTGTACGAGTCGCGACTGCTGGCGGTTGAGGGCGTGGTGCAGCGCGAGGGGCTGGTGCTGCACCTGGTTGCTGAGCGATTGGTTGACCGTAGTCAGTGGCTGGGTCGTTTGCTCACGCGGTCACGTGACTTTCATTAAGGACTCCACACCGTCGGCCAGCACGACGCGTCGCTTAGTACGGGTCAGGTCAGCTTAGTCTTGGGCGCCTACCAAAATACAAGCCGAAGGTCTTCCAAGTGGCATGGTGCTGGTCAGCACTCCGGTGTACTGTGGCTCGGTTTTTGCGCTATTGTCTCGTTCGTTAACAGTCAAGCGGCACTATCCCAGTGCAATTAAACACGCTCTCTTACCTACAACAAGGAACCTGTATGCCAACTTTAAAGACTCCATTCGCATTTGTTCCCGTTGCAACCCTGCTGTTGGCGGCCGCATTGCCGGCGTCTGCGCAGCAAGCGCCAGCCAAGGCCGCGGCACCTGCCGCCAGCGTTGCCGCCGCGATGGGCAGTATTACACTGGCCGATGAGGTGAAGTTCGTGTCGCTCGACCCCAAAGCGGCGCCCGGCACGGGCCCTCAGGTTGCCGTGCTGTTTGGCGATCTGAAAAAGAAGGGACCTGTAGCTTTCCTGGCGCAAATCCCGGCGGGCTACCGTGGAGGCGCGCACAGCCACTCTTCCGAGTCGTACATTGTCTCGATCAAGGGTGCGTATCACGAGTTTGCGCCCGGCGCCGCCGAGGGCAAAGCGCTCGGCGCGGGCGGGCACCTCTCTTGGACGGCGAATGCGCGCCACGACAATCTGTGTGAGAAGAGTGGTGGGCCTTGCCTGAACTACGCTTACTTCCCCAACGGCTTCGACGTGGCCAAGTAAGGTCTTTGTAGAGTGCGGTGCCAGCGTCCCGCTGCACGTTGTCAGTGGTCAATGCGCAACTGCAGACCAATCCAGCGCGGATCGCCGTAGGCCTGCTCGCTGCAGCCGCATAATGTGGAGAGGTCCACCCCCGTCGTCTTGTTGCGCACGTCGGCTAAGTTGTGCACAAACAACGCCAGTTCCCAGTGGCTATCGCCGCGCGCTCGGCGCCAACTGACGCGCACGTTTTCGAGTAGTGCACTGCCGGCGCGCATCGATTGGTAGTTTTGTAGGTTCTCATAAAAGCTGGATGTTGCGGTCGCATCGAACTGCACTGCCAACTCGCCCTGGGCGAGGGCCAACGGGGACACATAGCGTACGCTGCCGACCAGTTTCGATCGCGGCGTAAAGGCCGGTTCTACGTCCCGGGTCACGCCGGACGCGAGCCGGTAGTGGGGAATGGTCGCGTCGATGTAGGCGGCAGATAGCGATACGCTGAGGTCTCGGGTCACGGTAGATTGCAGTTGCAACTCCAGCCCCTTGAAATGGGCGTCCACATTCGAGATGGCACCCGAGACGTCGTTCAGTACGAACGCCTGATAGTCTTTGTAATGATAGTAGTACGCGCTACCGCTCCATCGGGCTCGGCCGCCGAGCACCGTTGCCTTAAAGCCGCTCTCCACAGAGGTGAGCTGTTCCGGCCGATACGCATACTGCGGCGGGGTCAACACGGCCGATAGCGGCGCGTTGAAGCTGCCGGCTTTGACGCCACGATGGATGCCGCCATAGACCAACAGGTCTGCGCTGGGGCGATATTCCAACTGCAGTTTTCCAGCCCACAACGGCTCGCGCGTCTGCGCGGCGTAATTGGGTAGAAACGGACCTACGGAGGCGCCTGCATTGGCGACGATACTGTCGTTGGTATTGACGTAAAAGCCGCTGGTGTAGTCATAGCGCTTGCGCTCCTCAATGCGGCGAGCGCCCGTCACCAGAGTCCAGTGGGGTGCGAGGTCGATATCTGCCTGACCAAAGACCGAGAGGGAGCGCGTCAACAGACGGGCAACGAAGGCGCCTTCCAATGACGGCGTACCGAGGGCTTCGCCGAAGATGCGGAACTGCCCGATGCCATTGCCGGCCTCGTCGGCTAGGCCCTGGTTGTAGACCGTCCAAAGCTGTAGGAAATACAACCCGGCGACCCAGCGGGTGTGCGCGTTGTCAGCGGCGAGCCGAATCTCTTGCGAGAGCGTGTCGTTGTGGGAGTTGGTCATTGCCACGAGTTGTGGCGCTGGACTTTCGTCCACGTCTTGCGCCTGTCGCTTGGTAAAGTGCATGACATGCGTGACGGCTGTTAGTGTCGCACCGGCGAGCGCCGTAGTCAGCGTCGCCGTTAACCCATTGGTGCCATATCGGTTCGAGTCCAGGCGCGCATAATCCTCGGAAACGCGCAGCGCCTTTGGATCGGGCGACCGGTAGCCGAAAAAATCACCGTTCGTAACGGGGCGTAGCCCCCCGGCGCACGCGCCCGTAGAGCCGATAATGGCGTGGCAGCCCAGCGGATTGCCCGAGGCTAGCACCGCGTCGTATTGCGCGCCGGTGTCGGTGAGTACGGCCGTACTTGCCACCTGTTGCCAGTTGGCGGAGGAAATGTGCTTGTCGGCGGTATAGAGCGATACCAGCAGGTGACTCTGCTCGGTGAGGTCAAACGCCAATTGGCCACGGAGCGCGTACTGATTGTCGTTCCACAGGCCACTGGCGCCGCTGGCAGAACCCACCAGGCCAGCTTGCGGTGCGTGCGCAAAATCATTACGCAGGATCGGATCGTGCCGGTTGTAGAGTACCGAGAGGCGCCCGTTGAGGGCGTCCGTGAGTGGGCCGCCGGTGGCGGCTTCGATGCGTAGCTGGTGGAATGCACCGACCGTGAGGTCTGCATAGCCCTGTGGGTCGGCACTGGGTTTGCGGGTGATGAAATCGACCAAGCCGCCGGTCGCGTTGCGGCCAAACAGCGTTCCCTGCGGTCCCTTAAGGATCTCTATATGGTCCAGATCAAACAGGCCAAACATCTGTCCTTGCGAGAAACCGATGTAGCCTTCGTCGATATAGACGGCGTTGGGCGCCTCGACATGGTCGGAAAAGTCGTTTTGCGTGACTCCCCGTATCGAGAACTGTGCTGATTGATTGCCACTGCTACCGGAAATCGAGACACCCGGCACCAGCGCGGCGATCTGTACGCTATCGGTTTTGCCCATCGCTCTCACTTGCTCCGCTGAGAGCGTACTGAGCGCAATGCCCACGTCCTGCGCGGGTTGGGAACGCTTCTGGGCCGTGACTAGGACTTCGTCGAGGTCTGCTGCTCGAGTGGACGCAGTACTGAGGGCCAATAAAAGCGTGGCGACCGTCGTGGCGTAGGGGATTCGCATACTAGGTTGGGCAAGACGCATTGCACGACTGAAAACAGCTGCATCTTGCTCCGCAGGGGTGCAATTCTCAAGCGCCACGGTAGGCTCGTGTTGCAGAGGCCATCCGTGGTGACAAGGGTTAAAGGCCGCTGCGATCGCGCGGCCCGTGCTGTCGGGATTAGTTGGCCTTTTCGCCTTGAATGTCTCCAGCCATTTCCAGCGCGTTCGGATTGCTGCCTGCCATCACGATGTGGCCATTGGCCTCTGTGTTGTAGAAGTACTGTAAAGCCAGCGGTGTTGCGGTCCGGGTGGCTGCGAAAAATGCCGACTCAAATTGCGCGAAAAAGCACGGCTGCTGGCAAGTGCCCTTGGGGTTGAACGTGCCGGTGATCCGAACAATGGTGACATCGTCCTGCGTCACCGCAATACCCGCGCCAACGCTCTTTTGGCAGCTCATGCTCAGCCCGGCGCGCGTCTGTCCTCGCACCGCAAAATGCTGCTCGACCAAGTACGATCCGGGTGATCCGCGTTCCGGATACACGCGATAGCTGGTCTGTCCTGTGCTGAATTGCGCCCAGACGTTGCCGCAATTGCCCGCTTCTGTATAGGGGGCGGAAAGCAGGTAAGGACCGAGAGCGGTATAGCCCTGCGTGGAGGGGTGCGGGTCCGCAAGCGCACTCGTCGTGATCAAAAAACAGAGCAGGCTCACGGCCAGAGGAATCTGCGACATGCGGATTTGCCTTTTGGAAATCGTACTTACGTTTATTTTAAAATCGCACTCGCATGACTATCCCCGCCGACGCGGGGGGCGTCCACACGCTGCGGACTTGAGAGCCTCCTTGGGCACTGCTTGTTGCCTCGCAACCGGCTGTTTCGGCTCATCTAACCGTGCTGCACTTCGTTTCGTCGCATTTTCATTGACGGCGCTCGCGTGCGGTGCGAGGCTTAATTTTTACCGTATTGCGGTGGAGTCTGCTATGCACCGAGCCTTTTGGAATGCCCTACGCATCTTGCTGTTAGGTGCGAGTTGCAGTGCGCTGGCGCTGCCTACGGCACCACCCGTCAGGGAGTCTCCGGTCGATACGATCATTGCCAAACACGTGCACGCCCGGGGTGGCTTGGCGTCGCTGCGCGCCATCCAGAGTCTGGAACGCCGGGGGCACTTCATCGTACCGGGCATGGGCATGCGTTTGGATCTGGCCGAGTGGCAGGGACGGGGTGGACAGTTCCGCTTGGACATGACACTGCAAGGTCTCACCCAGACCCAGGCGACCGATGGGCAGCAGGGCTGGCAGGTGTCGCCGTTCGAAGGCCGGAAGGATCCGTCCTTGTTGTCGGCGGATGAGGTAAAGGATCTGCGACTGCAGGCGGACTTCGAGTTTCCCTTTGTGGACTACCAAGCGAAGGGCCACCGGGTCGAGATCGGTCCGCGCGAGGACATTGATGGCACACCCGCGACCACGCTCGTCGTCTATCTAGCGGACGGCAACCAAGCGACCTATTGGATGGATCCGGACACCGACATGGTGATTCGGGCACTTATTCGTGAGACCGTGCGCGGCGCCGAGGACGTGACCGAGATCGACTACGGCGACTATCGACAAGTGAACGGCGTGTGGATGCCGATGGCCGTCGCCATCGGCTCCAAGGGCAGTGATCCGGCGCGGCGCCAACAATTTGTGTTCGAGACTTTGGTCGCCAACCCCGTGGTGCCGGCCACACTCTACGCCTTACCGGTCACATCCCCTGCGGCTGTTGGGAGTCACCCATGAAGCGTCTCACCCTGATGATGGCGGGCTGGATGCTTGCCACGTTGTCGGCCGCGGCCGCTCCGCAGTCTGCCGCGCCTGTAGTGGCGAGCGTGGACAGTGCCGCTATCTCGGGCCTGGGTGCGCGCAACATTGGTTCTGCCGCCATGAGTGGCCGTGTGGCCGCGATCGCCGGCAGGGCCGAAGAGGATGGCGCGATCACGCTGTATGTCGGTACCGCTTCGGGTGGCGTCTGGCGTTCGCGGGATGCCGGCACGACCTTCCAGTCCGTCTTCGATCAGCCTAGCGCCCAGTCTATCGGCGCGGTGACGCTGGATCCGCAGGACCCCAAGACGGTTTGGGTGGGTACGGGTGAGAGTTGGATGCGCAATTCGGTGTCCGTGGGTGATGGCATCTACGTCTCGCACGACGGCGGTGACACCTGGCAGCACAAGGGCCTGGCGAGCTCCGAACACATTGTGCGGATCATTGTCAGTCCAGTGGACTCGAACACGGTGTATGCCTGCGTACCTGGACCGTTGTGGTCCGACTCGGTGGATCGCGGCGTCTATCGCACGACCGATGGTGGCGAGACGTGGTCACAGGTGCTCAAGGGCGCCAACCTGTCTACCGGTTGCTCGTCGCTGGCCTTGGATCCGGTCGATCCGCAACGGTTATACGCGGGCACCTGGGATTTTCGGCGCAAGGGCTGGACCTTCCGCTCCGGCGGCGAGGGCCCGGATGCCCCGTCCGCTTCGGGCCTGTGGGTCAGCGAGGACGCAGGCATGCATTGGCGGGCGATGACGGCCGAGAACACCAAAGGACTACCGAAAGGCCCTTGGGGGCGGGTGGAGGTGGTGGTGGCGCCCTCGCAGGCGAATATCCTCTATACCTTCATTGAAAGTGCGCGTTCCGCGTTGTTCCGTTCGGATGATCGTGGCGTCAGCTTTGCGGAGCGGGACCGCTCGAGCAGCATGGTATGGCGGCCGTTTTATTTTGCGAAGCTGATCGTCGATCCCACCAATCCGGAGCGGATTTACAAACCGGATATGCGACTGATCGCTTCGGAGGATGGTGGCCAGAGTTTCTCGATGGTGTCGGGTGGCACGCATGCGGATCACCACGATGTCTGGATCAATCCCAAGAACCCAAAATTCGTCGTCACGGGCGACGACGGTGGTTTGTGGATCAGTCACGACGGCGCCAACAAGTGGACCAAGGTCGACACCTTACCGGTCTCGCAGTTTTATCACGTGAGCGTAGACAACAAAGATCCGTACCAGGTTTATGGCGGATTACAGGACAACAGTTCGTGGGTGGGGGACTCTGCGTACCCGGGTGGCATTACCAATGCGCGCTGGGAAAACCTGTTTGGTGGCGATGGCTTTTGGGTGTACCCCGATCCGACCGACGCCGACTACGCCTATGCCGAAGCGCAGGGCGGCGCCATTGGTCGTGTCAATCGCCGCACGTTGGTGCAGCGTGACATCCAACCGAAGGCGGGCTACCACGAGAAGTTGCGCTTCAATTGGAACGCACCCATCGCGCTATCGCCGCATGACCCGGCGCGGCTGTATCTGGGCGCGCAAATGCTGTTCCTTACCAAGGATCACGGTCAGAGTTGGACCCGGATCTCGCCGGACCTGACGACCAATGACCCGCAGAAGCAGCGCCAGGAAGAGTCCGGTGGCATCACCGTGGATAACTCCGCCGCCGAAATGCATACGACGATTTATACGGTGTCTGAAAGTCCCGCCGAGGCGGGCGTGATCTGGGCCGGCACCGATGACGGCAACGTGCAGGTCACGCGCGATGACGGCAAGTCCTGGCACAACGTCACGGCCCATGTGCTTGGACTCCCCGCCAGCAGTTGGGTGTCGACGATCGAGGCCGGTCACGCGCCGGGGCTGGCTTACGCGACCTTTGACCGGCATACCTTCGGTGATTTGGCGCCTTATCTGTACGTGACGCGCGACTACGGCGCGACTTGGACGCGTTTGGCTGGTGCAGGCAGTAGTGTGCGCGGCTACGCGCATGTGGTGCGTGAAGATCCGAGCGATGCGCGCGTACTGTACTTGGGCACTGAGTTCGGTTTGTGGATCTCGGTCGACACAGGCGTCCACTGGGCCGAGTTCAAAGGCAGCCACTTCCCGTCGGTGGCGGTGCGCGATCTGGCTATTCAGCACCGCGATCACGATCTGGTGATCGCCACCCACGGCCGCGGCCTATGGATCATCGATGACCTGCAGCCGTTGCGCGCGCTGGCCGAGGGTTCGACCGAGACGTTCCGCTTCTTGCCGACGCGCGCGCGTCAGCAGCGCTTGCAGGGCAATGGTGGGTGGCCCACTGGGGATGCGCAGTTCCGCGGCGCCAACCCACCGGACGGTGCTGAGATTGCGTATTACCAGCCCACACGGCATATCTTTGGCACCTTACAAGTAGAGATCCTCGACGCGGCCGGTCACGTGATCGATACCTTGCAAGCCGGTAAACGCAAGGGCATCAACCGGATCTACTGGTCTATGCAGGCCAAGCCACCGCGCGTGCCCAGTGGCGCGCAAGCGTCCTTCGCTGGCACCGTTGGGCCGCGTGTGATCCCCGGTCGTTATACCGTGCGGATCACCAAGAATGGTGTGGTGTACGAGCAAGCGCTCGAACTCGGGCTGGACCGTCGGGCGGACTATACGGTGGAGGATCGTCGGGCCCATTTTGCGGCCGCCACGCAGGTGATGGCGCTGTTTGAACGGACGACCGATGTGGTCGAACGGATCAATGCCACGCGACAGGTGTTGGCGCAGCGGGCGAGTGGTGCGAAGGAAGGCGCAGCGCGCACGGCGCTCGAGTCCTACGATGCCGCACTCGACCGCGCGCGCAAGCAGATTGTGGCTACCACCGAAGGCGGCGCCATCACCGGCGAGGAACGCTTACGCGAGCATCTCGATCAGGTTTATGGCGCTTTACTGGGCTACGAAGGACGTCCAGCGACGTATCTGATCGAACGCATCGCCGTCCTGGATCGAGAGATTGCGGACGTGGAGGCCGAGGCCAAGACGCTGCTCTCGACCGATCTAGAGCGCGTCAATCGCGCCCTGACGGCGGAGGGAATCGCGACGATCGCGGCCGCAGCGGTGGAGTCCGAACGGGCCACCGCAGCGGCCGCAGCCCAATGGGCCGCCCTATGGTCAGAACGATCTGCGGACGCCCCCGCCGTGGCAACGCGAGCCGAGCGCGATTGAGTGTGGCACGCGGGTGCGTGGGCGACAGCCCGCGCGCCCGCGCGCCTCGGCCAGAGCAGAGGCTCTGGCCGAGAATCTCAGTGCACGAGGCTATTGAGTTCGAAGATCGGCAGTAGCAGGGCCAGCACGATCACCAAGACGATGCCTCCCATTACCAGAATCATTGCGGGCCCGAGGATATTGACGGCGGTATTCACAATGCCGTCCATGTCGCGTTCCTGATTATTGGCCGCGCGTTCCAGCATGGTCTCGAGTTCGCCGCTGGATTCGCCGCTGGCGATCAAGTGGATCAGCATCGGCGGATACAGACGCGAGGCGCCAAGCGAGCGGGCGATGGGAGCGCCTTCGCGCACCTTGATGGCGGCTTCGGCGACCGCTTCACGCATCGGCAGATTGGCGACCACCTCGCCGGCAATGCGCATCGCTTCCAGTACCGGCACGGTGCTGGCGGTGAGAATGGACAGCGTGCGGGCAAAGCGTGCGGCGTTCACGCCCCGGGCAACGCGTCCGATGATCGGTAGCCGCAAGACGGCATGATCCCAGCGGCGGCGGGCAGCGGGATTTTTCAGCCAACGCTTGATGCCCCAAATGGTGCTGCCGGTGCCCAATGCGAGCAACCACCACCAGGCCCGAAAGCCATCACTGGCCGCGATCAAGGCACGGGTCAACAACGGCAGTTGGTGCTTGCCGGCTTTGAAGACGTTGACCACTTCGGGGACGACGTACGCCAGCAGCAGCGAAACAATCACGATGCAAACCACGGTCAGCAGGATCGGGTAGACCAGTGCATTGCGGACGCGGGATTGTAGGATTTCACGGTTCTCCGTGTAATCGGCCAGGCGCTCGAGGACGCCGTCTAAGCGACCCGCCTGCTCGCCAGCGGCAACCGTGGCGCGATAGATCTCTGGAAACACTTGCGGGAACACGCCGAGGCCATCCGCCAGCGTGCGGCCTTCGACGACGCGCGAGCGCACCCCGGCGATGACCGCTGCGACGCGCGGTTTTTCCGTCTGCTGCGAGGTGGCCAGGAGGGCCTCTTCGAGTGGTAGACCGGCGCGCGTGAGCGTCGCCAATTGGCGGGTTAGCAACGCAAGGTCGGTTGCCGAAATGCCGCGGCGTAAGGTGAAGTGTCCGCCGGCCCGTTTTTTTTCCGTGCGTTCGACTTCGCTGATGGTGACGGGCAGCAGCGACTGCTCGCGCAGTTGCTGGCGTACTTGACGGGAGTTGTCGCCCTCCAGCAGACCGCGTTGTTCGCGGCCCGCCCGGTCTAGCGCGACGTATTCAAAAGAAGGCACTGGGCGTTAGTCCTCGCGCGTGACGCGCAGCACTTCTTCGAGGGTCGTTTGACCTGCCAGAATGCGACGGCGGCCGTCATCGCGGATGCCGCCGGTCAAGGCGCGGGCGTGTCGTTCCAGTTCGTGCTCGCCGGCGCCATCGTGGATCAATTGGCGCATGCCGTCGTCGACCATGGTGAGTTCGTAGATGCCGGTACGGCCACGGTAGCCGCCGTGCGCACCGGCACCGGCCTTGTACAGCGTGGTCGGCGTCTGTGGATCGGTGCCTAGTAGTTCGAGTTCTCGTGCACTGGCCTCGTAGGCGACGCGGGTGGTGGGTTCGAGCACGCGCACCAGGCGTTGCGCGACCACGCCGAGCAAGGTGGAGGACAGCAGGAAGGGCTCGACCCCCATGTCGCGCAGTCGCGTGATAGCGCCCACTGCCGTATTGGTATGCAACGTCGACAGCACCAGGTGCCCGGTCAGCGATGCCTGAACCGCAATTTGCGCGGTTTCGATGTCACGGATTTCACCGATCATGACCACGTCCGGATCCTGACGCAGAATGGCACGTAAACCCCGTGCGAAGGTCATGTCGACCTTGGTGTTGACCTGCGTTTGGCCGATGCCGTCGATGTAGTACTCGATCGGGTCTTCGACCGTCATGATGTTGCGCGTGGTGTCGTTGAGACGCTCCAGCGCCGCATACAGCGTCGTGGTTTTTCCCGATCCAGTGGGCCCGGTCACCAAGATGATGCCGTAGGGCTTGTGGATCAGTTCATCAATCTGGCTCTGGGTGTTCGGTGCCATGCCCAGGTGACCGAGGTCGAGCCGCCCGGCTTGCTTGTCCAGCAGTCGCATCACGACCCGTTCGCCGTGTCCGGAGGGCAGGGTCGAGACGCGCACGTCGACCGGTCGGCCGGCAATGCGTAGCGAAATTCGACCATCTTGGGGAAGACGCTTCTCGGCGATGTCGAGTTTGGACATGACCTTGATACGGGACACCACCACCATGGCCAGTGCACGCTTGGACTGCAGCACTTCGCGCAGTTGGCCGTGCACGCGAAAGCGAATCACTAAGCGATTTTCAAACGGCTCAATGTGGATATCGGAGGCGTTTTCACGCACGGCTTGCGTGAGTACCGCGTTGATCAGTTTGATGATCGGCGCATCGTCCTCACTCTCCATGAGGTCGGAGGGTTCCGGTAGTTCATCCGCCAGATGCGCCAGATCCGTGTCTTCTTCTAGGCCTTCAGCCGCTTCGGCCGCGGCATTCTCACCGGAGGCGTAACCGGCCTGCAGTAAGGACTCGAAGCGGGCCTCATCGACGGTCTCGAGGACGACCGGTTGACCCAGATGCCGACGCGCCTCGGCAACGGCGCGTCGGTCTACGCCTGCGCGCAACATGAGTTTGAGTGCCACCCCGTCTGTCGACGCCACGAGCACGCCGTGCTTCTTGGCGAACGCAAAGGACAGGCGGCGATCGGTCACGGCGTTCATCCGCCAGGGCCTTCTGTGGCCGGCGCGCTCGGCGCGTCGGGCACGGTGCGTGGCGGGCTAGCCGGTGTCGTCTGCAGGTGCGGCGGCGACTCGAGGCTGCGCTCGGTCTGGCGATTGGCGCGCGCTTTGGGGGTTTCCGTCGGCGGCTCGGTTGAGGGCTGCAGATCGCGCAAGTCCGGCATGGTGGGATTGGGTACACCCGGTTGTAGTTCGACGTTGCGCCCCCGGCGCATTTCGAGGCCGCGCATGTAGTTGTACTTGGCGGAGGTTTCACTGGCCATCTGTGCGCCATCGACGAGGATCTTGGGGCGCAGGAACACCATCAAGTTGGTCTTTTCTTTGGTGGATGAGCGCGTCTTGAACAGATTGCCGAGGCCGGGAATCGAACCGAGAAATGGAATCGCCTGCGCACTCGAGGACACGCTGTCTGAGATCAGGCCGCCCAGCACGATGATTTCGCCATCATTGGCCAGCACGCGGGTGTTGATCACGCGCTTGGACGTTTGCACGTCGACGGTCGCAATCGAACTCTTGATCAAATTAGATACTTCTTGCTCGATCTTGAGCAGAACGGTGCCGTCATCGGTGATTTGCGGCGTGATTTTTAAAATCGTGCCGACTTCCTGCCGCTGGATCGTCTGGAAGGGATTGACCACGCCGCTGGTGCCCCCGGTCGCGCCGGTTCCTCCTGCCGCGTTGCCAGCCATGCCGTAACTGGAGGAGTAACTGCCGGTCAGGAAGGGCACTTCGGTGGCGACCTTAATCGTCGCTTCCTGATTGTCCAAGGTCACGATCGAGGGCGTGGAGATGATGTTGGTGTTGGCCTTGCCTTGTAGCGCATTCAAGATGGCGCCGAAGTTCACCCCGGCTTGCTTCAAGCGGCCGATGCCCATGGTGAAGCCGTTGGGAATCGCCGACGGCGCTACGCCAGTAGGATTTAGGGCCGCTGCTGCGAGCGTGGCGATCGAGGGGCCGCCGGTGCCAACCGGGCTGATAAAGCCGCCGACCGGCTGGTTCTTGTTCGAGCCATCAAAAAACCAATTGACGCCAAGGTCCACATTAGAGGAGCCGGTAATTTCGACAATGATGGCTTCCACCTGCACCTCGAGGCGACGAATGTCGAGGTGATCGACGATGTCCATCAACTGGCGCATCTGCTTGGACGGCGCCGTGATCACGAGCGCATTGGTGGTGGGGTCGGCCCAGATGGAGGTCGACTTGTCTGCGGCACCCGCACCACCGGCCGCGGCAGCGCCTTGCGTACTGGTGGCTTGCAGTTGTTCCTTGAGTTTGCCGGCGATTTTCTCCGCATCCCCGTATTTCAAATAGCGGACATGGGTGCCCGAACCAGTTTCAAGCGGCGTATCGAGGTGGGCGACCAGCGCACGCAGTTTCAGCCGCTGGTTTTTATCGCCCGAGAGCAAAATGCTGTTGGTGCGGTCGTCGGCGATGATCTTGGCCGAGGACCCGCCCTCGGCCTGTCCGCCGGCCGCGAGTTGGTTGATGACGCGGGTGATCTCACCGGCGGTTGCGTGCTCGAGTCGGATGACGTCGATATCGTCATCGCCGCCTTGCTCGATGCGTTCGAGAATGCGGACCATGCGGTTCACGTTGTTGGCGTGATCCGAGATGATCAACATGTTGGTGGCCGGGTAGGCGGCCAGATGGCCGTTCTGCGGAATCAAGGGCCGCAGGATGGGCACCAACTGCGCCGCGTTGGCATTCTTCAGTTGCACCACTTGGGTCACTAACTCATCGGAGTTCGCACTGACGGAATCCGGTAGATCATTCGCTGGCACCTGACGGGAGTTGGCGTCCGGGATGATCTTCCAAAGTTTGCCGGACGGTACAGCGACGAAGCCGTGCACTTGCAGAATGGATAGGAACGCTTCGTAGAAAGCGTCGGGCGTCATGGGCGTAGACGACAGCATGGTGACCTGCGCTTTGACGCGCGGGTCGATGATGAAGTTGCGGCCGGTGATCTGGCTGATGGCTTCGACGATCTGGGTCAAGTCCGCGTCTTTGTAGTTCGGCGTGATCAGTGCTTGGGCCAAGGCCGCGGCCTGCGGCGCCGACTGTGCCGCGATCGGCGCGGTGGGGACCGGTTGCGCGCCGGCGCTGAGGACGACCGACACGGCGACCGTGAGGGCGAGCGCTAGCGCGCGGGACTGAGGCAGAGATTTCGTCAGCATGGGTTTCTCATCGAAAGAGACGCTACTCGTTATTGGGGTTCGATTCGATCGGCGCCGGCCCATTGGGGCCGTTCAGTGGATGCGCCCCATTGGGCCCGGAGAGTGTGGCTAATTGGGATGAATCAATCGTGACGGACTGAATCGTGCCGCCGCGTTCGATAGTGACGGTGGCGGAGGTCGCGCTGCCGAGGGTTTGCAGCAGTTCCAGGCCATGTTGCGCATCCTGGAGCGGTACGCCATTGACCTGGGTCACCACGTCGCCCGGTTGCAGGCCGAGGTCATCGAACTTTTTACGGGCCCGGCCGGGGAACAGGCGGAAGCCGCGCAACTGGCCGGCGACGTAGTTCGGCATAGGCCGGATGAGGTCCCCAATGACCTCCGGCGCGGCGGCGGCCTGACGGGCGACGTCCGCCAAGGCGGGGCCTTGCGTGACTTGGGGCATGCCGCCCACGCTGTGCGGCAGGTTCAGCGTTTCATGGACGCCGCCCCGATCGATGATGACCCGGTCGGTGTAGACCTCCAGCAGGCGGATCCCGGGGGCTACGTCCGAACCGGTCGCGTAGACATGCGCGTCATTGACGGTCGGGCCGAGGATCGCCAATCCCGCGGTCGGGTCGTTGACCGCGAGCGTGCCGACGAGTGTCAGGGCGATGTTGGTTGGCGGCGCGATGGTCGTTGCGGCCGCGCTGGGGGGCTCGCCAAAGAGGCGGCTGGCCTGGTCCGTGCGCGGGGTCTCGAGCAGGACCGTGGCCGCCGGGTTCGGTGGGATGGCGGTGGTCGGCACGAATTTCCAGGTCAAGAGTGCCAATTGCGCGGCTACCAATGCCGTGCCGACCAGTGTGGCAAGCCGTGGCAGGCCGTCGCTGGCGAGCGCACGAGCAAGAGAGGTAGGTAGGGAGCGCAGCAGGGACAATTCGGCGACCTTCTTCGGGACTGGATGCAAAAAAAATCAAAGACCTAAATGGCCCTTCAGCGGGGGGCCCATGCTGATGATACGGAGGGATTGGAGTCCCTCACAAGCGCCGTCTGTGACTGGAATCGCGAATTGCGTCTTGAGTTGAGGTTCCCCCGCCCCTATAAAGGGTGCGATGAGCGCCAATGACCCCAGAGACCCGAACGACCCCACCCCCCACGACCCGGGCCATAGCCTGGTGGTGGAGGAGGCTGCGCCCAAGCTGAAGCGGCCGCCGCTTTATCAGGTGGTGTTGCTCAATGACGACTACACTCCAATGGAGTTCGTGGTCGAACTGCTGGAACGCATTTTTGGCTTGGACCGCATCCAAGCGACCCGCGTGATGCTTGCGGTACACACCCACGGACGCGGCGTCTGCGGGGTCTATACCTTTGAGATCGCCGAGACCAAGGTGGCGCAGGTGTTGGCCTATGCGCGTCAGCATCAACACCCGCTGCTATGCACGATGGAAGCGACTGGCTGAGCCTGTCTAGGAGGATGTTTTGCTCTCCAATGAACTCGAATACTGCCTGAATACGGCCTTTCAGGCTGCCCGGGAGACCCGTCACGAGTACATGACGGTGGAACACCTGCTGTTGGCGATTATCGACACGGCGTCCATCCGGGAGATCCTCAAGGCCTGTGGGGCGGATCCGCTGGTGCTGCGCGGTGAATTGGAGGCGTTCGTAGGCTCCGCCACCCCGCGCCTGTCTGGCGAGGATGCGCGTGAAGTGCAGCCGACGCTGGGCTTTCAACGCGTCTTGCAGCGGGCGGTGTTTCACGTCCAGTCCAGCGGCAAGAAGGAAGTGGCCGTTGCCAATGTGCTGGTGGCGATATTTAGTGAGAAGCAGTCGCACGCTGTCTATTTGCTGTCCAATCACGAGGTCACCCGGCTCGATGTCATCAATTTCATCTCGCATGGGATGACCAAGACCGATGAGGCGGCCCCCGCCAAGGAAGAGGCGGGCGAGGGGGCGGCGCGTGGTGAGAGCGAGACGGCCGAAGGGGCCCTCGATAAATACGCCACCAATTTAAATCAGCGCGCCATCGAAGGACGCATTGACCCGCTGATCGGGCGCACGCACGAGGTCGAGCGCACGATCGAGATTTTGTGTCGGCGCCGTAAAAACAACCCCTTGTATGTGGGCGAAGCCGGGGTGGGCAAGACGGCCATCGCCGAGGGTTTGGCGCGCTTGATCGTGGAAGGCAAGGTGCCCGAGGTGCTGGCTGACTGCACGATTTATGCACTGGATATGGGGGCGCTCATTGCCGGTACGAAGTATCGCGGCGACTTCGAGAAGCGTCTCAAAGGCGTGCTGTCAGAGTTGCACAAGCGCCCAGGCGCCATCTTGTTCATCGATGAGATTCATACCGTGATCGGCGCCGGTGCGGCCTCCGGTGGCGTCATGGATGCGTCGAACTTGATCAAGCCGGTACTGGCCAATGGCGAACTGCGCTGCATTGGTTCAACCACGTATCAAGAATATCGCGGTATTTTCGAGAAAGATCACGCGCTATCCCGACGTTTCCAGAAGATCGACGTCATCGAGCCATCCGTGGCGGAAACGATCGAAATTCTGAAAGGGCTGCGCTCGCGTTACGAAGAACACCATGGTGTGCGCTACGAGGACGCGGCGCTGACCGCGGCGGCGGAACTGGCGGCGCGCTATATCAACGACCGGCACTTGCCGGACAAAGCCATTGATGTGGTCGATGAGGCCGGTGCGAACTTGCGCCTCAAGCCGGTCGATCAGCGCCCCGAGGCGGTGACGGTCGAACACGTGGAGGCGGTGGTTGCGCGGATTGCACGCATACCCCCCAAACAAGTGTCGACCTCTGATCGTGAGGTGTTGCGCCATTTGGAGCGCAATCTGAAGCTCGTGATTTATGGGCAGGACCCGGCCATTGAGACCTTGGGCGCGGCCATCAAAATGGCACGCTCGGGACTTGGCGATGCCCGTAAGCCGGTGGGCTCCTTCCTCTTCGCCGGCCCCACGGGCGTCGGCAAGACCGAAGTGACGCGCCAACTGGCGCTGGCACTGGGTGTTGAGTTCATCCGTTTTGACATGTCCGAGTACATGGAACGGCATACGGTCAGTCGTTTGATTGGGGCGCCGCCAGGCTATGTGGGCTTCGATCAGGGCGGCTTGCTCACCGAAGCGGTCGCAAAGCATCCGCATGCCGTATTACTGCTCGATGAAGTGGAAAAAGCGCACCCGGACGTTTTCAATCTGTTGCTGCAGGTCATGGATCACGGCACGTTGACCGACAACAACGGTCGCAAGGCCGACTTCCGGCACGTGATCATTGTAATGACGACCAATGCGGGTGCTGCGGACATGGCGCGTGCGACGATTGGGTTTACGCCCGGTGATGTGGCACTCGATGGCATGGACGCGATCAAACGGCTGTTCTCGCCGGAGTTTCGCAACCGTTTGGATGTCATCGTGCAGTTCGGTGCGTTGGATGAACGCACCATCGAGCGGGTGGTCGATAAGCTGATTCTGGAGGTGGAGGCGCAACTCGAGCAGAAGGGCGTGGCGTTGAGCTTCGAGGACGAAGCGCGCCGCTGGATTGCCAAGCGCGGTTACGATCCGCTGATGGGCGCGCGGCCGATGGCGCGGCTCATACAGGAAAAGGTGAAGCGTCCGCTGGCCGAGGAATTGCTGTTTGGGCAACTCAAGGACGGCGGTACGGTCGTTGTGCGGGTGGCCAAGGACGGCGCGGCGCTCGTCCTCGAAACCAGTGCGCTCGAGGAACCGCTGCTGCTCGTCTGAAAGGAGCGGGGCGGCCTAGCGGCCGCGGTACACGATGCGACCCTTGGTCAGGTCGTAGGGCGTCATTTCTACGGTGACGGTATCACCGGTGAGGATGCGGATGTAGTTCTTACGCATCTTGCCCGAGATGTGTGCGGTCACAATGTGGCCGTTCTTGAGTTTCACTCGAAACATGGTGTTAGGCAGGGTCTCCGTGACCTCACCTTCCATCTGAATCGCGTCTTCTTTCGACATTCTGGGTCCGATCCAACTTAGTTAAGCCGGGCATTGTGCAGCACGGGTGCTATTCGCGCAAACTTCCGCTCGTTTTTCGATCAATGAGCGTGGCCAGGCGGGCCAGAAATGCAGCGCGCGGCACCGTCGAGGCGCCCAGACTCTGTAAGTGCGG
>CAIVRI010000140.1 GCA_903908265.1 uncultured Pseudomonadota bacterium
CGGCGTCGCCGCGTGGGTGCGGGTGATATCGCAAGCGTAGCCTCGAAATTGCGCGCCAGCGTCGATCAGCAGCGAGCGGCGCTGTGCCGGAGCGTGCGACTGGAGTTCCGTGTAATGCAGGATCGACCCACCCTCATTTAACGCGATGATATTCGGGTAGGGCAGGGCCGCTTCGGTGTGACCGGAGGCGGCAACGTAGGCGAGATGGATGCCGTATTCAGAGGCCCCTCGGTGAAAGGCGTTCGCGGCCGCGAGGTGGGCGCGGGCACCGCGTCGAGCGGCCAGACGCATGCACGCCAACTCATAGTCCGATTTAACCGCGCGGGCCCAGTGCAGGCGATCCATCAGGTCTTGCGGATTCAGGGTGCCGAAGCCCCAATCACCGATACCGGGAAACGCCTCCCCGATATAGGCCGCCCCGGTCGGAACGAGCCGTTTGGCCTCGCTGGGGTGCCGAAGCACCGTCAACTCGAATTGGTCGAGCCAAGGCTCGGTCGGCATCTCTGGGGGCTTGTGCCAGTAGTCTTCGGGCTGGTGAAACCACAGCGCCGGTCGCTGATTGGGCCGTATCAGTAGGCAGGAACCCGGTGCATTGTCGATCGGGGCCCACAGGCGGAAGTGCGGGTTGACGGCAAACGGGTCGGTTTGGTCGTCGAGGAAGCGATAATGCTGGTGGCCTGCCCCAATGACGAGTGCGTCGAACCCAGTGGCCTCGAGCGCCGCGCTAAACGTGTGGCCCAATCTTGCAATGTGCTCGGCAAAAAGAGCCGGACTGGGTACTTGCTGCGTCATATCGACCCCTCAGGGACTGCTCCCCAAAACCGCGAAAGGGGAAAAGTGTAGTCTCGACCTCGAAGGGGCGCTATGAAAAATAACAAGAGTTTGCGCACCCCTCGGAGAATGTATGTAGAATCGAAATCCGCGGACCGGTCAGGGGTTTTATCGTCGGACCGGCCGCGATCATTCACCATTCCTGGAAATTGGGGTATCGACCGATGAACGTGAAACTCGCTCTCGGCGCCGTTGCGCTGGCGCTCGCTCTTGCTGCTTGTGGTTCGAAGGAAGCCGCTCCGGCCGCTCCGGCTGCCGATGCTGCTCCTGCTGCTGCTGCCCCGGCTGACGCCGCTGCACCAGCTGCTGATGCCGCTGCTCCCGCCGCTGCACCGGCTGCGGACACCGAGAAGAAGTAATCACTGCGCGTAAGCGCAGGTGATTCAACCGGGTTGAACTCTCAGCATTTGCTGAGGGTTCGCCCGGTTTTTTATTGCCTGCATACCGACATTTAGGGGGCCAACATGGCTGTCTCTCTGCGGGATGCCAGAGGCTCGGATGAAGACCAACGCTGGATTCAGGCGGTCTATCCTGAGTACCTCGACGAGTTGGGCGCGGTCTCCCATCCGACCGATACAGGGGTATTCCCGATTTATGGGGAGCATGGTTCCCGAGAGGCGGAACTGCTCGCCCGTTGGTTCAGGGACGATCGATCCCACCCGCTACTGATCCTCGACGACGGCCGCCCAGGCGGTTTTGCGCTGGTCTCCCGGCCACTGATGCCCTCGCCGGCGCGTGATGGCTTCGATTTTCGAATGGCTGAGTTTTATATCCGGCATGCATATCGTCGCCGCGGCATGGGTCGCGCTGCGGCAGCACTCATTTTCAGCCGATTTTCTGGTCGTTGGGAGGTGTCTGAGGCACTACCGAACAAGGGTGCAGTGGCCTTTTGGCGCCAGACGGTGCTGGCCTACACCGAGGGCCACTACGACGAGCGCGTTCGGGACGGTGAGGTGCGTCAGTATTTCATCAGCGCGAAGCCCGTCCGCCGTCCCTGAAGCTCAGGGCGGCAGCGGATGCCGGGCCATCTGAATGCCCAGATAGTGGCCGGTGTGCGAACCTGGCAACGCCACGATGTCCTCTGGCGTCCCGCAACCGAGGATACGACCGCCACCGTCACCGCCTTCTGGGCCTAGATCGATCACCCAATCCGCCATTTTGACGACGTCGAGGTTGTGCTCGATCACAACGATCGTGTTGCCTTCGTCGCGCAGCCGATTCAGTACGATCAGCAACTGTGCGATGTCATGAAAGTGCAGGCCCGTCGTCGGTTCGTCGAGGACATACAGCGTGCGTCCCGTCGAGCGCTTCGATAATTCCTTGGCCAGTTTGACGCGTTGGGCCTCGCCCCCTGAGAGGGTCGTTGCGTTCTGTCCCAGCCGCACGTACGACAGGCCTACATCCAACAGGGTACGTAACTTCGTTGCAATAACGGGTACCGCTTGGAAGAACTGGTGCGCATCCTCGATGGTCATGGCGAGGACTTCGTGGATCGTCTTGCCCTTGTAGCGGATCTCCAGCGTTTCGCGGTTGTAGCGCTTGCCCTTGCAGATGTCGCACGGTACGTACACATCCGGCAGGAAGTGCATTTCTACCTTGATCACGCCGTCGCCTTCGCAGGCTTCGCACCGGCCTCCTTTGACGTTGAAGCTGAAACGGCCCGGCTCATAACCACGCGCCCGGGATTCCGGGGACTGCGAATACAGCTCCCGTATGGGCGTGAATAAGCCGGTATAGGTGGCGGGATTGGAGCGCGGTGTCCGGCCGATGGGGCTTTGGTCTATATCAATGACCCGATCCACATGTTGCAGGCCCTCGATACGCTCGCACGGGGCCGCTTCCTGCGAGGAATCATTGAGCGCCTGCGCGACACGGCGGTACAGGGTGTCGTTGACCAACGTCGACTTGCCCGAGCCGGATACGCCGGTCACGACGGTGAGCAGGCCAACGGGGAACTCTGCTGTCACTTTTTTCAGATTATTGCCCGTGGCACCGACCACCCGCAGGAGTCGTTTGGGATCAAAACGGCCGCGTTTCTTGGGTGGTTCGATGCGCAATTGGCCAGACAGGTATTGGCCGGTCAGTGAGCGGGAGACGGCTTCGATCTGCGCAACCGAACCTTGGGCTACAATTTCGCCACCGTGCACGCCGGCGCCTGGGCCGAGGTCGACGACGTAGTCGGCCTGTCGGATCGCATCTTCATCGTGCTCGACCACAATTACGGTATTGCCCAGATCGCGCAGGTGTACGAGCGTATCGAGCAACCGTTGGTTGTCGCGC
>CAIVRI010000141.1 GCA_903908265.1 uncultured Pseudomonadota bacterium
CATAAGCACTGAAACCACTGATAGCTTGATGGGGGCCCTGCAGCGATACGAGGCTGCAGGATACTCACGCCCGCGCATTTTGGCGCGTCTGGTTGCCGATGGCTACGCGCCCGCTACGCTACGTCCCCTCTTTGCAGAATTCCCGGAGACGGCTTTTGTAAGGGCCGAGTTGCCTGGCCCGCGCGCGATCACCCCCCGCGCTGTTGCCGCCCGACTAACCGCACCGCCGCCAACGCCGCCGGCAAGCCCCAACGTGCCCGTACCCGCGCCGACGGCCGCCCCCACGTGGGCAGACCCGGCCGCCGCCTTGGATGGCATCTCCTTCCATTACGTCCCGCTGATTCAATGCTCCTTCCCGCATGCCGATCCGCGCGACCTGACCAGTTTTACGCGCCGCAACGGCTGGCTGGAATTGACGCTCGGCACGACCCGGCCGGAAACCGGCCTGCCGTATGGGGTGCCGGCGCGGCTGCTAACCATCTACTGCGCCAGCGAAGCGGTCCGCACCCGCTCACCGGAGATTTACCTCGGTAAATCGGTACACGAATTTCTGCGACTGCTCGACGTCCCGGTAACCCGCGGCGAGCGCGGCAACCTGCGGGTGTATGCCAATCAGTTACTGCGCCTGATTCATTGCACGCTGTCGATCGACGAAAACATCCGCGACGCCAGCGGCCGGACGGGCCTGCATATCCGCCAAGCACTCTTCGCCGAGGAGGCCCGCTTGTGGTGGGACGAGGACGCCACGGTCGGGCAGGGCAGTACGCTGCAACTGTCGTCCGTACTATTTCAATCGATTCTTGAGCGCTCTGCCCCGTTGTCGACGTCGGCCATCAAAGCATTGCGCAAGAGCCCGATGGATCTGGACGTGTACGCCTGGCTGATCCACCGATTGTTCCACTTGGGCAAGCCCAGCACGGTCACTTGGCAGCAACTATCCGACCAATTCGGGCACGCGTACGCGGAACTGCGACAGTTCCGCCGCTTCTTCCTCGACTCCCTCACGCGCGTGCGCGCAGTGTATCCGGAGGCCAACGTCACGGTGGTGGAGGGCGGCTTGATGTTGCTGCCTTCGCGCCCGCACCTGGCGCGGCGACCGAAAGCGCGCTGAGACGACGGGCCGCTGCACGAACGCCGGCCGTTGCAACTCTCACGCGCAAAGCCATTTACGCCACCGCCAAAGGTGAAAAACTTGCGTAAATTCAATGCCTTTCGCGCACCTAATAAGGCATCGTTACATCTCTCACGCCTATGTCATAAGCCATTGATTTATAAACAATCACAGTCGCTCCGTCGGATGCCTAGTGCTAACCCGGCCCGTTACATCTCTCCCACGCGCGCGTTGCAAGCCGCTCTTCCATACATCACACGACTCCCATAAAGCCGTTGCATCTCTCCGGAAAACATCGATATTTCTTATATAAAACAATGCGTTAACAATCCCTCCTGTATGTCCTGTAGTTCCCTATAATCAGTCCTTAAGAACGGTTGACACCGGCGGCCCGAAAAACCACGACAAAGCGGCGGACCGAACCGAAAAGAATGCGTCCGCGTGCCTAGACACCGCCTCTCTAGGGGCCTATGTCGCGACCGCGGTAGCCGGGCAGGGGGTGGGCAGGACACGCATCAGCCGCTTGCGCGCACGGGCGCGCTCGGCAGGCCGGGATAAGCTGTGGCGCTAGGCGCCAGCCTTTGCAATCTGTCGGGACGCACCGCGGTGCGCACCGTAAGTCAGCCCGGCGCGTGCGGCGATGGTGGCAATGCGGTGACGCAACGCTGCGCGCATCAGCGTCGCGTCATCGCATCCAAAAAAGCGACGCCATACGAGAAATGTTCGGCGGCTCCCGCAAACCCTGCCCGCACCGCACTGACCAATATCCGTGCCGCTTGCATCTCGCTCAGTACGTCAAACCCATAACCGGGCATGCCGAACAGCGCGTACTCATCGAATACACTCCCGCAATACTCGCAGTGGTTGTAGTGATAGCAGGTCGTGTCCGCGAAACTGTGCCGTGGCCGGTACAGCAGGCTGTCTTGCTGAATGCGTAGGCTGACTGCGCTCGCAAGATTGGTTACGAAAGAAATTAAGGACGGTTCGTCGGCGCGTTCCCATTCGTCACTGTCGGGGTCCTCACCGTGCATCCGGATTTCATGTCCGGTCGGCAGGACGATGCCATGGACCCGAGACTCACGACCGCACTGACTGCACGGGTGCAGTGTTTCCAACAAGTAGTAGCTGTGCGCACGGGCGTTGATAAATTCACCCGCACGCGACCAGCCCAGTAGGGGACTGCAATCGACCCCCTCGGGCACAAACCAGCAGTGGCGTTCGCGATCCCAACGCGCCCCGTGGCGTCGCGCCGCCTCTCGGTCTTTGAACGGTACATCCAGATCGCGTCGACGCATCGTCCTACTCCCGCAGGCATCCATCCTGGGGAATGATGCGCAGGGCGCTCACGCGAACGTATGTCGACTAATTGCCCTGTTTGTGTAGAAAGTCGCAGCAGGTGTTTTTACAGCACGCGCGGCTTACGCGGACCTGCCCGGCGCGAGAAGCGCACGCGTGCATCGAGAATTTCGACATCAATTTGGGTGGAGCGGCCGCGATACACCTCTGCCTTGAGCCATTCGCTCTCAGCCTTGGCGTCGGGTTTTAAAACCAGTCTAGACCAGCACTTCACGTCCGCATCCCAACGATAGCCCCTCTCGCGCAAGCGATCCTTGGTATCGAAGGCGGAACCAATGGCCCATAACCGTAGCAGTGGTTCGTGCGCGGCTTCCAACAGTCGCTGCAATGCGTAGACACCAGAGACGGGGAGGGGACGAGACAGAATTTCTAGCAAGGCCCGACAGTCGACTTCCGAGCGATGCGCCTCGTAAAAAAAACCATACAGATAACCGAGATATTCGAGTTTCGTGCCGCGTACGCCTTCCGCGCTCCATGCAATCTGTGCATGTGAGCATCCGAAGGCGAGGGTTTCAAATACGCTGAGCCGGCGTTCTAGGAAGGGCCGATCGAAAGCGGCGTTATGCGCAATGATCAGTGTTGCATCTGCCACAACGGCCGCTACACGGTCGTCGTCGATGGCTTGCCCGTGCACCATGGCGTCCGTGATGCCGTGGATTTCTGTGGAGTCGGGTGGGATTGGGAATCCGGGATCTTCCAACCCTGAGTATGTATCAACTATACGTAGGACCCGTCCCGTTTCTACTTCGTATTCGAAGCGCAGTAGGGCGATTTCGATCATGGCGTCGGTGGGTAACCGACCGGTGGTTTCGGTATCCACGACCACGGCAAAGGCGGTAGGCCCCACCGCTGGGGGCCCGTAGACCTGCCGCGGCACTAGCCGGCGCACCACACGGTAATTGGGGCTGGCAGCCAGCAGGGCAGCGGCGGTCTCGAGGGGGGTTTCGTCTGGGGCGTTCATCAAATCTCCCGGTCGTGTGTGACCAGAGTAATCGCGCGCGCGTAGCGGGTCGAGAGGCCTGTATGCAAGATCAATATCTGTACAAACACAGCAATTATCCCTCTCACGGTCGCCGCGACCGGCATTGGATGCTGCGCCTCCACACCACAGGAGGTGCCTTCCCATGCAACTTAAACGACTCATCACCCGATCCATCCCGGTATTTGCCTTGGCGAGTGCAACCGCCTTTGCACAGACCAGTCCTTTTTCCACGGGCGCGACCGCCTTCCAGACGGATTTACTCACGACGCTCACCCCAATCGCTGTGATTGCAGTCATGGGACTCGGTGTTGCGGCGTGGTTCAACCGTATCAGCTGGGGTTGGGCGCTCGGCGGAGCGCTCGGCATCTTGCTGGTGTTCGGCGCACCGCAAGTGGTCACCTGGGTCCGCGCACTCGGCGGCGTGTGAGATGCACGCGCCCGCTCAACGTGCCGTGGTTGGCATGGATGTGTTGTTTGTCGGTATGACGCGCCCGGCAATGCGCTTCGGTGTGCCGTACGCCGCATTGCTGGTCAACGCGCTCGTGACACTAGAACTATTCCTGCTGACCCGTAACCTGCTCAGTCTCGTCGCTGCGCTACCGATCCACGGTCTGGTCTGGGCCTTGGCGGCCTCGGAACCGCGCATCTTTGAACTGTTGAAGGTTTGGGCGTTGGTGCGGGCGCGTGCCGGTGGGGGTCTGCCCTCGCCGTGGCGGGCACAGGCTTATGGTCCGTTTGGTCGCATCGGGCGGCAGCCGCCGCCCGAACTGCCTCTCAACGGAGAATGGGCATGCTGAGCGCTGCCGCCCGCCCGCGCCATGACACGGTGCCGATCGCGGTCAATGTGCCGTATCGCCTGCATGTGTCGCCGGCCATTCTCAGCCTCGAAGGCGGGGCGTATGTCGCGAGCTGGAAACTCGGCGGCCGCGCCTTCGAGTGCCTGACGGAGGCCGAGATTGCCGGTGCCCACGAGCGTCTGAACGTCTTTCTGCGCAACATCGCGTCCCCCGAATTGTCGTTGTGGACCCACGTAATCCGCGATCGCGCAGCCGCACTCCCACAGCAAGCGCGGTTCTCCGGATTTGCCGGTCGCGTCTCCGCGCGGTATCGGCAGCGTTTGGTGCACGAACACCTGATGCGCAACGAGTTGTACATCAGTCTCGTTTACAAGCCCAAAGGCTTACTCAACCACCTACCGACGCGGCGCAACAGCAGCCGCAGCGGTGAGGTGGCCGGTGCGGTCGCGCTACTGGCCAATCTGTCTAAAACGTTGGAGGCCAGTCTCGCGCCGTACGATCCCGTTTCTTTGACCGTGTACGAGAGTCACGGCCATCGCCGGTCGCATCTGTTGGAATTCTTTGCACTCCTGGTCAACGGCGAAGCCCAGCCGATCCCGCTATCGAGCGCCCCGGCCGCGCAGCTGATTGGTACAAATCGCCTGCTGTTCGGCTGGGAGACCGTCGAATACCGGTCGCCCACCGCGACGCGGCTCGGCGCTTTTCTCGGGCTCAAGGAATATCCGAACCCCACACAGGTCGGCATGCTCGATGCCCTGCTGGCTGCGCCTTTTCCGCTGGTGCTGACCCAGAGCTTTACGTTCTTGGGTCGGGCCAGCGCGCTCGGGCTGCTCGATCGACAAGCGCATCGCCTCGGTAATGCCGGTGATGCGGCCGTGTCGCAAGTGGTGGCGTTGCAGGCAGCGATCGATGCGTTGGCCAGTGGCGAGTTCGCCCTCGGTGACCATCACCTCAGTCTGCAGGTGCTGACAGAGCCATTTCATAGCGATGGCGCTGCCTTGCCCCGCATCGGCGCCCTGCATGATGCGCTGGCCAAGGCGCGCTCGCTGTTGGCCGATGTGGGCTGCATCACCGCGCGGGAGGACTTCGCTGTGACCGCCGCGTTCTGGGCGCAGCTGCCGGGTAATTTGGCCGAGCGCCCCCGCGTTGCACCGATCACGAGCCGCAATTTTGCCGCCCTCGCCCCGTTGCGCAACTATCCGGCGGGCCGGGCCGAAGGCAATCACTGGGGCAATGCGCTGGCCGCTTTGCGCACGCGCGCCGGCACGCTTTATCACTTCTCCTTACATGCCACCGATCCGCGCGACCCCAATGGCGGCTCGCGCCGGGATACTGGACATACGTTTGTGTGTGGCCCCACGGGCTCTGGCAAGACGGTGTTCATTGGCTTTTTGGTCTGTTTACTGGCCCAGCAAGGGGCCACACAGATTGTGTTTGATAAAGATTGTGGTTTGGAGGTGTTGGTGCGCGCGCTCGATGGCCTGTACCTGCCGTTGAAGCGCGGCTTGCCGACCGGTTGCAATCCACTGCAAATCGGCGACAACGCCAGCGCGCAGGCCTTCCTACGGCGCTGGCTTTTGATGCTCCTCGAGCGACCGGGTCGGCCGCTTGCAGTGCGCGAGGAGGCGGAACTGGATGCCGCGTTAAGCGGCTTGCTGGCACTGGAGCGGCCATTGCGGCGTTTGTCGCGGCTGCTCGAATTCTTGGATCCAACCAGCCCGGATGGGCCGCATGCGCGCTTGCGTCCCTGGTGCGAAAGCGCGGCGGGGCCCTTGGCATGGGCCTTCGATGCGCCCGAAGACATCATCGCCACGCAACTGGCTGGGGCAACGTTGGTGGGCTTTGACATGACCGAAATTCTGCAGGACCCGCTGGTTCGGGCGCCGCTAACGGCCTATCTGTTCGAACGCATTGAGTGCTTGCTCGATGGTCGGCGGTTGGTGGCTTGGATCGATGAGTTCTCCAAATTAATCGGCAGTGAGGAGTTCGCGGAACTCGCCGCTGATGGGACCAAGACGTGGCGCAAGCGCAATGCCGTTATGGCTTTCGCGACGCAAAGTCCCAGTGACATCCTCAGCAGCCGCGTGGCGCGCGCCTTGGTGGAACAAACCCCCACCAAAATTTTGTTCCCGAACCCGGATGCCGCACAGGCCGATTACGTGGAGGGCATGGGTTTGACGGAGCGCGAGTTTCAGCTGCTACGCAATGAACTGGTGCCTGGTTCTCGGCAGTTGTTGATTCGGCAGGGTCGCGATGCGGTGGTCGCTGAGTTGGACCTGCGCGGGCTGGAAGATGAATTGGGTGTTATCTCTGGTCGCACCGCCACGGTGGAGGCCGTACGTGCACTCATCGATCGCCATGGCGCTGCGGCTACCTTGTGGCTTGACCACTTTATTCCACCGTACGTAGAGGAGTTGCCCGGATGAACGTTCGCACCTCATGCATTTGCGCTTTAGTGGTGGCGGGGCTCGTCGCACTACCGGCCCGCGCGCAGTTTGCTGTGATCGATATGGCCTCGGTCAGTCAACTGATGCAACAAATGACGGCCTGGCAGGAACAACTGCTGTCGATGCGGATGCAACTGCTGCAAATGCAGCAGACCCGCATTGCGTTGACGGGTTGGCGCGGTATGGAACGTGTGCTGCCGTTAACGCCGGCGGATCGTAATTATCTTCCTTTAGATGCGGCAGGTTTGGTCGCGATGTCTGCGGGGACTGGTGCGTATAGCGCATTGTCGGCGAGCATAAATCAGTATGTATCCGGTAATGCAGTACTAACACCGCAGGACTTGGCACAACTGCCGGCTGCGGATGTAGCCCGGCTTGCCGCACTACGTCAAACCATCGCGATGCGTCAGGCCCTGATGTCGAGCGCGTATGCGCACTCTAGTGATCGTTTCACTGCGCTTGGTGTCCTGGTCGACAAGATCGCAGCGGCACCGGATGCCAAGGCTATTGCGGATCTGCAAGCGCGCATCGCCGCAGAGCAAACCATGTTGCAAAACGAGAACGCAAAAATTGCCACGCTCGATCACTACGCGACGGCCGAGCGCGACGCTCGCGAATTGGCGACCCGCGAGGCCATCGTCAAAGGACATGGTCGTTTCGCCAGCCGCTTCATGCCCACCAATCCGGTGCCGTGATGTTTTTTCAGGATTTCTGGACGTGGTTGGATGCACGCCTATCGACCTATGTCTCCGTGCATGCGGCCGACTTGGCCGCGGCCTTGGAGCCGGTCGCGGTCACACTCGGGGTCTTGTACGTCATGTTCTGGGGCTGGCTGCATCTGCGCGGCCAGATTGAGGAGCCCTTCATGGAAGGGGTCCGACGCATTTTCACCTTATTCATCGTGTTTGGCGTGGCCCTGCACTTGTGGGCTTACCACGACGTCTTGGTCAGTGTGTTCTACGAGGGTCCTACGCAGTTAGCCGCTGCGATTCTCGGCGCGCAGAGCCCCGTTGCTCTGATAGACGCCATCTGGGCACAAGGCGGGGCGGTGGCCGACACGCTCTGGGGCAAAGGCAGTCTACTCACCGGAGACGGCGGCTTTTATATCGCCGGACTGCTGGTTTACTTGTTGGTCGGCTTTGCGTGCTTGTACACGCTGTTTCTAATCTCATTGTCGAAGATTGCCCTTGCGGTGCTGCTCGCACTCGGGCCGCTATTCATTTTGTTGACCCTGTTCGATGCCACGCGGCGGCTATTCGATGCCTGGATACATGAACTGACCAACTATGGGCTTGTTTCCATTCTGACGGTGATGGTGACCACCTTGTTGCTGGACTTGTTGTCCACCTACGCCGAGCAAACGGCGACCCGCGGCGGTGACTTGCTGACCGTCGATGCTCTGGATCTGGCGCTCGCTGCGGGCCTGGTGATCCTAGTGCTCTTGCAGGTGATGCCGATGGCTGCCCGTTTGGCCGGTGGCTTTGCGTTGGCAACCCAAGGCGTGGTGGATCGTGGTGTCGACGGCTTGCGTCGCGCTGTCCGTTCCCTTGGTTCGCGCGGCTACACCTATTTTTCTACACCGGCGCCGGCCGTTGCGCCGACCTCCCTCCTGCAACCAACGAGGCCCTTATCATGAAGTTTCGTTTAGTCCTGCTTGCCGCGACCTTAGCGGTGGCCGCTTGCGCGAATCATCCACCGGCGCCATGCAGCGGTCCTTATGAGCCCGTGAATCCAGCCACTGTGGCGGTGCCCCATGGCTGACGCGGACGCTTACTACGCGGAGGCGCAGCGTTGGCTGCAGGACGAGCGCCAAGGTGACCGCCGCCGCGCTGGTGCGTCACTGGTCCTGGCCGGTGCTGCGTTGGCGGTGTCAGCGATCATGGCGACAGCGCTGGTGGTTGCCATGCCGCTCAAGCGCACCGAGCCTTATGTCGTGCGCGTGGACTCAGCCTCGGGTGTTGTGGACATCGTGCCACGCTACGTCGGCACTGCGGATTTGCCCGAAGCAGTACGTCGGCATTTGCTCGGCGAGTACGTCATCCATCGGGAGCGCTATGTGGCGGCGCTGGCGGAGGTCGACTACGAAGCGACCGGGGCCTTTCACACCGCGCCGATGAACGAAGCATGGTCCCGGCAATGGGCGCGTTCCAATCCGGAGTCTCCACTGAATCGCTACGCGGATGGCAGTCTGGTCACCGTACAGATCCGCTCGATTGCGTTTCTCAAACACGATGAAAACACCGACGTGGCGCAAGTGCGGTTTCGCCGTGCCGTGCAGTCGACGCCGGGTGCGCAGGAACGTGTGGACGATTGGGTCGCGACCATTTCCTCTACCTTCACCAAACCCTCGGAGGACTTGCGCCGACGCACGGCCAATCCACTGGGTTTTAAGGTGATCGACTATAGGCGTGAACCGGAGGTTGGTGAGGCGGCCGTGCCGGAGACGAAAGGAGGTGCGTTATGAGAGTGCGTCGTGCGTTGCTGGCCACGACGGTGGCCGCTGTCTTTGCGTTGCCGGTCGCGGCGCGGGCCGATGACGATGGGCGCGTCAAGCGCGTGGACTTCGAGCCGGGCCTGGTGTTGCCGCTGACTTTGTTTGTGGGTTACCACGTGCATTTCGAATTTGCCCCCGAGGAACGCTTCGTCAATCTCGGTGCGGGGGACTCCTCGTTGGTGGAAGCGGCGGCGGAGCGCAATCATCTGTTTCTAAAGCCGCGCGTACCGTCGGCGGGCACCAATCTGACCATCCTGACTGACCGGCGCGTGTACTACGTCGATTATCGCGCCTTAGGTCGGCCGCCAAAGCCGGGAGAGTTGGTGTATGCGGTGTTGTATCACTACCCACCACCGCCCGAGTTGACGCTGCCCGCGCCACCGGTGGTGCCAGGCCGACGCGCCATCGCCAATCAAAACTATGTCTACGCCGGCCCCAAGGATCTGCGTCCGATGCGGGCCGAGGACGATGGCTTGATGACGCGATTGACCTTCGGTCGCGCGACGGAGTTGCCGGCGATCTATATCGAAAACAGCGATGGCTCCTTGTCACTGGCGAACACGCATCTCGAAGGCGCCACGGTGTATGTGCATCGGGTGGCTGGGCGTTTATCCCTGCGACGGGGTGCTTTGGCAGGCTGTTTGGTCAACCGAGGCTTGGATCGCGCGGTGGCCGCGCCGGACAATGGCACCGTAGACCCAGCAACCGATCGGCTGCTGCGCGGCGGCGTGCCATGACTGCACGCGCGGCGGTGCCGGGTGAACGCGGCGATGCGATTGAAATGCCCGGTGCTGCTCGGCGTGCGGCGGCGTATCGTCGCATCTTCCTGCTGGTGCTTGTGCTGGGCGGCGCTGGTAGTTTGTTGGTGTATTACTGGTCCCGGCACCATCCGCAGGTCACGCAGACCACACGCCCTAAGGGCCCGCGGGTGGCGAGTACCGAGATGCGCTTGCCACCGCTGCGTCCCGCGCCCCCAGTCGCGGTAGACGGGCTTGTGCACGCGGCGCCGGCCGCTGTGCCCGGGGCCGCAACCGGTGCGGCGGCGGCTGATGTGCCGCCCGTACCGGCCCTGCCGAATGCAGTGGCACTCGGCGCTCCGGGCGCTGCGGCGCTCGCTGGCGGGATACCGAGTACGGCGTCGGCAGGTCAGTCGGCGGGACGGCGGGGCAACAGTCCGGTCCTCTTAAAGGCGGTGAGCGCGACCGAAGTCGCGAGTGTCGCCCGACCGGTCGATGTAGCCACTGAGCCCCGCGCGCAGGGCCCGGTCAAGGTGCTGCATGCGGCGCGATTGCCGGCGCTGCGCTTTTTATTGGCGCGGGGCTCGTTTCTCGACTGCACGCTCGAAACGGCGATTGATTCGACCTTGCCGGGTTTAGCGACCTGTCTTTTGTCCGGGGACGTGTACGGTGCGGATGGCACGGTGGTGCTCTTGCCGCGCGGCTCGCGCCTCGTTGGGGATACGCGTTCGGATGTCCGTGCCGGTCAGGCGCGCGTGGGGATTACGTGGACGGAGGCGCGTACGCCGGAGGGATTGGTGCTGCCGCTCGGTGCGGCGGCGACCGATGCGCTGGGGCGTACCGGTGTCCCTGGTGCGGTGGATCGACACACGATCGAGCGCTTCGGTTCGGCCGTCATGCTCTCAGTCATCGATGCGGCCACCGGCGCCCTGATGAACCGCCGTCCGCCGGGCAATGGCATCGTCTACAACGTGCAGGGCTCCCGTGATGTCGCCACCGAAGCCTTGCGCCAGTCGATTCATATCCCGCCAACCATCCGCGTCGAACCGGGCGCGCGGGTCGATGTCATTGTGGCCACCGATGTAGATTTCGCCGAGGTCTATCAGTTGGTCGCGCATGACGGCGGTTGAAGCGCGCGATGGCGAGTCGGCGCTGGCGCAGTACACCCGGCCGCTGGCGCGCTTGTTGGCCGATCCGGAGATCACAGAAATTTGTCTGCAGCGACCGGGGGAGTTGTGGATTGAGCGCGCCGACGGTTGGCGGCGGCACGAGGCGGCGTGGGCTACGTTGGTATGGGCACAGCATTTCGCGCGCCTGGTGGCGACCCGGACGGAGCAGCGGATCAGTGCGGAGACGCCGCTCTTGTCCGCGTCGCTACCGAGCGGCGAGCGGCTGCAGTTTGTGTTGCCGCCGGCAACAGCCGCCGGTAGGGTGGTGTTGTCCGTGCGCCGGCCAACGGGGCGCTTGTACACGCTCGAGGATCTGGCCCGCGGGGGCGCGTTTGCGCACTGTACGGGGACAAGTGCAGCGCAGAGTGGTTTCACCGAACTCGAACAAGCCTATCGTAGCGGCGCGTGGCAACAGTTTCTGTCACTCGCCGTGCGGGCTCGTCTCAACATCTTAGTAGCTGGGGCTACGGGTTCTGGCAAGACCACGTTGACCAAAGCGTTGATTCGTGAAATTCCGATCACCGAGCGCTTGATCAGCATTGAGGATGCCGCGGAGCTCGATCTTGCCTCGCACCCGAACGCGGTGCATCTGTATTACTCCAAGGATGATCAAGGACGCTCGCGCGTCAGCGCCAAGCAGTTGCTCGAAGCGTCGTTGCGCTTGCGTCCGGATCGGATCTTGCTGGCGGAATTGCGTGGCGAGGAGGCCTATCACTTTCTACGTAACGTCAGCTCCGGCCACCCCGGCTCCATCACCAGCATCCACGCCGGGAGTGTGGAGTTGGCGGTGGAGCAGGTCTCGCTGCTCGTGCGTGAATCCAGTGCTGGCCGGGATCTGTCGCTCGCAGACTTGCGCCGCTTGCTGTATGCGGTCTTGGACGTCGTCGTCTACTGCGCGCGTGTCGGTGACATGCGCGTGGTGCAGGCGGTGTGGTGGCGAGCGGCGGCGGCGGTCAGTGAAGCGCGGTATGCTCCGGCGCAGTGAATGGAGAACACAGCATGCAACGGTTGTGGAGCGCTGAGCACCGGCGTATGCGCTGGAAGAACGGCAAAGGCGAAACGGTGGAAATTGCAGTACACCCACCGGGTGCGGCATTGGACGCCTTCGCTTGGCGGGTCAGTACAGCGGCCGTGGTCGAAGATGGGCCCTTCTCATGCTTTGACGGTGTGGATCGCACGTTGGCGGTGCTTGCCGGCGGCACGTTGCGCTTGCAGATCGGTGCCGCCCCTGCCTGTCAGCTGGATCCGACGAGCGACCCGCTGGCCTTTGCTGCGGACGCGCCCTGTCACGCGCAGTTGTTTGGGGGGGCAGTCGCGGATCTCAACATCATGAGTCGGCGCGGTCTGTGGCAACACCGATTGCAGCGATTGGCGTGTGCGGTACCGATTGCGCAGGCGTCCGTCATGGCAGTGCTCGTCGCGGCCCCTGGTCCTGCCACGGTGCGAGTAGATGGGGTGACGCTGGACTTGGGGCCTCTGGATGCGCTGCGCTTGGAGGCCGGACAGACGGTGACGCTACTGGACGGTGACGGCTGGCTGGCGCAGTTTGATCCGAGTAGCGCTTAAGGCGCGCTGGTCATTGCGCGCGCGGATTACTCTTTGATCTGTACCCCGCGTTGGAGCGTGCCATGACACGGTACGGCGACAAGGTTGGTGTTTTTTTCGATCACATCTGTGGATAAGTCAGAGCTAGCGGCGGCTTCAGGGTTCAACAAGTCGCAGGGATTTCTTCCCTTTAAGCCGCTCCAGCCAGTGCATCGCAGCCTTCCCGCGGCCGTCGGTCGTCAGGGTTCCGGTACCGTTCGGGCGCAAGAGGACATGGGTTTTCATGCGTCGGCCACGGATGTAGTCGGTGTCGAACCTTAAGACGCCATTTTCCCAATTCAGGCTGACAATGAAGTCACCGACCCGGAACTCATCGGCTTCCAAGTAGTCGATGGCAGATGACTCGCGAGCACGAGCGTCGGCGAACGACAGTACGCCGATGACGAAAAGAAAACCGAACGCTCCCCAGCCAAGGTCATTCTCTTCAGACTCCGGGTCCGCTGGAAATTCGAGGCTGATTCGGACCGAGAATTCCGCTGCGTCAGGCCCTTCGAAGATCTCCGTGTCGGTGATCTGGAAGTCGACGACCGCACCGGTCTCGAGTAACTGATGACCAGCAGCGCGATCAATCCCGGTCATGCTATTGGACCTCTCGCAGTCGACAGGCAGAGCGGAAGGCGCAATACCTCAAGGGCTGGTACCGATGTTTCGGTACAGCGTCGAGCGCGCCACCCTGAACTGCTCAGCGACCGTACTGACCGGGATGTCTCCGGATTTGAGCAACGCTTTTACGGTCTTCAGATCCTTGGCGCTGAGCTTTCGGGGGCGCCCACCCTTCCGTCCGCGCGCACGGGCGGCCTTGAGGCCCGCCATCGTTCTTTCACGGATCAGGTTTCGCTCGAACTCGGCCAGGGCCCCGAACACGTGGAAGATGAGCCGCCCGGTGGGTGACTGCGTGTCTATCTTCTCGGTGAGCGATGCGAAGCCAATCCCGCGCGCCTGTAGCTCTTGGGTTAGCCGAATGAGATCGGCAAGGCTTCGGCCGAGGCGATCCAGGCGCCAGACGATCAGCGTGTCTCCCTCGCGAACGGACTTGCGACACGCCTCGAGCTGGGGCCGCGAAGTGTTCTTGCCGCTCGCGTGCTCCTCATAGATCTGCCGGCACTTCGCCTTCTTGAGCGCGTCGCGCTGTAGATCCAGGGTCTGGTCATCGGTCGAGACCCGCGCATAACCGATCCGCATCGTCGGCGCTCCCGTGTCGCAAATCTTCCGACCGCTACCGTTTGCGCATCATAGATTACAGGATGGGTTCTGCACCAGAACTGGGGGCCGGAATGAGCCGAATTCGCCTTCGGACTGCCGCGTCGCACAAACCCTGGTTTCTGCGACACCGATTTGTCGGTCCGGCAGACTCCCAGTCCCTCCCCTGGGTACGGGGCTCCCGATGCACGATCCACTGATCTACCCGGTGCTGCCCGCTGAGCCAGTTCCTCCCGAGCAGTTGTCGCGGTTCATTCCGCTCGCTGACGACGTGCTGTGGGCACGAGAGCACACCCGCTCGCCGAAGCGGCAGCTCGAGCTGCTCGTGATACTGAAGACGTTCGGGTTCCTCGGATACTTTCCGGCCCCGCGCGAGATTCCTCTGACGATCGTCACAGCAAGCGCGAGGCGGTTGAATCTGCCGGCCGATTCCGACGCGTTCGCCATGGCTTCGGCCTCCCTGTACCGCAGCCGAGCGGCCGTCCGGCGAAAGCTTGGGGTAGAGCCCTGGACGACGGCTACCCGACGATTGCTCGTGAACCGGCTGGTATCGCTCAATCAGGGTCGCACAGGGCCCAATGACCTCCTGAACGCCGCCGTCGAGTACCTGCGCCAGGACCGAATCGAGCTTCCGGCGCTTCGCACCCTGAGGCGACTGGTCGGCAGCATTCGCGCGCGCTTTGACCAGGCCTTCTGCGCCGCAATCGTTGCGCCTCTTAAGGAGAAGGACCGCCGGATCCTCGAAGGCCTGATGATCGTCCCTGACCACGAGGCTGTCTCCGGATTCGAACGCATCAAGCAACGGCCGGCCCGGGCAACGCTCAAGCACCTCACGGCTCACATCGACCAATTGCACTGGCTGCAGGGGCTGCCAGCGACCCTGCCGCTGATTTCTGGCCTCGGCTTTGGCAAAGTCACCGATCTTGCGGAACAGGCACGAGTGCTCAACGTAGCCGAACTACGCGATCACAGTAAAACTCGGCGGTTGGCGCTGCTCATTTGCCTGCTGCACATCGCGCGCGCCGAATGCCTCGACCAGATCGCCACGCTCTACCTGCGGCGGGTCCACTGGATGTGGGGTCGGGCTCGGGAGGACCTTGAAGAATGGCGACGCAATCGTGGCGGCCTGTCCCAGTCGCTCGTTCGACTGCTTCGGCGGATGGTCGAAGAGTTCGGTCGGCCATCGCCAGAGGGCTCTCTCGATGATCGGCTCGGCGCAATCACGAGTGAACACGGTGGGACCGAGGTCATCCTTCGCGACTGCAACAGCGCCCTCGAGCACCGCGTCAACGATCCCCGGTCGTTCCTGATCCGGCACTATCGCCGCAGCCGCGCGGTACTCATGACCCTGCTCGCGGCGCTGCCGCTCGACTCTGAAAGACCCGACTCCTGGCCGCTGGAGCTCGCGGACCGCTTGGGGTTTATGGGCGAGGACCGCGAGTCCGTGATGAGCCTTCTGGATGTCGACCCAAACCGCGTCGCATCGGCCTGGAAACCGCTGGTTCAGCTTCCCGGCCCGGGACTGACGGTCGACCGCCGGCAATTCGAGGTCTACGCATTCTGCGAGGTCGCCGACGCGCTCAAGGCGGGAG
>CAIVRI010000142.1 GCA_903908265.1 uncultured Pseudomonadota bacterium
GTCAACGCGTGGATCCCACCGCAGTCCATCCTCTGCCCGCAGCGCAGTCCTGCACCACATGGAGGGAAAATGCCCAAGCGCAACGCGCTACGTAAAACTTGGAAATTGGGAATTGGGAATTGGAGAATCCGCGGCAAACTTCGCGACGTGTAAAAACGCGCGTATAAACGGGAGAGCGAGAATTCGTGCGGACACCACTCGCTATCGCGCTCCAAAAGAAATGGGAGAACTGCAGTGCACCGTTTAAATGTCGTCGGGTTCCTGGTCGGACTATTGATCGCCACCCCACTGCTCGCCGCGGAACCTGCGATCGATCCGGTCAACGCCTTTGTGCGTGCCGAAATGCAAAACCAGCACATCCCGGGCTTGACGCTGTTGGTGTCCAAGAACGGCAGGCCCATCCGAACTGAAGGCTACGGACTGTCGAACCTAGAATTGCACGTCCCCGCCAAACCAGACACTATTTTTGAGTCGGGCTCCGTCGGCAAGCAGTTTACCGCTACGGCGATCATGCTGCTGGTCGAGGAGGGGAAGGTCCGATTAGACGATCCCATCACGAGGTATTTTCCCCAAGCGCCCGCCACTTGGAGTCAAGTGACGGTACGAGAACTCCTCAGTCATACCGCCGGCTTCACCGATTATCCCGCCGATTTTGATGAACAGAAAAATTACACCGAGACAGAACTGCTGCAGCTGGTTGAAGCACTACCGCTCGCGTACCCACCGGGCACGAACTGGAGCTACAGCAACTTAGGCTATCTCACCCTTGGGATTCTCATTCACAAAGTGACCGGCCAATTTTATGGCGACTTCCTGCAAGAGCGGATCTTCAGACCGCTTGGGATGTCTACCGCCCGCATCATCAATGAGGCAGACATTATCCCGAATCGATCCGCCGGATACCGGTTGGTCAAGGGCGAATGGAAAAATCAGGAATGGGTCTCCCCTTCGCTCAACACAACCGCCGACGGCAGTTTGTATTTCTCGATTCTGGACCTCGCCAAGTGGGACGCCGCGCTCTACACCGACAGGCTGTTGAAACAAGCAAGTCTCACGCAAATGTGGACTGTCGCGCCTCTTCGGGATGGAAAAGAAAATGCTGGTCATTACGGTTACGGCTGGTTTATCGGCTTCCAAGACGGTCATCGCGTTATTGAGCACGAAGGCAGTTGGCAAGGCTTTGAGACCCAAATTTCTCGCTACCTGGACGACCAACTCACTGTCGTCGTGTTAACCAATTTGGGGGCATCGAAGCCAGACCAAATCGCCCATGGCGTCGGCAGGCTATATCTGCAGAATGGGGCTACGCCTTGAGTCGATACTCGCTTATTCGATTCCCTACCGGATCGCTATCAATAGACCGCCTACGGCTTCGGCAACTGGGTCTCAGCGGCGCTGACAAGATCACCCCGGCCGTCCATCCTGCCACTGCCCATTGACAACGGTGCACCCGCTGTCGCCGTCCTGCTAGTGTGCTACTGCGCCTCGAGCAGACGCCTAACGACATCGAGTTCAGCCACGCAGCCCTGCGCGTCAGGAGGGTTGGGCAGGTAGCCGCCCGACGCAATTCCCACAACGTTGACCGGCGCTGCAGGCAGGCGCAAAGACCGAGACGTCGCATGCCAGAGCACGCGTGTTCCAGATGGCAAGTCTTGCGTCTGCAGGTTCGAATAATCAAGTGCGCCACAGGGGTGACGTCCGAACGACTTTTAGATACGCGCCGCTAGAAAGGATGTAAAGGCGATAGTAATTTATTGAAACCCAGCACTGCCCATCACCGAAGAGACACCGTAAAATGCCCGGCGATACCCTTCCCGCGCATTGCAATCGGGCGATCGCCAGCAGAGTGGGCTACTGTATAGAATAGGGAGTTGCGCGCATGAAGCAGATGATTCTCGTCTCGCTGCTGGCCAACGTGGTGGTGCTCATCCCCGTCTGTTTGAGTCTGCTCGTTGATGCGTCTTGGGTGGGCGCCGCGTACGGTGCCAATAGCCCCGCCAGAGGCATCCTCCTGTCCCTTTACGGGGCAATACTGCTCGTCTCTATCGGATTGTTCTTTCAGCGCGAGCCCCTGTTCGTCGCGCCATTGCTACTCGTGCAGGTGCTTTATAAGTTGACCACGCCATTCACCGTGGGCAGTTTCATGAATCCGGTCGTGATCAGCAATCTCCTCATCGCGGCCCTGCACCTGACGACCTTGGGTCTGATCGGCCGCGAAATCAGACGCGTAGCGTCCAGCACGCATGCCGACGCACGACCCCCTGCGCCGTGATCCGCGCACCTACCATCACCACTGCTGCGCGCAACGGCGTCGGGCGTTACCGCGATACTCCACTGCGCAGGCCGCCAGCTCAGCGGCAGTGTCCTACAAAGTCGTTCTAGGCAAGCCCACGGTCTAGCTGCGATCGAGCGTTCCCTCGATCCGCCGTCGTTCATAACTACGCCGCTGCAACCGCCCTCGTCCATCCCTTGACCGCAGTCAACAGAGTCCCCGCGGCGCCATCGGTTATAGTCGATTAAACAGATTCAAAAGACCTGTTGTTATATCCATTCCTAAACTAGGTATAGACGATGCAATGTTCTGAACCTATGCAGAACAGTGCCTCACCACATTTTCCTCAGCGCCA
>CAIVRI010000143.1 GCA_903908265.1 uncultured Pseudomonadota bacterium
ATGCAGCATGCGCAAGGCCGCCGTCTCGCGGCGCCATTTGGTTTCCGCGGGGTCCTGACCTTTCGGTTCGGTTTGGTTCGGCACGCCGACCGCATGGCCTACGCTCATCCGCCGACCCGGGCCTGCTCGGCCCGCAGCCCGCGGGCACCTAAATCTCGCGGCATTGACTCACAACCGACCACGGTCCGCGCTATCCTGAGGCAATCCAGCGCGGGCAAGCACCCGCCCTCCTTACTGAGCGACCGTCACGGAGTGCTGAAGGATGACTACGACGCAATGCGATGTCGGCTTAATCGGGCTCGCGGTCATGGGCGAGAACCTCGCACTCAACATGGAGAGTCGCGGCTTCTCGGTCTGCGTCTACAACCGCACACCACAACGCGTCGCGCAGTTCATGCAAGGCCGCGCCGCCGGCAAGCGCTTTGTCGGCGCCACCTCACTGCAACAGATGGTCGATGCCCTAGCCACGCCCAGGCGCATTATCCTGCTGGTCAAAGCCGGTACAGCGGTAGACGAACTGATCGACCAACTCGCCCCACTACTGTCACCGGGGGATATCTTGGTCGACGGCGGCAACAGTCTCTATACCGACACGGCCCGGCGCGTTCGCACAGTCGAAGCCAACGGCCTGCTCTATGTCGGCGCCGGCGTCTCGGGCGGCGAGGAAGGCGCGCTCAAGGGGCCCTCGCTCATGCCCGGCGGCAGCGCCGCGGCCTGGCCGCATCTGCAACCGATCTTCCAAGCGATCTGCGCCCGCACACCGGCCGGCGAGCCGTGCTGCGAGTGGATGGGCGAGAGCGGTGCCGGCCACTTCGTCAAGATGATCCACAACGGCATCGAATACGGTGACATGCAGCTGATCTGCGAAGTGTACGACGTCCTAAAGCGGGGACTCGGACTCAGCAACAGCGCAATGTCTGCCATCTTTGATCAATGGAACGGCGGCGAACTGAACAGTTATCTGGTGGAAATCACGCGCGACATTTTGCGACACGTCGAGGACGACGGCAGCGCGACGCTCGATGTCATCTTGGACAAAGCCGGTCAAAAGGGCACGGGCAAGTGGACGGTGGTCTCTGCGCTCGAGGAAGGCTCGCCACTCACGCTCATCGCCGAAGCCGTGTTCGCCCGCTGCCTCTCAGCCGCCAAGGACGAGCGCGTCGCGGCTAGCGCGATCCTTGGTGGCGCGACCGAGCGGTATGGCGGTGACGCGGCAGGATTGATCGATGCCTTAGGTCAGGCCTTGTATGCCGCCAAGATCGTCTCCTATGCGCAGGGCTACCAACTGATGCGCTCCGCCGCCACAACGCTCGGCTGGTCACTCAATTTTGGCGGCATCGCCCTGACCTGGCGCGGCGGCTGCATCATTCGCTCGGCCTTCCTCGGCGATATCAAACACGCGTTTGATCGCGACCCGGCGCTAGTGAACTTGTTGCTCGATCCGTTCTTTCGCGACGCACTCGTTTCCCGACAAGCCGCGCTGCGGCAAGTCGTCGCGGCCGCCGTGACGCTGGGCATTCCGGTACCGTGCCTGGGCGCGGCCCTCGCCTACTGGGACACGTACCGCTGCGCGCGGTTGCCAGCCAACCTGTTGCAAGCGCAACGCGACTACTTTGGCGCGCACACCTACGAACGCACCGATCGCCCACGCGGTGAGGTATTTCACACCAACTGGACTGGCCATGGCGGGGACACCACCTCGCAGTCCTACACCCGCTAATCGCTCACACCCAGTATCCCTCAACATCACTACTTGCGGAGGCCCTATGCGCCACATCGTTGCGGCTTGCGCCGCCTTGCTCTGCGTCGCCACCAGCGCCACGGCCGAACCCGGGCCCCTACCACCGCCGGCCGACGTCGCACTGGGTCGGTCCCTGTTCAAGGAACTGATCGAGATCGACTCGACCCATGCGCACGGCACCACCGGCGCTGCGCACGCCTTGGAGGCCCGGTTTCTCGCTGCGGGCTTTGCGCGCGAGGACCTCACGTTCATCGCGCCGGACGAGCACCCCCAGAGCGGCAATCTCATCCTGCGCTATCGGGGCACACAGCACGCGCCGGCGGTCTTGTTTTTAGGCCATCTGGATGTGGTGGCCGCACGGCGCGAGGACTGGAGTGTGGACCCGTTCCAACTGATCGAGAAAGACGGCTGGTTTTATGGGCGCGGCACGGACGACATGAAAGACGGCGATGCCGCCTTGGCCGCCGCCTTGATCCGGTTGCGCCGCGAGCACTGGATGCCGGATCACGACGTCATTGCGGCCTTCACCGCCGACGAAGAAGCGGGTGGTGATGCGAACGGACCTGCGTACTTGTTGCGCACGCACCGCGAACTGATCGACGCCGCCGTTGCCTACAACCTCGATGGTGGTGGCGGCGGACTCGATCACGGACACCGCACGTTCTACGAGGTAGGCACCAGCGAAAAAACCTACGTCACCTATACGCTGGAAACCACCGGACCTGGCGGTCATGGCTCACTACCCGGTCCTGACAATCCGATTTATCGCTTGGCCCAAGCACTCGGTCGGATCGAGGCGCACCACTTCCCCGTGGTCACCACCCTGACCACCCGCGCCTATTTCAAGGCGATGGCAGCACTCGCGCAAGGCACCGCCCGGGCCGATCTGCTCGGCGTGGCCCAGACTACACCCGATGCATCGGCAGCCGAACGCTTGTCCGAATCGCCCTTTATGAATGCCCAGCTGCACACCACGTGTGTGGCGACGCTCATCACCGGCGGTCACGCTGAAAATGCATTACCGCAACGCGCCAAGGCCACCGTGCAGTGCCGCATGATGCCGGGCGATGACGCGGGTGCCGTACTCAACACTCTGCGCGCGGTGGTAGCCGAACCAAAGATCACCGTGACCTTGGATGCCGAACCCATTGTGAGTCCGGAGTCCGTGCCGGTAGCAGCCGTCATGGACCGCGTGACCGCCGTGATCCATGCCCTATGGCCAGATGTCCCCTTAGTGCCATCGATGGCCACCGGGTTCAGTGACGACCGACAGACCCGCAATGCCGGCATCCCCAGCTATGACGTGAGCGGCTTGTGGATGGAAAGTGGTGAGAACCGTGCACACGGTCGCGATGAGCGCATCGGCGCACGCGAGTTTGATGAAAGCCTCGAGTACGTCTATCGACTGGTGCGCGAGATGGGGATCTCGCGCTGAGACGCGTTGTCGCGGTTGCCGCTAGGACGCGCGCACAGCGCGCGTCCTAGCGAGAGCGCTCGGCGTCGTGCGGGATCACCGCCACATAGTCGCCGTCGAGATAAGCCAAAGGGCGCGCGGTGCCGGAACTTGCCTCGTCCACGGTGCCGATCACGATCCAATGCGAGCCGCAACGGATGGATTCTTTCACCGTACAAATAAACACGGTGTGGGCCGCAGCCAAGGACGGCAAGGTAGCGCCCTCGACCAAGGCGACACCCTCGAAACGATCCTGCTCCCGCGTCAAGCCACGTCCCGCAAAATGTTCCGCAAGCGAGCGCTCCCCTTCGCGCAGCACGTTGACGGCATACCGGCCATTGGCGTGCACCGTCTCGGCAATGCGGCTATCGGCATGCAAGCACACCAGAATCGACGGTGGGTCCGCGGACACCGAAGTGAAGGCCGATACGGTCGAGCCCCAGCGCCCCTCTGGGCCATCCGAGGTGACCACGGTGACGCTATGGGCGACAGTGCGCATGGCGCGAATGAAATCAGCGCGGTCCATGATCCAATCCCTGTGGTACCAACACCGGGCAGGCGCCCGGCGAATGCCAAAAATACGCAGCGCTGCAAGATGCCGTGCCGTCCAAAAATGCTCGCCCCGCCGGTTAGGTGACCTGCGCTCGGGGCGGGCAGACTAGCACGCACGCACGGTCAGGTTCTGCTCGCACTCGACGTCACCAGCGAAAATCGTATACGATTCACTTCCTATTTTGGAGGGCGCGCCATGCACATCGATTGGGCCGGAGTATTCCCGGCGGTCACCACCCAGTTACACGAAGACCTAACGGTCGATCTGCGCAACACCCAACGGGTCGTCGACGAGCTCATTCGCGATGGGGTCAACGGCATCATTGCCCTCGGCACCGTCGGCGAAAACAACTCGCTGGAGCCAGCAGAAAAATTAGCCGTTTTGGCCGCGGTAGTCGAAGTGGTCAATGGCCGGGTGCCAGTGCTCACCGGCGTCTCGGAGTACGACACCCGTCGTGCCATCCGCTACACCCAGGCGGCCGAGAAGGCCGGCGCCGATGGTCTCATGCTGTTGCCGCCGATGGTCTACGTGCCCAAGCGACATGAGTTGATTGCACACTTCGCCGGCGTCGCGCGCGCCACGGCGCTGCCGATCATGCTGTACAACAATCCGCCCGCCTATCGCACCATGATCGATGCGCAGACGCTGCTGGAACTGGCGCCACTCGAGAACATTGTGGCGCTCAAAGAATCTGCGCCCGATCCGCGCCGCTTTACCGACGTGTATAACGCCGTCGGCGATCGCTATGTGCTCTTCGCCGGTCTCGATGACGTCGCCCTCGAGGGCCTGTTCCTCGGCGCACGCGGTTGGGTATCGGGCCTCACCAACGCCTTCCCGCAAGAGTCCGTCGGCCTCGTCGCCGCACTGCGTGCAGGCGACCATGCCAAAGCGGTGGCGATCTATCGCTGGTTCATGCCACTGCTGCATCTGGATGCGGAACATGATCTGGTGCAGTCGATCAAGTTGGCCGAACAGATCATGGGTCGGGGCTCGGAACGGGTCCTGCCGCCACGTATGACGCTAATCGGCGAGCGTCGTGCCGAAGTCACGGCCATGGTCGAGAAAGCGGCCGCAACCCGTCCCGTACTCTAGAGCCGTGCCACGCCTGGTCGAGTCGCTGTCCGATCGGGTGTATGCGCGCTTGCGTGAGCAGATCGTCGCGGGCGATCGCTCGGCGCAATCGCCCGTGCGTCAGGATGCTGTGGCCAGCGATCTGGGCGTCAGTAAGATTCCGGTGCGCGAAGCGCTATCACGGCTTGCGCAGGATGGACTGGTCATTCGCTTGCCGAACCGCGGCTGGTTCGTACGGCCCTTGTCGATGGCCGAAGCCGAGGAAGTGTATGCCTTGCGTCTGGCGCTGGAGCCGCAGGCCGCGGCCCGCGCCTGTCGCGTGGCGCAGGCACCAGAGCGGGCTTGCGTAGAGGCCGCGTACACACGCTTGCTCGCGGCACGCGACCTGACACTGAGCGTCACGGCAGTACGCAATCGCGAGTTCCACCTCGCCCTCGTCGACGAGACCGATCGGCCGTTGACCCGCCAACTGCTGGAGCGACTCGCGCTACTCGCCGAACGTTACGTCGTCCAACACCTGCGCCCCGCCGGTCGCAATGATCGGGCGCGACACGAACATGCCGCACTCCTGCGCGCTTGGCTCGGCGGTGATGCGACTGCCGTGGCTACACAATTGCAAGCGCATCTGGAAGGCACGCTGGCCGACTTACGCCGCCAACTCAGCCACTGAGTCGCGGTGTCGTAGCACCCTGTGCGCGCGTTACAGCGTACGCGACAATTCGGCGAGACCGGCCCGAAACGCGGTCGCCCCGCCCATCGCAGGATGACGCAACACCGCCGCAGGGACCCGCCCCAGCGCCCGCAAAGTGCGATCCGAGACCTGACCGATGGCCACCACGCGAGCGGACGAGAAATGGTTCAGCACGCCATCTAGCACCGCCTTGCCGCTCTCTAACTCCGTCCGCGTCGGGGTGCGGTTCGAATGCGGATTACCGGGCTTATGCGGATGCCACGCGTAGGCATTCCACAGCACCGCGCGCGCGGCAAGCCCATGGGCATGCAAGCCCCCCCAGACGACGGTGGCCGACGGCTCACACCACGGCCGCGCACGACTAGTAATCCGCTGCTCAATGCGCACCCGGGGCAGGCGGCCTGCCAGCAGTAATTTTTCATTGGTGAACGCCATGCCCGAGAAATGGCAGCCTTGATACCCGGCCGCTTCCCCCACCAACACCAACTGCGCATCAACGTCAAAGTGGGCCCGTAAGCGCGCCAAACGTGCGGCCGGACCCGCCACCTCGATCGGCAAGTCCAGATCGTCGTGATCCGCCCACGGGTTGTAGACGTGCTCGGCGCGATGGGCGCACAGCGCCTCAAACGGGATCGTCATTGCCTCTCCTACAGGGTCCGGCCCCCCCCGCGCAGTCTACGCGAGCGCACGAGCCGGCGAATCTGCGGACTGCGTCTAGAAATTCGTGCCCGGCAATATGTAAGACTGCGCCTCGCATCGCGCCCGTCCCTGTGCCGGGTCAAACCCTCACTCATTACGGACTACCCATGAACCGACATCTCTCCCGCTCCCTGCCCCTCGCCGTCAGCCTGCTCGGTCTTGCCATCGCAGCCCAAGCCGGCCCGAAGACGACGGGTGCTGCGAGCGCCGATCACAAAGCCACACCAGCCGCGCAGTCGGCCATTTCGGAGACGTCGCCGGATTACAGCATGGGGCTCTCGGTCGGCGAAGGCATCAAGAAAGCCGGCGCGACCAATTTGAACCAGGACGCCTTCTACAAGGGCGTGCATGACGGTCTGGCGGGCAAGACCACCAGCCCCGAGGACCGTGACCGCATCAACAAATTCATGTCGGAGCTCCGCTCGGCCGGTGCCGCGCACAACAAACAAGTGGGCAAGGACTTCTTAGCCAAGAATGCCAAAGCCCCGGGCGTTGTAGAAACTGCCAGTGGCCTGCAATATAAGATCGTCGACGCCGGCAAGACCAGCGCGGCATCGCCATCGGCCTCGGACACGGTCACCGTGCAGTACCGCGGCAGCTTGATCGATGGCACGGTATTCGACAGTTCCTATGATCGCGGCCAGCCGGCCAGCTTTCCGGTCGGCGGCGTGATCAAGGGTTGGCAAGAGGCGCTGCAGCTGATGAAGCCCGGCGCGAAGTGGCAGCTGTTTATCCCTGCCGATCTCGCCTACGGCGATAGCGGTCAGGGCAAGATCCCAGCTGGCTCCGTGCTGACCTTCGATGTCGAGTTGCTCAGCATCGGCGACGCGAAGTAACCCACCACAACGCAAGCAAAGCCCCGGACACGCAAGTGCCCGGGGCTTTTTTATTTGATGCGCACCGGCGGCGCGGCATCCGCCGCGCCATCGAGTCGCTCACTCAGCACCGGCGTACGCACCGGGTGGTCATAACTGATCCCAAAACCGATCGGAAATTGGATCGCACCCTGCGGCGCATACGGTGGCAGCAACGCCGAGCGCGGCCACGCAAACGATAAGCGGCCGGTAAAGTCGTAACGGGCCGTGCCATTGGCCGCCGCCACCAACACGTCGGCAATGCCACCGCCCTCGGAACCGGGCAACCACGCCGCCACGAACGCGTTGCTGGCATTGATCTCCGGGTTAGTCCACAGCGGCCGCCCCGACAAGAAAATCGCGACGGTGGGAATCCCGAACTCTTTGAAGTGCTGCAACGCCAGCAGGCCGGTGCGTTCGTTGTAGATTGGCAGCTTGATGTCGCCATACATCTCGGCATAGGGGCGTGCACCCATGATCACTACCGCCACATCCGGCTTGTCCTTGCTCAGATCCGCATCCTCGGCCAAGAGACGCCCCCCACCGGCACGGATCGCGGCTTTGAGCGCAGTCGCCGCTAGTTCCGCCTGCGGAAAGTCGGCACTGCGCACGTCGTCGCCCTGCCAGGAGAGTGTCCAACCACCCGCCTGTACCGCGAGGCTGCCGGCCTGCGGACCGGTGACGATCACGGTCGCATTGGGTCGGATCGGTAACACGCCATCGTTCTTGAGTAACACCAGCGACTTGCGCACCGCTTCTCGCGCCAGCGCCCGATGCTCGACCGAACCGAGATGCTCAAAGCGACCCTCCAGAGGCCGCTCAGTGTCGAACATGCCGAGTGCAAACTTGACACGCAGGATGCGCGTCACCGCATCATCCAAGCGCGTCATCGCAATAACGCCCGCCTTCACATCCGCAATTAGATTCGTATACAAGTCACGCCAGCCAAGCGGTGCCATGTACATGTCAACGCCGGCATTGAAGGCTTCCGGACAATGGGATTTCGTGCAACCGGGCAAAAAAGCATGGGCGTTATAGTCACCAATGACAAAGCCCTGAAAACCCATCCGACCTTTGAGCACGTCCGTAAGCAAGCCCTTTGCGCCGTGCATCTTCTGGCCATTCCACGCACTGTAAGACGCCATCACCGTGAGCGCGCCGGCCTCTATACCGGCCGCATAACCGGGTGCGTGCAAGCGCACCAGCGTCTCTTCCGAGACTTGTGTGTTGCCCTGGTCTTCGCCGAGCGTCGTGCCGCCATCGCCGATAAAGTGTTTGATGCTGGCCGCGACATGACCGCGTGCAAGCCGATGCTCCATCCCGTTCGGGCCTTGCAAGCCCAGCACCGCGGCGGAGGCAAACTGCGCGACCCACTGCGGATCGGAGGAGAAGCCTTCATAACTGCGGCCCCAGCGCATATCCTGCGGCACCGCAATCGTGGGTGCGAACGCATAGTCCATACCCGTCGTCGCAACTTCCTCGGCCGTCGCCTGCGCAATGCGGCGGACCAGATCCGGATCGTGGCTCGCACCCAAGCCGATGTTATGCGGGTAGAGCTCGGCGCCGACAATGTTGTTGTGGCCGTGCACGGCATCGATACCAAAAATAACCGGGATCGGTTCGTGACCGGGGCGCGCTTCGAGTGCCACGGCGTGAAATTCGCGCGCCAAAGCAAGCCAGTCGGCAGGCTTTGCGCGCTCGTTGTCGTGCGGCCCGGAATCCCCCCCCGCCAAAATAGAGCCCAGCGGATAACGGCGCAGGTCGGCCGGCGTTACGGCACTGATGTCGGTCTGGATGATTTGTCCGACCTTCTCCTCCACAGACAAGCGCTGCACGAGAGCCGCGATACGCGCTTCCGTGGCGCTATCGACCAGCGGTTGGGGATGCACCGCCGGCCACAGCGCCGGATGCACCGTCTGCGCCTGCGGTGCGTTCGCACCGCAAAGGAGCACGCCGGCCACGACGGCCACGGTCAATCGCACGCGGTGCGCCAAACGAACGGAATCACGCACTATTTTCTCCCCCACCACACAAAACGATGCAGCGTACTGCACCACCCAACCCACGGACCGCGGAGGCGGCCAGCGGCGCGAACGGCGTACCATAAACTAGAAATGGAAAGCTTTCCAATCTGTCTGCGCGCGGGCCAGCGCAGGGCGAGAGACCCGCAACCGCTCAGCGCATTGCCGCCGTGGAGGCGCGCCAAGTGAGAGACACCGGAAAATCCCGCGCCAGCGGCAACGTCAAGCCGTAGCACTGATTGAGTAAGGCCCGCACACCCGTGATGGTGACTGCGCGCGTGGGAATATGCACGCTGCTCAGGCGCGGCACCGCAAACTCCGCGGTCTGGGTGTCGTCGTAACCGAGCACGGACACGTCCGCTGGCACTTTGAGCCCCCGCTCGGCGAGGCACGCCAGCGCCCCAATGGCCATTTCATCGTTGGCACAAAAAAGTGCCGTGAAGCGATGGCCGGCATCGAGCAACCGTCCCGCCGCCGCATAACCGCCGGCGGTCGAGAAGTCCGCCTGTGCTTGCGGCAGACCCGCCGCATCGATGCCAGCCTCTGCGAGCGCCAAAGCAAAACCCGCCAAGCGATCCACATTATCTGGCGCACGGCTCGGCCCCCCGATCAGCGCGAGTTGGCGATGACCGAGGCTGAGTAAGGCCTCGCCCGCCACGCGCCCGCCGCGGACATGATCGGCCATAAAACAGTGTTCGGCCAAGGCCGGATAGGTGGAGTTCAGCACCACCAGATGGGGCTGCCGACGCGACAACTCCAGCGCATCCGCTTCGGTCAATGCGTTGCTCATCACGATCACGCCATCGCAATCGCGCTCCATCAAAAACCGCGCACCAGCGAGCACTTCGTCGCGGGTGTCGGTCACCGCGCGACCGAAGGCCACCACCATGTGCAGTCCCGCGGCGCGCAATTCCGCATCGATCGTCTGCAGGATGCTGGGATAGAAGGAACCGGAGAGCAACGGGATATAGACACCGATCATCTGCGTCGATCCCGACAACAGCGCGCGCGCGGCATGCGAGGGCCGAAAATCGAGCGCAGCAATGGCACGGCGCACCTTCTCCGCGGTCGCCGGCGCGACCGAGCCCTTGCCACTCACCACCCGCGATGCAGTACCCAAGCCCACACCCGCGAGTTTTGCTACGTCCTTGATCGTACTCATATTTATGGCTCCCACTTGGGGGATGCGCATGCCTTGCTTTATATTAGACTCTGAAATGGAATCGTTCCCACTCGCTGTAGTGTCCCAAATTTTTCGCCGTCTCGGGGCAGGGACTGCGGCTTTTCTACTCGCCGCTACTAGCCTTGCCGCACCCCTGCAGCAGTGGACCACCCCGTTCGATGGGGCCACCCCCCTGCAACGCGGCCCTGATCTGCACTTCAGTCGGCAACCGCGCACGGGGCTGGTGATCGACATTAATCCCCACGACGCCCACCAACACTTTATCGGTGTCGGCGCGGGTCTCACCGACGCGTCGGCCTGGCTGATCGCGCAGCGCTTGAGCGGTCAGGCCCGCACCGACTTGCTGCGCGAGTTGTTTACAGCCGAGCAAGGGTTGGGCCTGCATCTACTGCGCGTCACGATCGGCGGCTCGGACTTCTCGCAACGTCAGTACTCGCTCGACGACACCGAAGGCAATGTGCCAGACCCCACGCTCGCGCACTACGCCGAGGCGCCGGAAACCCTGCAAGTGCGCGATCTGCTGCAGTCCATACACCAACTCAATCCGGACCTGCGCATCATCGCCTCGCCCTGGAGTGCGCCGGCGTGGATGAAGTCCTCCCACAGTCTGATCGGCGGGTACCTGCTGCCCGAGTACCACGCCGCCTTCGCCGACTACCTGCTGCGCTTTGCCGAGGGCTATGCCGCCGCCGGTGTGCCGCTGTATGCGCTCACGATACAAAACGAGCCCGCGTATGAAGCGCGCGATTACGCCAGCATGCGATTCGACGCCGAGGACCGCGCGCGCTTCATCGCAAAAGCGCTCGGCCCGCGTCTCGCCGCCCAACCACACCCGCCGCAGCTATTAGAGTGGGATCACAACTGGAGCATGCCCGGTTCCCCCCTCGCGGTACTCGCACACCCCGATGCCGCCCGCTATATCGCCGGTATTGCCTGGCACTGCTACGGCGGCTTGCCGCCCGCGCAAGACTGGGTGCAAGCGGTGGCGCCAAGCAAGGACGTGTACATCACCGAGTGCTCCAGCGGTGATTGGCAACGCGAATGGCCCGATACCTTCCGCTCCATGCTCGGCACCGTACTCATCGAGGGTATTCGCCACGGGGCGCGCGGGGTACTGCTGTGGAATCTAGCGCTCGACGAACACCGCGGCCCCCACAGCGGTGGCTGCCCCACCTGCCGCGCTGTAGTGACCCTCGATGCGCAAGGCCACGTCGAACGGCACGCCGAGTACTACGCCCTCGCCCATATCGGCCGCTTCGTACAGCCCAACGCGCTAGTCATCGGCTCCACGTCCAACCCCAGCGGCATCCGGTCGGTGGCTTTTCTCAATCCGGACGGCCAGACCTTGACGGTCGTCCTGCAAAACATGAGCGACCACGCCCTGGACTTCGCCGTACGGGTCGGGGCGCAAAGCACCGCCCTCTCGCTGGCAGCGGGCGCAGTCACCACCTTGGTCGGGCGGCCCTGAGCTAGCGACGCCAAAACAATACCAATCACATTTGTTGCTTGTTAGCAACGATTCGCCCCGTCAACCGCTCTTCGCGCCTAAATTGGCGTCATATGGCCGGTTTAGTGCTCTTAAACGACCCCTCGCTGCGTGGCATGCTCAAGACGGCGAGCACCCTCTAACAAAATTGGTTATAACCAATCGTTGACAGTCAGGTGCAGAATGGTTATTTTTCACCCATCGATTGGAATCGTTTCCACCGGTAACGTCTCCACTCGCTGGCAGAACACCGCTTTGAATCGCGCGCAGACCGACGTCGGTCACGCTCACTTCCGATGATATTGAGGGGTTTCATTGATGAAAAAAATACAACTGGCACGCGATCCCGCGTCCGCCTTCCGTCGCACGCCCATCGCAGCCGCCGTCTCGGCACTGCTGCTGCCCGCGGCCGCGTTCTCGCAGGCCGCGCCTGCGAACGCCAACCCAGACAGCGTGCTCGAAACGGTCGTCGTGACCGGCATGCGTCACGCGGTCGAGACCGCCGTTGCCATCAAGCGCAACAGCGATTCGATCGTTGAAGCCGTCACCTCCGAAGACCTTGGCAAATTGCCGGACGTGTCGATCGCCGACGCGCTCGCACGCCTTCCCGGCGTGACCGCACAGCGTGTCGATGGCCGCTCGGAGGTCATCACCATTCGTGGACTGGCGCCGAAGTACGGCGTCACCCTTTTGAACGGCCGCGAGTTCGTCTCCACCGGCGACAACCGCGCTGTTGAATTCGACCAGTTTCCGGCCGAGCTGATCGCCCAAGCGACCGTGTACAAGACCCCCGATGCGGCCCTGGGCGTGCAGGGCCTGTCGGGCACCATCAATCTCGAAACCTTAAAGCCCCTGTCGGTCTCCGGCCAACGCATGACCTTCAATGCGCGCGCTGAGAAGAACAGCAACGGCGCGTTGGTACCAGGCTCCAAAGCGACCGGCGCCCGCATCAGTTACTCGTATGTCGACCAATTCGCCGACAACACCATCGGTGTGGCCTTCGGCTTTGCGCACCTCGACAGCCCCGGTCAGGAGAAGTACACCAAATCTTGGTGGTGGGGTAACTCCGCCATCTGGTGGGGCGGCTTCCGCGGCCTCGAAAATGCCAATCCGGAAAAAGCGCCGAGCACACTGCAGGGCTTTGAAGCCGGTGTAGCTTCCACCAAGCACGTGCGCGACGGCGCGATCGGGGTGATTGAATTCAAACCCCATGAAGGCCTACACAGCGAAGTCGACCTGTACTTCTCGCGCTTCAAGCAAGAGGCGAGCGGCCGTGAATTCCAAGCCAGCTTGATGCCCGACTGGTCGGGTAACGGCACGCCCGATGCCCCGGTCAATGGCGGTCCGATCTACTCGAACGTGGGCCTGACCAACCACAACGGCATGGACTACGCCACCAGCGGTGCGATCTCGAACGTCGACCCGATTATGGTCTCGCGTTGGAACGAACGCGAAGACCGGATCATGGCGATCGGCTGGAACACGCAGCTGCGTACCGGCGACTGGACCAACACCTTGGATCTGAGCTTCTCGCACGCCAAGCGCAATGAAACCGTCGCCGAAATGTATGCCTCGGCGCCCACCATGACCGGCTTTAGCGACTACAACTCGCCGCTCGGTTCGGGCTACCTCAGCTACACCCCGACGACGGATTGGTCCGATCCGGCAAACCTGCGTTTACGCGGCATCTCCGGTTGGGGCAACTTGAACGGCAACGCACAAGCCGGCTCGCTGTCACCGATCGAGGTCACCGACGCGACCCGGGCGCTACGCCTGTCCACCGAGCGCGATCTGGATGCGGGCATCTTTAACAAGATCGAAGTCGGCGTGAATCTCACCCACCGAGAAAAAGACTACTACGAGACACAGGAAATCTTTGCGCTGGCTAACGGCACCCCGTGCGTGAACGCCCGTGACACCTGCGCGGCGATTCCCTCCTCGATGCTGCAATCACCGGTCGACCTCGGCTTCGCGGGCATCCCTTCGATGCTCAGCTTCAGCGTGCAGGACGCGATCAATTCCGGCGCTTATCTCGCGGGTGCCTCGAACGTCAGTTCCGCTCCGGGTCGCATCTGGACGGTCAACGAGACCATCACGACCGCCTTCACAAAACTCGGCTTGAAGTTCCAGGCGGGCATCCCTTGGCACGGCAACTTCGGCGTGCAGTTGGTGCACTCGCAGCAGAAATCCACCGGTGTCGCTTGGGATCATGGCATCGTGCCGATGGCCATGGGCACCAGCTATAACGATGTGCTGCCCAGCCTGAACCTCATCGGTGATTTCACCAACACCTTCCAAATGCACTTTGGCTTGGCAAAAGTGTTGGCGCGCCCGAACATGGACGATATGCGCGCTGGTTATTCGGCCGGCATCTCCGGTGCAGACGCGCAGCCCCCCGGCCGTTGGTCGGGTAGCGGCGGCAATCCGTACCTGAACCCGTGGCGCGCCGATCAGATCGACTTATCGTTCACAAAGTTCTTCGGTCGCCGCAGCTACCTCTCAGTCGCTGGCTTCCGCAAGAACCTGAAGACCTCGATCTACGTAGCAGACGAGAACTTTGACTTCAGCGGCTTCCCCAACTCGACCGGTGCGGTGGTCAATCCGGCCTACGGCAACATCGGCATTCTGTCGGCGCCGGTGAATGGCAAGGGCGGCTTCGTGAAGGGCCTGGAACTGTCTGGCACCTTCGACTTCGGTCTGTGGGCCCGGTCGCTCGATGGCATCGGGTTGCAGGCGAGCTTCTCGTCGACGTCCTCGAACGTGCCGGGCGTAGCACTCAATGGCAGTGGCCAGGCTGACTTCCATCGCCCACTCGAGGGCATGTCCGGTAAGGTCTCGAGCATCGTGGCGTACTACGAGAACCATGGCTGGGAGTTCCGCGTGGCCCAGCGCTATCGCTCGGACTTCATCGCCAGCGTGCGTGGCGTCTGGATCGCGACCTCGGAAGCTGCGATTCTGTCAGAGCGCATCACCGACTTGCAGTTGGGCTACAACTTCGAGACGGGTCGCATGGCGGGCCTATCGTTGCTACTCCAGGTCAATAACCTGAGCGACGAGCCGTATCGCACGACCTCTAACGACGATTCGTTCACGCAGTTGCACACGTCGTTCCAGTCCGTGCCGGAGCGTTATCAGCGCTACGGCCGCGAGTACCTGGTGGGCTTCAACTACAAGATCAAGTAAGCCGCAGTAGTGGCACTTGCAAGGCCCCACCGGCAACGGCGGGGCCTTTTTTATGGTCAAGGAATAACGCGTTCGACCAGCCATTCGAGCCAATGGCGCACCGGCACCGGCGCATCGGGGCGCAAGTGCAGGATGCAACCCACGTTCGCAGAGAGCACCACCGCGGGCGCACTCGCGGTGAGGTGGGCGATTTTCTCGCGCCGTAAACGCTGCGAGAACGCCGGTTGCAACACCGAATAGGTACCGGCCGAGCCACAACACAGGTGCGCATCCGCCACCGGCTGCAACTCCGCCCCAAAGGCGCGCAACAACTCTTGCACCGCTGCGACGGCTTTTAAGCCATGTTGCAAGGTGCACGGTGGATGAAAGGCCACGCGCAGCGGTGCGACCGAGGCGCGCAGCGCCAGCAACGCGGCACGCTCGCCGAGCAAATACTCGCCCGGATCCCGCGCCAAGGCACTGATGCGTGCGGCCCGCACGGCGTACTGCGGATCCGCCACCAAGCGCGACCCGTACTCACGCACCTCTAAAGTGCACGCACTCGCGGTCCACAAAATCGCCTCGGCACCGGCTTCGACCAGGGGCCACCACGCATCGATGTTGCGCCGCGCAGCGCGCAGACTGCCGTCGGGATCCTCGGTGTGATGCGCCACGGCGCCACAGCAGCCCGCGTCGACCACGCGCGCCTCGATCGCCAGGCGATCGAGCAGACGCATGAGCGCTACATCGACGCCACCGAGCAGCGTCGGCTGCACACAGCCGCGCGGCACAATCACCTGCCGTAACCGGGGCTGGACCACGCACAACGGCACCGACTCCCGTGGCTGCACGAGCGACCGCAACCGCTTGGGCAACACCGGACGCACCCATTGCGCCACGCGATACAGCGGCGCGAACGCAGCACTGACCAAAAACCCCCGCAACGCGGCGCGCACGACCCGCTGCGGCCAGGGTCGGGGTGCCACCGCCGCCACCGCCGCACGCCCCAGATCCAACAGTTCCGAATAGCCCACACCCGAAGGGCAGGTGGTTTCACAACCGCGACAGCCCAGACAGCGATCGAGGTGCTGGCGCGTCACGGCGCTCGCTGGTGCGCCTTCGAACACTTGCTTCATCAGATAGATGCGACCCCGCGGCCCATCCAATTCGTTGCCCGTCAACCGATAGGTCGGACAGGTGGCATTGCAAAAACCACAGTGCACGCACGCGCGCAGCAAGGTTTCCGCCCGCAGTCCCGCTTCGGTCTGGCGATAGGACTCAGTCAGTTGCGTCTGCATGCCACCGCCCAGGGTTCAGAATCTGCTGTGGATCAAAGGCCGCGCGCACGCGCGCCTCCAGTTGCGCCACCACCGGTGATGACGCCGGGAACGGCGCAACCGTGGGATCCCCGCCACGAAAGCGCGTCGCATGCCCCCCCAACGCGCGTACACGCGCGCGAATGACGCGCGCCGGCGCATCCGTCACCAGCCAGCGCCGCTGTCCGTTCCATTCGACCAGTTCGGTGCCCGGCAACGCGAGCGGCGGCACTGAAGCCGGCAGTCCGAGGCGCCACAGCGCCGCAGCGGTCGTTCGCGCAAACGCAAGTTCGCGCACTGCCATCCAATGGTCCACGGCCGCCGTCACTGGCAAGCGATCGCCCGGCAACACCTGCAGCGCTTCGGCCACCGCCGCCTCGCCACCAGAGAGACGCACCTGCAGCAGACCCTCGGCATAGGCGGTCGCGGAGACCGGCAAGGGCTGGCGCATCCAGTCCTGCATGCACGTCAACGCCGTCGCCTGCGAACATCGATACACCAAGGTCGCCTCACACACCGGGCGCGGCACCACCTTGAGGGAGATCTCCAGCAGTAGCCCCAAAGTACCGAGCGAACCGGCCAGCACGCGCGACACATCGTAGCCGGCCACGTTCTTCACCACGCGGCCGCCAAAGGCAAGGACCTCGCCGCGTCCATCGATCAGACGCACGCCGAGCACACTGTCGCGCACCGCACCGGTGCCCACGCTCTGCGCCAAGCGCCGCGGGCCGGCAAGGCCCGCGGCGACCATGCCCCCGACCGTGGCGGCATCCCCAAAATGCGGCGGCTCAAAGGCGAGCATCTGCCCGTGCGCAGCCAACAGTGCTTCGAGGTCCGCCAAGCGCGTGCCAGCACGCACCGTGACCACCAGTTCGGACGGTTCGTACTCCACCACCCCGTGATAGCCACGCGGATCGAGTCGTTCGCCGACCACCGCACCGCCATAAAAGGCCTTGGTGCCGCCGGCACTGATCCACAGCGCGCGGCCTGCGGCCCCCGCGCTGCGGATCTGCGCCGACCAAGTCGCAACGAGTGCGTCCATCACCACCGCGGCAGGTCCGCAAAGCGCGCCTGACCGCCGTGCACGTGTTCGCGTCCGTGCTCGGCACAGCGACGCAGTGTGGGGATGGCTTTGCCCGGATTGAGCAGACCCGCAGGATCAAAGGCCGCCCGCAGCCGCAAGAACGCCACCCGCGTCGGGTCATCAAACTGTGCACACAACTGATCGATCTTTTCGACACCAACCCCATGTTCACCAGTGACGGTGCCACCAAACGCAATACAGGTGCGTAGGATCTCCGCGCCAAAGGCTTCGGCACGCGCTAACTGATCGGCGTCATTCGCATCAAACAAAATCAGCGGATGCAGATTGCCATCGCCGGCGTGAAAGACATTCGGGCAGCGCAGACCATAGCGTTGCTCCATCGCGGCGATCGCGGTGAGCACCGCGCCCAAATGCCGACGCGGTATTGTCCCGTCCATGCAATAGTAATCCGGCGACACACGCCCGGCCGCCGGAAACGCATTTTTACGACCGGCCCAAAAACGCAGCCGCTCCGCTTCGTCGCGTGACGCGGCGATGCGCGTCGCCCCCGAGGCTTGCAGTCGCTGCTGCATAGCCGCCACGCGTTCCGCCACTTCGGTCGCCGTACCATCGGCTTCACACAACAAGATCGCCGCGGCCTCGAGGTCATAGCCCGCCTGTACGAAGGGCTCGACCATCCGCGTCGCGGCCTGATCCATCATCTCGAGGCCCGACGGTACGAAACCTGCCGCAATCAAGTCGGCGACCGCCACGCCGGCGGCCTCCACCGTCGCAAAGCTGGCCAGCAAACAGCAGCGCGCCGCCGGCCGCGGCAAGAGGCGCACCAATACTTCGGTCACAATCAGCAAGGTGCCTTCACTACCGACCGCCAGCGCGAGCAGATCCAGGCCCGGCGCATCGGGGGCCGCACCGCCGAACGCAAAGGCCTCCCCTTCGACCGTGTAGCCGGCAATACCGAGCACGTTGTGCACGGTGAGTCCATAGCGCAAGCACTGCACCCCACCGGCGTTCTCGGCGACATTACCCCCAATGGTGCAGGCGATCTGACTGGACGGATCCGGCGCATAAAAAAGGCCATGCGGCGCCGCGGCCTCACTGATGGCGAGATTGCGCACGCCGCTTTGCACACGCGCTGTACACGCCACCGGATCCAGTGCGAGGATCTGATCGAGTCGCGCCAAGGACAGCAGTACCGCCTCGCGATGCGGCAACGCCCCACCCGACAGACCCGTCCCCGCGCCGCGTGCAACCACCGGCACCTGCAGCGCATGGCAGGCACGCAACACCGCGCTGACCTCGGCCGCCGTGCCTGGCAACACCACCGCCAGCGGCCGTTGCCGCTCGACGCTCAAGCCATCGCACTCGAACGGTGCCACGGCTTCCTCTGCATCCAACACCGCAAGCCCCGGCACCGCCGCACGCAAGTGCGCGACCACCAGCCGCCGGCGCTCGGGATCTACCGCACCGCGACCTGCATAGCCCCGATTCACCGCAAATCCCACACCAGGTAACGCACCACCTTGCCGGACGCCAGCGTGCCCTGGCCCAGTTCGCGAAAACCGAGCGCCGCATGCAACGCATCCGACGCGGGGTTCGGCGGCTCGCGATTCACTTCGCAGGTCAGTTGCGTGTGCCCGGCCGTGCGCGCAGCCGCGGCCAAGTCCGCATACAGTTGCCGCGCCAAACCCCGGCCGCGGCTGGACGCCGCCACCACCACCCGATCGATGTAGACAAAGCGGTCGAGGCGCTGGCGAAACCACTGATAGTTGACGCTGGCATAGGCTGCGGCTTGGTCTAAGGCAATCAAAAAAGCCGCGCGACCCTGGTCTACGCCGCGCGCCCAGAAAGCCGCCGCCAGCAACGACTCCAAGGCCGCCGGCTCCAAGTGCGAGGTGGCAATCTCTTCGGTCCCATTCAAGTGCAGTACCGCCGCCGGGTCCAGGTCCCACCGGACGGCTGCGGGCACCTGCATCTTTAAAGCCTCGTTCATGACCCCATGTTAGCTCGGAACCGGCTCAGGAATCCCCCCATGACGACTCTAGACCCCCTGCACATTGCCTGCCCCGACTGCCTGCGCGCGATCCGCGTTCCCGCCGCGCGGCTCGCCCAAGCGCCGCGCTGCCCGGCCTGCCATACGGCGCTGCTGCGCAGCAGCCCCATCGAATTGACCGATGCCGGGTTCACGACTTTTCTGAGCCGTAATGATTTGCCGGTGCTGGTGGACTTTTGGGCACCGTGGTGTGGGCCATGTCGCCAATACGGACCGATCGTGGCCGAGGCGGCCGCCCGTTGGCAGGGCCACGTTGTGGTCGCCAAGGTCAACAGCGATACAGCGACCCAGACCAGCAGCCGGCTCGGCATACGCTCGATCCCGACCACCGTGCTGTTTCGCGGCGGCGTGGAAGTGGCCCGCCAAGCCGGCGCGCTCGCGCCCCAGGACCTGACGCGTTTCGTCGCGACCCATCTGCACGGCGCGCTGCCTTAAGCGGCCGACCCGTCTTGGGTGGCGTCGCCGCCCACCCCCCAGGTATCCGACAGCAAGTAACCGGCAGGGAAGGGATCGGTGGGGTCGAGCAGATACTCGTGCGTGCCGGTGATCCATCCGCGACCACGTATCGACGGCACGATGGCCGCGCGGCCACCGACGGTGGTGGTTCCCAGAATGCGGCCCTCGAAGCGCGACCCAATTAAGGAGGCGTGGATCATGCCCTCGCCGACCTGCAATTGCCCGCGCGCATGCAGCACCGCCATGCGCGCGCACGTCCCCGTCCCCGTCGGACTGCGATCGGAGCGACCCGGTGCCACAATGCAGGTATTGCGGGTCACGGCACCGACTCCCCGAAACGGTTCGTTCAGCTGCACGATCGACACGCCCTGAATCCCCGCATTGTCCGGATGCACCACCACCAATTGCTCGCGCGCCGCGCGACGGACCTGTTCGCCGAGCACCGCCAGTTCGCGCGCTTCGTGCGGCTCCAGCGTATAGCCCAAGCGCGTGGCATCGACCAGCGCATAGAACATCCCGCCATACGCCACATCCACCGCGAGCGTGCCGACGCCGGCCACTTCCAGCGGCGCGGCCAATCGATCAACGAAGGCGGGCACGTTGACCAACTCCACCGTCACACACTTGCCCTCGTGACATTCCGCGCGGATCTCGACCACCCCGCCGGGCACTTCGATAAAAAAATGGGTCACCGGTTCGACCATCGGCACCCGCCCGGTCTCGAGCAACACCGTGGCAATACAGATGAGGTTGGAGCCGGAACTGGGGACGTACTCGGTCGGCTCCATAATGATCGCGCCGGCCACGCAGCGCGGATCGGAGGGCGGCACGAGCAAGTTCACATGGCGCGCAACACTGCCGCGCGGCTCCAGAATCAGGAAACGGCGCCAATCATCATACTGCGCGCGGAACGCGACCATCCGTGCATAGACCGAATCACCCGCAGGCACCGGGAAGCCCGCCACGATCACATCGCCGATTTCGCCTTCGGCGTGACAGCCCACCACCGAGACCCGCCGTGCTGCGTGCATGTCCATCCGTTCCTTAACGCAGGTCGCGCCAACTGCCACCATTAACGACGTGCAGATAGCCGGCGCGGCGCAGCAACACAATGGCCGCTTCACTACGCGCACCCGAGGCGCAGCACAGGATCAAGGTCCGCGCACGGTCCACTTTCTCCAGTCCCGCCGGCAACGTCGCCAACGGCGCATTGAGGCTACCCTCGACGTGCCCTTGCGCGAACTCATCCGCACTGCGCACATCCACGATCGTGGCCCCTTGCGCGCGCAGCGCAGGCACGCGACGTCGCTGCCGCCACGTCCCCAGCGCGCGCCAGAACAATAGGGCCGCCACCAATCCGAAACTCCAGAGCAGCACGACGCCCATCAGATCCCTGCCGCCGGGCGGCGCCCGATCCATTGCACCACCGCACTACGGCCGCGATGGCCTTGGCCTTCGTGCACGTCCCGCTCGAGTTCCACCGACTGCAACACCTCTAAGCCCGCCAGTTCCGCATTCAACTGCGCCGCACTCGGCAGCAGGTCCGCATCCGAGGGCCCACCGGTTCCGCGCCCAATCTGGGCCGGCGTGTAGGCCTCCAAAATAAAGACCCCACCCGGTCGCAGCGCATGCACCACCTCGGCGTGTAAACGACGGCGCAGGGGCGAGTCCAGATGACACCAGATCGAGACAATCGCATCCCACCGGTTGGCAGCTAGCGTGTACTGCGCTAAATGCACGCAGCGGGTCGTAATCGCCACCCCGCGCGCGGCGGCCCAGCGCACCGCTTTGTCGAGTCCGACCGCGCTCTCATCGAGCGCCTGCACGCGCAAGCCCTGCTGGGCCAGAAATACCGCATTGCGGCCCTCGCCTTCGCCCAAGGACAGCACCGCGCCACCGGCCGGGATCCGGCTCGCTTGGGCGGCCAAAAAAGTATTGGGCTCGGTACCGTAAAAAAAGGTATCGCCCTGATAGCGCTGATCGAACTTGGTCATCCGCGAAGGCTCATGGGTGCGGTCATCGACGTCTATGGTAGCTCTACCCGCTGGTGTCGTGCAGCCGATCCGTGGCGCCAATGCGCGACGTTGCGCTTAAACGCGCGGCGGCACCGCGCGACCACGCTGTACGGCGGGTCGCAGCGCGATGCGTTCGAGCCATCGACCCAACTGGGGCAAGCCGTCCATGCTGACGCCGGTAAAGGCATGGCGGTGCACCCAACTCCAATGGGCGATGTCGGCAATCGAATACTCGCTACCGGCCAAATACTCCGCCTCACTCAAACGCTGCTCGAGCACCTCGAACAAGCGCCGCGCCTCGTTGCGGTACCGCTCGATGGCATAGGGGATGGGCTCCGGTGCGTAGTGCGCAAAATGATTGGCCTCGCCCATCATCGGGCCCACCCCGGCCATCTGCAACATGAGCCACTGGATCGCGCGCGAGCGATCGTGCGGGTCTTTCGGCAGCAAGCGCCCGGCGCGTTCGGCCAAATAGAGCAAGATGGCGCCAGACTCAAACACCGCAAAGTCGCCGTTGCCCCGATCCACGATCGCCGGGATGCGCCCATTGGGATTGATCTTCAAGAACCAGGGCTGCTTCTGCTCGTTGGTGCGCAGATCGACCGGATGCACCACATAGGGCAGGCCGAGTTCCTCCAAGGCGATCGACACCTTCCACCCATTCGGCGCCGACGCGGTAAACAGATCAATCACAGCAACCTCCCGGCTACAGCTCTGCCCCCATGGCCCCACGTTACCCCAGCCATTGCATCGATGCGAGTCCGCTGCGCTTTAGCGCAGCGTTGCCAACTCCGCGATGTGTTCCGGGCCGATTCCGCAGCAGCCGCCAATAATCGTGGCGCCGCGCGCGATCCAGGTTTGCGCAAACTGTCGATAACCGGCCGGATCGAGGTCGGCCCGGATCTCAAACAGCGCCGCATTCGCCGCATGGTCTTCGCGCACCGGCGGGAAGGCATTGGCATAGACGCCCAGTTGCACCGCCTGCCCCGCCTGCGTCACCACCGCCTGTGCCACCGCTACCGCCTCGGCCATCACCTCCGGCTGGCTGCAGTTGAACAGCACCACCGCCGCGCCGAGTTCTAAGGCGACACGGGTCGCCTCCGCCACCGTTTCACCCGAACGCAGCCGCGGCACCGGTGCGTGTAGTTCCTCGTCGGCGAGCGTGAACGACAACCACAAGGGTTTGCCATCGGCGCCGATCACCGCGCGCAGCAAGCGCGCTTCCTCGATCGCAGAAAGCGTCTCGCCCTGCCAATGATCCACGTACGGGCGCAAGGCCGTCACGAGCAGCGCCACCAAGGGCCGCGCCGCCTCCACATCGAACAGGTCCGCGCGATACGAACCACAGACCGGTGGCAAGGAGCCCGCCACGGCCACCGGCCGCGGGGCCGCGTCCGCTACCGCGCGCGCCAGTTGCCCGGACAGTGCCGCCAAACGTGCCCCGTCCGCGGCGTGCCGCTGCGCACCGAGATGAAACGGGACGAGTGCGTAACTGTTGGTGGTGATCACATCCGCCCCCGCTTCGACATAGCGCTGGTGCACCTGGGTGACGAACGCGGGGGCCTCGATCAGCGCCAACGCCGACCACTCCGGCTGCTGGAACGGCGCGCCGATGCGCTTGAGTTCCCGTCCCGTACCGCCATCCAGAATCGTGATTCCCGCCATAGCATCCCCTCCATTCGATTGATGCGCACGAGAATAGCAGCCCCATCAGCTATGATCAGCCTGCGCATCCCCGGGAGCGAGCCGATCATGACCCCAGAAGAATTTCGCAGCGCAGGCCATGCGCTGGTGGACTGGATTGCCGACTACCGCACGCGCTTAGCGCGGGCCGAGTACCCGGTGCAGGCCACCGTCAAACCGGGCGCCGTCATCGCGCAACTGCCGACGGCCGCGCCCACCCACGGCGAGCCCTTTGCGGCCATGCTGGCGGATTTGGACACGATCGTGATCCCGGGTACCACCCACTGGCAACATCCGCGCTTCTTCGGCTACTTCCCGGCCGGCGGTTCCTTGACCTCGGTGCTTGGGGATATGGTCTCCGCTGCATTCGCCTCGATCGGCCTGAACTGGCAGGCGGGACCGGCGCTCACCGAAGTCGAGCAGGTCATGACCGACTGGCTGCGCGACCTGATGGGCCTGCCCGCCACTTTCAGCGGCGTCCTGCAAGACACCGCCTCGGCAGCGAGTTTTGTGGCACTGGTGTCGGCGCGCGAACGCGCCACCGCCTACGGCGCGGCGCGCGCCGGCATGCAGTCCGGCGCTCCGCCGCTGGTGGTGTACACCTCCGAACAAGCGCACAGCTCGGTGGAAAAAGCCGCGCTGCTCGCTGGTTTTGGCCGCGAGCACATCCGCGCGGTGCCGGTGGATGCAGCCTTTCGCCTGGACGTCGCCGCACTGACCGCCGCGATCGCAGCCGATCGCGCCGCGGGGTTCACGCCCGCGGCCGTGCTGGCCACCAGCGGCACCACCGCCGTCACGGCGTTTGATCCGATCGCCGAGATCGCCGCGGTCACGCAGCGCGAAGGGTTGTGGCTGCATGTCGATGCGGCCATGGGCGGCTCGGCGATGGTGCTGCCCGAATACCGACACCTGTGGGCCGGCATCGAGGCGGCCGACTCGATCGTGGTCAATCCCCACAAATGGTTGGGGGTCGGCTTCGACTGCAGCCTGTACCTGGTCCGCGATCCCGAACATCTGGTGCGCGTCATGTCCACGAGCCCCAGTTACCTGCAGACCGCCGTGGATCGGCACGTGCGCAACTACCGGGACTGGGGCATTCCGCTCGGGCGGCGCTTTCGGGCGCTGAAGATCTGGTTCGCACTGCGCGATCAGGGCACGGCGGCGTTGCAGACCCGCTTGCGTGCGCATATCGCATGGGCGCGCGAACTGGCCGCGTGGGCCAGCGCCGATCCCGAGTGGCACGTCATGGCGCCGGTGACTTTACAAACCGTGTGCCTACAGCACGCCCCGGCCGGGCTGGCAGGGGAAGCCTTGGACGTGCACACGCGCCGTTGGGCGCAGCAGGTCAACGACTCCGGTGCTGCCTACGTGACCCCGGCCCTCATCAAAGGGCGCTGGGTGGTGCGCATTTCGATCGGAGCCGACCACACCCGCGCCGAACACATCCGCGAACTGTGGTCGATCCTGCGGGCGGCGGCGTGTGCGCCGCCCGCCGTCTGATCAACGCCGCGCGAGCAGGTCGCGAATCTCGGTCAGCAGCACCTGCTCACTCGAGGGCGCTGGCGCTGCAGCAGGTGCCGCCGCTGCCGGTGGGGTCTGCAACTTGTTGATCGCTTTGACGACCATGAAGATCACAAAGGCCACGATGACGAAATCCACCACGCTCTGACAGAAGGCCCCGTAGCGCAGCAGCACCGGTTCGCCCTTGGCGTTCGCCCCAATGGTCAACGCCAGTTTGGAAAAATCGGCACCCGCCGTGAGCAAGCCGACCACCGGCATGAGGATCGCCTCGACCAAGGAGGAGACGATCCGCCCAAAGGCCCCGCCGATCACCACACCCACCGCCAGATCGACCACATTGCCCCGCATGGCAAAGGCCTTGAACTCGGATCCCATACTCATATCACGACCCCTTCTGTTGATTTTTTCTGGCCCGTGCAAGACCACACGCAAGAGTGGACACCATGCCGGGCAGCGCCGATGCTAATACATACAGGGGCATCCACGCACCCCCGCACCGTCTACTGGAGCCGAAGCCGATGAACACCCCCGCCCCCCGACCGCCCCTGCCCCCGTTCACCCGCGAGACCGCCCTCCTCAAAGTGCGCGCCGCCGAGGACGGCTGGAACCGACGCGATCCGGTCAAGGTGGCGTTGGCCTATAGCGAGGACAGTCGCTGGCGCAACCGCGCGGAATTTTTTGCAGGCCGCGTCGCCATCGAGGCGTTCTTGGCCCGTAAGTGGGCCCACGAAATCGACTACCGCTTGATCAAGGAGTTGTGGGCCTACACCGACGACCGCATTGCGGTGCGTTTCGCTTATGAGTGGCGCGATGCAGACGGACAGTGGTTCCGTTCCTACGGCAACGAGAACTGGGCCTTCGATAGCGCCGGCTATATGCGCGAGCGCCATGCCTCCATCAATGACCTGGCGATCACCGCAGAGCAACGGCTGTTGCATTGGGACGCGCCGGGGATTCGGCCGGCAGAGCATCCGGGCCTGTCGGAACTTGGGCTTTAAAAAAATGCCGCGTGCGCTACACCTCTTGTTGGCACTGTTGATTGCTCACACCGTAGTGGCGGACGTCATTGTCATTCACGCCGGTCGCCTGATCGATACGGACGCGGCCCGCGTGCTCCCCCACCAAACGATCCTCATCCGCGATGGCCTCGTTGTGGCAGTGGGCACCGCGTTGGCAGAGCCCCCCGGGGCCCGGGTGATCGATCTCAACGACTACACGGTGCTACCGGGACTGATCGACTCCCATTCCCATCTCGTGGGGGATGCGCGCTCGCCAGACCCCCTACTCGAATTGCAGCACACCGCGGCCCAGACCACGCTGCTGTCGCTGCCCAATGCACGGGCCTCGTTGATGGCGGGATTTACCACCGTGCGTGATTTGGGCAGCTACCGGGCGTTGATCGATATCGCGCTGCGCGATGCCATCCACCGCGGCGACGTGGTCGGTCCCCGCATGTATGTCGTTGGCGCGTACGTCACGATTGCCGGTGGCGCCGGCGCGATGACGGGCATGTCACCGGACATCACCCTGCCGTGGGACCTGCACTACGGCAACGCCAATTCCCCGTACGAAGTGCGCGAGCGGGTTCGTACCCTGGCCGGTCAAGGCGTCGACGCAATTAAGATCCTGACCACGGGCGCTGTATTGACCCATGGCAGCAACTTGAGTGCACGGGAGTTCACCCGCGAGGAGGTCGACGCGGCCGTGGATGAAGCGCGCAACTTTGGCTTGAAGGTCGCCGCCCACGCCCACAGTCCGGAAGGCATTAAAAATGCCGTGCGCGCCGGAGTCGCCTCCATTGAGCACGGGACGCTGATGGACGAGGAGGGCCGTGCGCTGATGAAGGCCCACGGCACCTATCTGGTCCCGACCCTGCAAATTGGGAAATGCATAGGCACCGGATTCCCTGCCGATTTCGTGGAACATGCCAAGAAAATACAAGTCTTACAGACGCAGAACTTTCGCAAAGCGGTCGAGGCCGGTGTGCGCATTGCGTTTGGCACGGACAGCGGCGTCTGTCCCTATAGCGAGAGCGGCAAAGAATTCGGTTACATGGTCGAGAACGGCATGACGCCGATGCAAGCGATTCAATCGGCCACCATCGGCGCCGCGGATCTGCTCGGACAGCGCGACCTGCTCGGATCCATTCAACCCGGAAAACTCGCTGACCTGATCGCGGTCCGTGGCGACCCGCTACACAATGTGCGGGAGCTCGAGCACGTGCGTTTCGTCATGAAAGAAGGCGTTGTGTACAAGGCGGATTAAAAACCTGACCAACCCTGTCTGCGCAACCGCGAGGCAGCAAACCAAACCGCTCCTTTTAAAACGGGAAAACCGCGATCCATTACGGCAAGCGGCGTTACGTCGGTCGGTGCCGAGCCGCACAACTTCCCGCGTCATAACTCACGGCCCGGATCCAGAACGCTTTTTAGGTCAGCCCTAACCGCTCTACGGCACTAGTGCGACCAACGTGCAGCCGACGCCATCTTCGGCACAGTGCAGTTCGTCGTTTGACTGCCCGTTAATCCAACTGTGTACATCCGTCTTGCCAAATCGTGCAAGACGCAACGCAGTATCCGCCGTAATGCCACGCCGCTCATAGACGACTGCGTTACTGCGTGTCGGTGTGACCTTGAGCGCTTGCGCACGCCCCGTACGCGAGAGCGGCGCATAGCGGCGTACGCCAACGGGTCGCGGGGTTATTCCCCTAAGGGCAAGGGCGCCGCAGCGCCTGTGCGGTGGTGGGCCGTGTCGGTCTGCGAAGGGCGTTCAGCTCTGTGCAAGTTCTTGCACGGCCCGCCAAGCCTGATCGATCGCTTCGTGCGTATACGCGCCCCAGCCGGCATCCGAATTGGCGATGGTGACGCGGCCACAGCGCTGGCGACCGATCTCATACGGCGGCGGCCCTTCTACTTTGGCATCAAAGAGCGAATTAGCGGCATAGGAATAACCATGCGGCCAGCGATTAACGGTGATCGCTGCGATATCGCGGACTGCTACAAATCCGCCCGGGCCGAGCATGCGATCGAGTTGATCGACAATCTGGCGTTCGTACTCTGCGAACGGCGTCTCTAGCAGGCGCTGCCGCCCGAGGCGGAACTGCTCCACATTCGACAATCCTTGGTTCGGCGTCAGGGGAATGTGCGCAAGATGCAGCAGGATCGGCTCATCCGGGTGACGCGGATGACGATAACCACCGAGCGTCACCGGAAAATCGAGTTCAACCTCGGCAAAGAACGCCGCCGGACAGTAAATGCCATGGACGCCGAGTTTGACAAAGGAGTGCCAGTTACGCAGCGCTACGTTGACGTACACGAGCGGCATCTTCACGCCTTGGGATAACGCGTGCTGCTGTGGGGCAGGCAACTCCGGCATCAGATGCGGGATCACCATGTTGTAGCAGGCCAGCACGCAGTGCTGGGCCTCGATCCGGTGCACGACGCCTCCCTGCACGTATCCGATGTCCACCGGCCCACCGGGCGTCGGCGCATTCGCCACGTGCACCACTGTGCTGTGCAAACGCAGCCGCGTGGCGGCGCCCGCGACATCCAGTCGCGCGTAATCGAACTGCGCCAGCACCACATCCTCCATGCTGTGGCCGGGGGCAACGCCGGGAATCAACTGGCGCACCAGCAAGCGGGCGATCGAGGCATTCCCGTCGGGGAAGTGATATATGTACGGCTCATCCAGACCCGCTTCGCGCTGATCGTCCAGTCCCAGTCCGGAAAATCCAGGGGACCAACTGATCAGCGCATCCAGCGCCGGCGTGATGTCCGTGCCCATGGCCTGAAAGGACTTGGTCTGGCCATCCATGAACCGCGTCGCTTCCTCGCTCAGCCCCACATCGTGGCGTAGATAAGTGCGATAGCTGACCGTCTGCAGGTAGGCGAGTTTCTGCGCGCGCGACTGCCCGGCCAGATAATCGCGCGGCTGCTGCAAGAGGACGATTAATTCCTGGCGCGCCGATGCGGACAGCGGAAAGTCGCCGACGATCGCCTCCGTCGTGCGGCTCTTGGGATCGTGCTCCCAGCCCAAACCCGTCGACAGCGGATTACCAGCCACTAACCGGTCTACCCCAAAAGTTTCGCGATCGAAAAACACGCCCTCGGTCAAACCCAATGACCCATACAGTGCACTATCAAAGGCCTTCTCAAAGCGCCGCAAGTCCACTCCTAGCGCCTGCAGCAAGCGATGCACGGTCGGGCTGAACAGCGCTTGGGGCGATTGCAGTGACTGCGTCCCCCCATAGCCCAGCAACAAGCGTCGACCGACCGTGAACTCATTGCGTTTGGCGTGCCCACCAAAATCATCGTGGTTGTCGAGAATCAGGATCCGCGCCTTGGGCCCGTGCGCTTCGCGGTAGAACCAAGCCGCCGCCAGTCCGCTGATGCCACCCCCCACCACCACCAAATCGTATTGCTCAGCGACCGCAACACCCGACAGATCAAAGACCTTGCCCTCGCGACCGATCTGATGCGCCACTTCGAAGGAGCCCACATGACTACCGCGCAACCCCGTCAGCGCCGGCGGGTACGTGCGGCGCGGTGCGGCCTGCAATTGCGCTAGTGGCGTCAGTCCGCCGGCAATCATTAGCGCCGTGCCGTTCAGAAAGTCGCGCCGGGTGATGTCGCTCGTCATGGGTGCCTCACCGCTTACGTCGGTCGCGCTAGGGCAGCGCCTGCCGTGGCGCTGGATAGCCGAAATTAGAACACGCGCCTGCCGCAAACAACACCGGCGCCACGGCCACCTTGCAGCACCGCAATGAGGGACGCGTAATGAACCCCCATCCGCAGGCGACA
>CAIVRI010000144.1 GCA_903908265.1 uncultured Pseudomonadota bacterium
GCAATCTGCGCGTCTTCCCGACCCGTGAGCTTTAAATAGTCGAGCGTGCGCTGGTCTACGGCGAACAGCGCAGCCGTGGCGCCAAATTCAGGCGCCATATTGGCAATCGTTGCGCGATCCCCGAGCGTGAGATGACGCGCACCCTCGCCGAAAAATTCCAGATAGGAGGAGACCACGCGGCGCTGACGCAAGAACTCGGTGAGTGAGAGCACCACATCCGTCGCGGTAATGCCGGGCGCCGCCTTGCCCGTCAAACGCACACCGACGATCTCCGGTAGGCGCATCCAGACGGCGCGACCGAGCATGACACTCTCCGCCTCCAGTCCACCGACGCCAATGCCGACGACGCCCAATGCATCCACCATCGGGGTGTGCGAGTCCGTCCCGATCAGGGTGTCTGGATAGGCCACCCCCTCCTGCACCTGCACCACCGGACTCATCCGTTCGACATTGATCTGATGCAGGATGCCGTTGCCCGAGGGAATGACATCGACGTTTTGAAACGCGAATTTAGTCCACTCAATGAAATGGAAGCGATCCGCATTGCGACGCTCTTCAATAGCGCGATTCTTAGCGAACGCGTCGGCCTGATAACCGCCGTATTCAACCGCCAAGGAGTGATCGACCACCAGTTGGGTCGGCACCACCGGATTGACCAGCGCCGGATCGCCGCCCTGGGCGGCGATGGCATCGCGTAAGCCGGCCAGATCCACCAGTGCCGTCTGGCCGAGGATGTCATGACAGACCACACGCGCGGGGAACCACGGGAAATCCCGCGTGCGTTCAAAACGCACCAACTGACCTAGACACTCCTCGAGAATCGCCGACTCGCAGCGCCGCACCAGATTTTCAGCCAGCACCCGTGCAGTGTAAGGCAAGGTCGCCCATGCGCCCACCTGCACCGATTCCACCGCCGACTCGGCATCAAAGTAATCGAGCGTCGTGCCCGGCAGGCGGCGCCGATAGCGCGTATTCATCACGGCCTGCATCCGCTCAAGTCCGCTCGGCGAGCGGCACGAAGGCGCGGGCATCAGGACCCACGTAGTTCGCGCTCGGCCGAATAATTTTTCCATCCTCGCGCTGCTCAATGACGTGCGCGCACCAACCGGTGGTACGTGCGATCACAAACAGCGGCGTGAACATCGCGGTCGGGACGCCCATCAAGTGATAACTGACCGCGCTGTACCAGTCGAGGTTCGGGAACATCTTTTTGATTTCCCACATCACCGACTCCAGCCGTGCCGCAATATCAAACATGCGCAGGTCACCGGCACTGGTCGCCAAACCACGCGCCACCGACTTGATCACCTCGTTACGGGGATCACCAATCGTGTACACCGGATGGCCAAATCCAATCACCACTTCCTTGTTGCCCACACGGCGTCGAATATCGGCCTCGGCCTCATCCGGCGTGCGATAGCGCTTCTGGATTTCAAACGCGACTTCGTTGGCGCCACCATGCTTGGGGCCACGTAGCGCACCGATAGCACCGGCCACCGAGGAGTACACATCAGATCCCGTGCCCGCGATCACGCGTGCAGCAAACGTGCTCGCGTTGTACTCGTGCTCGGCATAAAGATTGAGCGAGGTATGCATCGCGCGGACCCACTCTTCGGACGCCGCACGCCCATGTAGCAGCGTCAGAAAATGGCCACCGATGGAATCATCATCAGTTTCCACATCGATCATCCGGCCGTTGTGACTACCGTGATACCAATAGCAGAGCATCGAGCCGAGGCAGGCGATCAACTTGTCAGCAATATCGCGCGCACCGGCGCCGTTGTGGTCGTCTTTTTCCGGTAGCGCACAGCCTAGCGCAGAGACTCCGGTACGCAGCACATCCATTGGATGTGCCGACGCCGGCAGTGCATCGAGCACGTCACGGACCACCTGGGGCAAGCCACGCTGCGCCTTCAATTTGGCTTTATAGGCCGCCAGTTCTGGCGCGCTCGGCAAATGCCCGTGAATCAACAAATGTGCGATTTCTTCAAATTCAGCCGCCGCCGCGGTTTCCAAAATGTCGTAGCCGCGGTAATGCAGGTCGTTTCCTGAACGCCCTACCGTGCACAAGGCGGTGTTGCCTGCCACGACGCCGGACAGAGCGACAGACTTCTTCGGTTTCGGCACGTTATAGGTCATTGGATCATTGCTATGGACGGACACGGCGGCTTCTCCCGAGTAGGCGTTGGATGATTGTTGAAACGATTATTGCTGGAACAGAACGTCCAGTTTGCGTTCGTACTCGTGATAACCGAGTACGTCGTACAGTTCAGCGCGGGTTTGCATTTTGTCGATGACCGCCTTCTGCGTGCCTTGTGTGCGCAGGGCCCCGTAGACCTCCAGCGCGGCTTTGGACATCGCGCGGAACGCCGACAGCGGGTAGAGCGCCAGCGAGACGCCGACCGCGCCCAATTCATCGACGGTGTAGAGTGGCGTCTTGCCAAACTCGGTGATGTTCGCCAGCACCGGCACTGCCACCTTAGAAGTAAACTCGCGGTACTCGTCCAGCGTGATCAACGCTTCGGCAAAAATCATGTCGGCACCGGCTTCGACATAGGCGAGTGCCCGATCGACTGCTGCGGACTGCCCTTCGACTGCATGCGCATCGGTCCGCGCCATAATGACAAAATTGCGATCCGTGCGGCCATCGACCGCGGCTTTGATGCGATCGACCATCTCACTGGTAGGCACCAAAGACTTGCCGGGTCGATGGCCACAGCGCTTGGCCTGCACTTGATCTTCGAGATGCATGCCCGCCGCACCGGAGGCGATCAGATCCCGGGTGGTGCGCACAATGTTGAACGCGGCACCCCAACCAGTGTCCGCATCGACGAGCAAGGGCAGTTCCGTCGCGGAGGTAATCCGGCGTACGTCCTCGCAGACATCGTTGAGCGAGGTGATCCCGAGGTCTGGCAGCCCAAACGAGGCATTCGCGACGCCCGCGCCGGACAAGTACAGCGCTTTAAATCCGCTTTGTTCGGCCAGCAGCGCCGAAAACGCGTTCACGGCCCCCGCCACTTGGAGCGGTTTCTCCGCGGCCAAGGCCGCCCACAGACGTTCACCAGCGGATAGGCTCATGCAGCGTCACTCCCTCGGTAGCCTGGATCCGGCGTCGGCCGGTCATTTTTTTGCAAGTTTGCCAATTTTGACACTTAAGGCTGTTTTCGCCAGTTTAATTTTGCGAGATACTCACTGCCACATCCGGCATTCTTGCAAAGTTGTAAAATATGCGCCGCAAGCTGTTTATCGGACCCCGACTACGACTGCTGCGGGAAAACCGCGGTTTGACGCTGGAGATGGGGGCAGAACGGCTGGGCCTGTCGACCAGCTACGTCTCGCAACTGGAAAACAATCACCGCCCAGCGACCGCCAGCGTGCTGGTGGCACTCGCCCGGGCCTACCAGTTGGACCCGTCCGAGTTCGACGTGGACGAGCAGAGCCGCCTGATTGCCGACCTGCGCGAGGCCAGCATCGACCTGCCGCTGGGCACGGCCGCCCCGCCACTGGCGGAACTGCGCATCGCGGCCTCCACAACGCCCCACCTGGCGCATCAGTTCCTCAACCTGCACGCAGCCTACCGCCGTTTGGAGGGCCGCATTAACGAACTGGACGATCGCTTGGGTCGCGGCCCCTCCGGGGCCTCGGGGTTGCCCCTGCCCTATGAGGAAATTCGCGACTTTTTCCATTACCGCGACAACTACGTCGACGCCATCGACATCGCGGCAGAAGCGCTGGCGGCCGAACTCGGGATCTGTGCGGACGCAGGCCCCGCCCCGCTGCTCGAAAAAGCCCTCTGGGCACGCCACGGCGTGGCGGTGCGCACCGACGCCACCACCGCCGAAGGCGTCTGGTGGCGCTATGAGCCGGGTACGCGCACCCTGCGCTTTGCCGCCGAACTGAACGAGCCGACCCGACTGTTCCAACTGGCCGTCGTGCTCGCCCGACTGAGTCTCAAAACCGTAGTCGACCAGACGGTAGCCGCCGGCCAGTTCCACTCGCCCGAATCGGTTGCGGTGGGACGTCTGGCGTGCGAGAACTATGCTGCCGGCGCCTTGGTGTTCCCCTACGGCGACTTTGCCCGTACCGCCCGCCTGTTACGCCACGACGTGGAACAGTTACAGCGCCGCTATCGCGCCAGCTTCGAACAGATCTGCCACCGCCTTTCAACCCTGCAGCGCCCTGGTGCCCGCGGCATCCCCTTTTATTTCGTGCGCGTCGACCAAGCCGGCAACATCACCAAGCGACACAGCTCAACGCGCTTTCAGTTCGCCCGCTTCGGGGGTGCCTGTCCGTTGTGGAATGTGCACGAGGCCTTCTCGCAGCCCGGCCGCATTCTGGTGCAGGTCGCCGAGATGCCCGATTCGGTGCGGTACTTGTGCATGGCCCGCAGCATCATCAAACGCTCCGGCTCGTTTCGGGCACCCCATCGGCATTACGCGGTCGGCTTCGGTTGTGAACTGACCCACGCCGCTGAAGTCGTGTATGCCGATGTCATCTCCGCCGCCGTCGAGCCCGTGCCCATCGGCGTCAGTTGCCGGATCTGCGAGCGCCGGCACTGCCACCAGCGCGCCTACCCACCGATGGAACACACCATGTCCATTCCCACCGATGAACGCGGCGTGACGCCCTACCGGCTGCTCTAACGCGGTCAGTGAAAGGCGACGTGCACCATCAACAAAGCCGTGCGATCTGCCGAGGGTTCGTAATAACGACGGTTCGTCTCGTTCACAATCACCGTACCGACATAACGACGGTCAAACACATTGTCGAGTCGTGCCGATTCAGTGATCGTGCCGTGCGCCCAACCTTGGGTCCACGCTGCGCGCAGATTCGAGGTCCAGTAGCCCGAGGCAAAAGCCTGATTGCGGTCATCCGCATAAATGCCCGCACGACCCACGCTCTCGCCCGTGAGTGTGAAGCCGCGGCCATTGCGCCACGTGAGACCCGCATAGAGCGCATTGCGCGGCACCGCGGGTAGATGACTGCCCGCCGCCACCGTCACCGGAACACACGGCGTCACCGCACAGGCTTGGTAATCGGCCAGCGTGTGCGCATCGATTGCGGTGTAGGCCAACACCCCAGTGAAGGAATCGTTCAACTTCGCCTCGAGCGCAAACTCCGCGCCACGCCGCCGCGTCGGTCCGATGTTCTCCAACACGGAGCGACCACCGGAGTTTGCTTGTACCGCCAGTTCATCCTCGGTACGAATCGAGAACAAAGCCAAAGTCGCGCGCAGGCGCGCAGTCGACTGCTTCAAGCCCACTTCGTAGTTCTCGCTGCGCGCAGGACGCAACGCAGTATTGAGTCCGGTCACGGCGCCATTGGTAGAGCGGTAGGCGAGATCGTTGAGTGTCGGCGTTTCCAAGCCCCGCCCGTAGGACGCATACGCGGCCAACTCCTTGCGCATACGAAACGTGAAGCCCGCCACCGGATTGGTCGCGCCGTAGTGGAGCACCGTATCCGGCTGCGGCACCAATTTGGGCGTCGAGCGGACCGTGATCTGGCTGTGGCGTGCGCCCCCCGACAGTTGCCAACGATCGCTCAGTTGCCATTGTGCCTGCAGATACTCGTCAACCGAATCTACCCGATTGCGCTCATCGCGTCGCAACGCGCCCTCGACACCCAGCGTACTGCCCACATAGTTAAGATAGCCGCGCCGCGCCTCGTCCAGCGTATCGACCGCAACGCCGAGGGTCACCGTCAGCGGTAAGTCGCGCACACGCCTTGCATCCGTCAGACGCCATTCGCCGCCCCGATAGCGGCGGTCCAGATCAATCACACCACCCGGGTGTGTGGGCAGCGCCTCAATCGACTGCAAAATCGCCTGAAACTGAGTCGAGTGTCGATGACCGGCATAGGCCGACAAGGTCATGCTGTCGGTGTCCGACAGACGACTCTCGAGCACGGCACCGGCCTGCTGCTGGGTCAGCTGCTTACGCGTGTTGTAGGTCAGCGCGTTCGTGCCCGCCTGGCGCGGATCCGCCGCCAGTTGCGCCGCCGTCAAACCCAATGGATCGTCCACGAACGGCGTCTCGATCGTATTGCCAATGACTGTCAGCCGAGTGGACGGGGACAAATCCAGACGCCACTTGCCATTCGCCGTCGTGCGCGCCGCCGCACTGTGCACGCGATAGCCGTCGGTTTGAAAATGCGCAGCGTCCATCACCCAATTGGAACGGTCCGTGCCCTCACCAACCCGTAGCGCATAACGGCGCATCCCCTCGGAGCCAGCCTCTGCTGTCGCATCCACACCCAATCGGGCCGGCGCATCCGCAGTGGTGATGGCCAGCACGCCGCCCGAAGCATTGCCGTACAGCGCCGAAAAGGGGCCGCGCAGCACTTCAATGCGATCGGCACCCGTCAGATCAAAGTGCGAATACTGCCCCTGCCCATCCGGCATAGTGGCCGGGATACCGTCCGCGTAGAGGCGTATACCGCGCGCGCCGAAACTAGAGCGGGCACCAAAGCCGCGTATCGACAGTTGTAGATCCTGCGCGTAGTTGCCACGGTTCTGCACCGACAATCCCGCCACCGGACCGAGCGCTTCGGACAGATTGACGCCTGCGCCTTCGCGCAAACGATCACCCTCAACCCGATCAACCGAGGCCGGCACCTGCAAGGCCGTTACTGCGGCACGGGTGGCTAACACCGTGACGTCACTGAGTACGGTAGACGACAGCTCGCTCGCGTGCCCCACAGCGGCGACCAACAAGGTCGAACTCACGAGCATCTTCACGGTCCAACGAGGCATGGAGCGTCTCTACCACCAGAAGCAAGGTCGACACCCTACCGGATTCACCGACCGTGGCCTAGACTTCGTCACCCAAAAAGCCGCCCGTCTGATGCTCCCACAGCCGCGCATACAGGCCGCCACGGGCGAGCAAGGTCGCATGGTCGCCTTCTTCGGCAACTCGCCCTTGGTCGAGCACCACCAAGCGATCCATCGCCGCGATCGTCGACAAGCGATGCGCGATTGCAATCACCGTCTTGCCTTCCATCAATTTGTATAGACTCTGCTGAATCGCCGCTTCCGCTTCGCTATCGAGCGCACTGGTCGCTTCATCGAGCAGCAAAATGGGCGCATCTTTGAGCATCACGCGCGCGATGGCCACGCGCTGACGCTGCCCACCGGACAACTTCACGCCACGTTCACCGACATGCGCGTCATAGCCGGTGCGGCCTTTGGCATCGGCTAGGTGCGCAATAAAATCCTGCGCTTCGGCCCGCTCGGCCGCACGGATCATTTCGACATCGCCCGCGTCCGGGCGGCCATACAAAATATTGTCGCGCACCGAGCGATGCAGCAGCGAGGTGTCCTGCGTCACCATACCGATCGAGGCCCGCAAACTCTCTTGGGTGACTTGCGCGATATCCACGCCATCGATGCTGATGCGCCCCGCTTCGATGTCGTAAAAGCGCAGCAACAAGTTCACGAGTGTACTTTTGCCTGCGCCCGATCGCCCCACCAAGCCCACTTTTTCACCCGGGTTCACTGTGAGCAGGAACTGCTCAAATACCGGCCTTACATTGGCCTTGCCGCGACCATAAGAAAACGTCACGTTCTCAAAACATACGCGACCCTCGGTCACTTGCAACGCCTTCGCATCAGGCCGATCGACGACTGCGCGCGGCGCCGAGAGCGTGCCGATCCCATCCTGAATCGTACCGACTTGCTCAAACAGCCCCGCCATTTCCCACATGACCCAGTGCGAGATGCCATTCAGACGCAGCGCCATTGCGGTGGCTGCGGCCACACCGCCCACGCCGAGTTCATCATGACTCCACAGCAACAAAGCCACAACGGCGGTACCGGCTACCAGCAACATACTGAGCGCGTGGTTGACCGTCTCAAACGAGGTCACCATCCGCATCTGCCGGTAAACAGTGTGCAAGAACTCCGTCATCGCGCCTTGCGCATAAGAACCCTCTCGTTGTGCGTGCGAGAACAACTTCACTGTGGCGATGTTGGTGTACGCATCGGTAATCCGTCCGGTCATCATGGAGCGTGCATCCGCCTGCGCCGCGCCCACTTTGGCCAGCCTCGGCACGAACCACCAACAGGTGAGACCGTAGGCCACAAACCAACCGCCGAAGGGAATCAGTAAGCCGGTATTGAAGTCTCCGACCACCCAGAGCAGGGTCGCAAAATACAATAGGATGTACACCAAGATGTCGGTCACGATGAACCAAGCATCGCGCACGGCCAATGAGGTCTGCATCACCTTGGTTGCGACCCGGCCGGCAAACTCATCCTGATAGAACGCCAGGCTCTGCGCCAACATCCGCCGGTGAAAATCCCAACGCAAGCGCATGGCAAAGTTGCCGGCCAACCCTTGTCGACGGACGAGACTTTGGTAGCCCACCAACGGAATGCTGGCAATCAGTACGCCGCCCAGGATCAGCATGGTCTGGCGCTCATTGGCGAACAAATGCGCGCGATCCACCGTCGTCAGCCAATCGACCAGCCGACCGAGCATTCGGAACAACAACGCCTCAAAAATGCCAATCGCCGCCGTCGCGAGCGTCATCCATAAAATCTGCCGACGCACACCGAGCGTGCACGCCCACAAGAACGCGAGTAACCCAGTCGGTAACGGGTTGGAGGCAGTATCTGGATAGGGATTTACGGCGCGTTCAAAGTGACGAAACATCATCGGCTCCACAGGCGGCGCTGCCGCCGCCTGTCGCAAAGAAGGGGAGAACGCGCTGCCGCGCACGGCGCCGTGCGAAGATCTGGGCGGGAATGCCAGAGCGGCCCCATGCGACCCACGCGCGCGCACCAAGTATCACACAGCGCTGCACCGAAGAGCGGACTGCGCGCCGTGCGCCCACGCGATGCGCAGTGGTGTTGCCCACGCAAGCGCCGGTTGCGCTCACGTGCCCCTCAGCACCCGTCTGAGCGGGGTCGGATCCCCGCTCAGGGCCGCAATTTAACTCCAGTCGCCGCCACCTCCACCGGAGAAATCACCCCCGCCACCGCCACCCCAGTCACTGCCGGAATCGGACACACCGAAGTTGTTGCCGCCCATATCGGCATTGGGGTCGACGTAGGTGTCCTGGGCGGGGTCGACGTAGCTCGGATGGCCGGGCTGGAAAACCTGCCGGGCAAGCGCCTCACCAGCCACGATACCAGCACCTACTGCGAGGCCCGAGGCCAGTCCACCCATCATGCCAGAGCCCTGCATCATCCCGCCTTGCCCATAACCGCCGCCGTAGCCGGGGCCACCCATTGGGGCCGGGCCACCCATGCCACCATTCGGGCCGTAGCCCGGCGCCATGACCACCGGCGGTTGCCGCCGACGGAAGAGCATTACGACCACGCACACCAAGGCCACAAGCCCCAAAAAGAGCCCCCATGGAAAGGACGACCCACCGGCACCGCTGGCCACGCTGCTGGCGCGAACGCGACCGGCATTGGCGAGGCCCGACTTCAATTCGGCCACCGAACGGGCGCTGGCGAAAGGCAGCGCAGGATTGATCTGCTCAGCCGTCGCCAGTGCGGCGCGCGCCCGATCCAGATGCCCGGCTCTATACTCCACCTCGGCGTCGATGTAGTGTGCCTCCGCACTTTGCGGATGCGCTGCCAGCACCTGCTGCATCATCGCCTCCGCCTCCGCAATCCGCCCAGAGCGCACGGCCGTATAGACGTCCTGCACCGACGGTCCAGCAGCCAGCGCCACGCCGGCACCCAACAAGGCGATCAAACCGACCCAGCCAATACTTTTTGCTCTCAGCACGCGACGACTCCCTTTACAGACGACAGCACCGGATTGGACCGGCCAGCCTAGGCACAGTTCCCAAGGCACCGTTGTACTCCACTACGATGACCACTGCGGGAAAACCCAGCCGTGGCAGCGCTTATTCTAGGCCTGTAGACCGACTGGCGGCCACGCCCGCGCCCAAACGGTCGGCCGGTGCGACGAACCCACGCAGGCCCCAGCCCGCAGCTAGGCAATTACAACTCGGTGTACTTGCGCATGGAGCCCCGCGCTTTGTCGGCGGGGTATTTGAGCGCATTCTTTTGTATTTTGTCGTAACCGGCGGTGACGAGCTCGACGTCCAATTTGTCGGCCAAGCGCACCAAGTACAGCAGCACGTCGGCCAGTTCATCGCGCACCTGGGCCTTGCTGGCGGCGGGCAAGTCGGCCGCCGCCGCAGCGGGTAGCCATTGAAAGTGCTCCATCAGTTCCGCTACCTCGACCGACAGTGCCATGACCAGATTCTTCGGGTTGTGAAACGCATCCCAGTCGCGCTCGGCCGCAAATTCGCGCAAGGCGATCGTGAGCGCGGCAAGCGAATCGGGGGGCGGCGCGAAGTCCATGCGGTTCAACCCTTGAAAACGGCAGCGTCACTCTATCGCGCGGACATACCGAGGCGCTATACGCGGCCTCATTGGGCGTGTCATGACAACCTCAGAAACAGGATAGAAAACCACTGCAAATAAATATTTTTGCAGCAGTTTTTGCGCGCTTCTCGCCCCTATTTGACATAACAAATTAAGCCTCTAAACAAATCTTTTTGCGTTTGTCGCCGTACAGAGACGTACACACCTCTATTGCGTCCGACCGGGCCAATCTATCGTTCATGCATTGTCGAATTGCCTGCGTTGAGAAGAGCTCCCATGCCAAGCTTGTTTCGCCGTAAACGTCCCTCCCCTCTCGAAGCCGTCCGCGACTTCGTCGATACCATGGAGTTCATCAACGTGCTGTTGGCCGAAGAGTCGGCCGAGCGCGAGACGACCCTCGGCGCCTACCGTATCAACCGCAACTCGAACAGCACCGCCGCGTCATCTATCACGGGCTAAACGCCGTGGCGCCAGCGTCCTGACGGCGCTGGCACACCACCGACAGCTTCTGCCTCAATCGGCTGCGTCCAGCGCGCAGTCAACGGGAATGACCGCCAGTAGGCGCACCAGTACCGCCGGATCCAGTCCCACCAAAAACCCACGTCGACCGCCATTGATCGCAATGCGGCCTAACCCCAAGATGGTGCGCTCGACGTAGACCGGCATGCGTTTGCGGGTCGCGAAAGGCGATGTTCCCCCGACCAAATAACCACTGTGCCGCTGCGCGGTCTCCGGCGCGCAGGGGACGATGCTCTTGCGGCCACTCTGGCGCGCTAGATTTTTAGTCGATACCGTCTTATTGCCATGCATCAGCACGATCAGCGGGGTGCCTTGATCATCTTGCATGATCAGGGTTTTCACTACCGCGTACGGATCGAAACCTAGCACCGCGGCACTGTGCCGCGCGCCGCCGTGCTCCATATACTCGTACGGGTGCTCGGTATAAACCACCTGTTGCTGCTTAAGAAAGGCCGTCGCCGGCGTCTCCGTGACGTGTTGACTCTTCGCCATATCCTAGACTGCCGTCGCCAAATTAAGGGCCAGTATCGCGCTCTTCTAGCCCCTCGTCAGCCCGGATCGAGCCGCGTTGCGGCCACCGGACCA
>CAIVRI010000145.1 GCA_903908265.1 uncultured Pseudomonadota bacterium
ACGCTGCATGCGAACAATGCGCCAGAAGCGTTGGACCGAATTATCAACCTGTTTCCCCCGGATGAGCACGCGCAGGTATTGCTCGATCTGTCGCAATATCTCCGCGGCATCTTGGCCCAGCGCTTGGTCCGGGGCGCAGATCAGCGCCACGCCGCCGTAGAGGTATTGATCAATACCCCGCACATGCAGGATCTGATTCGTCGTGGCGACACGGTTGCCGTGAAGGAGGCGCTGCAGTCTTCAAGCGAGCGGGGCATGCAGTCTTTCGATGCTGCGCTGACCGCGCTCGTTCGCAGCGGACGCGTCACACTGGAAGAGGCGCTGCGAAACGCCGATTCGCGAGCGAACCTCGAGGCAGAGATCGGCTTCGGATGAGTCCGATCAGGATTCGTTGTCGGGTGCTCTGAGAGGTGCGATGGCATCCAGGCGCGCGGTCAGGGCACGGACTTGTGATTCCAGTGTGTGGATCCGCTCCAGAACGGCAGCACTGGCTTCCGGTGCGTCGACCGCGTTCGCGGCGACCACCAGCGTATGCGCTGCGGCGAGTGCCTCTAGGTCCGGTTCGCCCGTCAATAGCTGACAGTAGCGCGCCTCGCGCGCACCCGGCGACTTCGGCAGTTTAACGACGTAGGGACTACCTTCGCGGGTAGCCAGCAGCTCTAGTGTCGTTTCGATGTCACCCAAATCGGTAAAGGAGGCCAGGCGTTGGGCGCGGGAGCGCAGCTCGCCCGGCGTTTGCGGCCCCCGCAGCATTAACTCCGCCATCACCGCCACCTCTTGGGCCGTCATCTGGATGGGGTTGTGGTCGCCATTGCACATGCGATGACGGTATTTCATGACGCGACTGCCAAACCCACCGCGCTCCATGACCAAATGGCGTTTTGATAAGCCATCAAGCGTTTCCTGCACCGTCGCCTCATCAAGGCTCATGACCGGGTCGCGGTTGGTCTTTTGATTGCAGGCATTGACGAGCGCATTCAGGGACAGTGGGTATTGGTCTGGTGTCGTGATTTCTTTTTCAATCAAAACCCCGAGAACGCGGGCTTCGAGCAGGGTGAGCTGTAATTTCATCAGTAGTAGGCCTCAGGCAGATTCGGGGAAGACTTGGTAAGCGTCAAAAACGGGGCCATCGACACAGACCCGCTTCATATAAGTCCCCTCCCTGGTGCGGACTGGTACCGCGCAACCCGCGCAGCCACCAACAGCGCAAGCCATGTATTCCTCTAAGGACACCTGCGCCGGTATGCCAAAGCGGCGCCCTACTCGGGCCACCGCGGCCAGCATCGGCGTCGGGCCGCACGCGTAGAGGCTGACTTCGGCCAGAGCGCTGGAGTGGAGTGACCCGAGCCATTCGGCTGCGAGGTCGGTGACAAAGCCCTTGTAGCAACCTTCAAATCCGGCGCCGCTAGATAAGCGGCTGGCGATCCCGATCCGTTCGAGATGCTGGTGGCTGCCGCTGACGTCCGTCCCAATTCCCGGCACCGCGATAGTGGCGGTGCTCAGCGGGAAGGGGAACGGGATCTCAGAACCTAGGAGCGCCAGCGGGCTGTAGCCGCCGGTCTGCGCGAGGGTCTCCGCGAGGAACACGATGGGCGGCAGACCGACGCCACCACCGATGAGCAGAGCGCGTGGTCGGGTCGGGTCGGGTGTAAAACCGTTGCCGATGGGCCCCATGCAAGAGACGGTTTCGCCAGGTTTTGCGTAGGCCAATCGGCGTGTACCCTCACCAACGACCTTGTAGAGAATTTCTATCGTTCCTGCGACGACGTTCACGCGTTGCAGCGAGAGCGGTCGTCGCATGGGTAGATGCGGGTCGCACGTGAGATGCACGAAAGCTCCCGCTTTGGATCGCGCAGCGATTCGTGGCGCGAGGAGAATGAGCACGTGTTGGTCTGCTTCCCAGTGCGCGTGTTCCAGAACAGTCGCTTCCTCAACAAGAATGCTGCCTCGATAATCGGGATGCCGGGAATTCATCGATGGTCCCCGCGCAGGCGCCGGTTCCCGATGACTGTTTCGAGTATTGCCATGCGGACCGCGACGCCGTTGGTGACCTGCTCTCGGATCACCGAGCGTGGTCCGTCGGCCACCTCGGAAGCAATTTCAACTTCGCGGTTGATCGGGCCCGGATGCATCACAATGGCATCCGGCCGCGCAAGACCCAGACGGATTTTTGTAAGGCCCCAGCGTGCGTGATATTCGGCGGAATCTGGAATAGAGGCTTGGGTCATCCGCTCTTTTTGGACCCGCAGCATCATCACGACGTCGCAGTGCGCGATGCCCTCTTCGATGGAAGAGAAGCGCGCAGCCTGCGGCATTTCTCCTGCATTGGGCATCAGTGCGTCTGGCGCGACGATGCGCAGTTCTCCGACCCCGAGCGCTGAAAACACCTGGTAGGCCGACCTCGCAACACGGGAATGTTTCACATCACCGACTACTGCGACGACCAAATCGCGGAAGCCACCTTTGTATTGGAGAATCGTCAGCGCATCGAGTAGGCCCTGCGTCGGATGGGATAAATGGGCTTCGCCCGCAGACAAAACACTGACATGATCGTAGACATTCTCGGCGACAAATTGCGTAACCCCTGGTTCTGCATCGCGGATCACAAAAACGTCGACGGCCATTGACTCCAGTGTCTGGATCGTATCGATGACGGTCTCGCCTTTGACGCGAGAGGACAATTGTATTTCAAGGTTCAGCACATCTGCGCCTAGCCTTCGTCCAGCCAACTCGAACGAGGAGCGAGTCCGGGTGCTCGGCTCGTTAAAGATATTGCCGATCGTGATGCCCTCAAGAGCGCGAGTGCGTATGGGCATGGCGCCGTTCGGCGCTAAGTAATGCCGCGACCGTTCGAGTAATTCGAGAATTTGGTCGCGCGACATCCCATCGAGCGTGATGAGGTGGCGCAGGCGCCCGGCGGCATCATATTGGCTGAAGGGCAGCATGATTCAGGTCCTCAGCATTCGGCCGCATTCGCGCAGCCATTGTTCGAGCAGTACCGTCGCGGCGACCGCATCAATGTCGCCACGCTCGACGCGGCGGGTGCGTTCCCCGCTGGCCCGGCGGCGACGCAGTTGGTCCTCTGCCTCGCGGGAGGATAAGCGTTCATCGACTGATTCGACCGGGCGGCGGTGCCGGACACCCAAATCGGCGGCGAAGGCAACTGCCGCGTCGGTTAACGTCGACGCGGACCCATCCATATTATAGGGAACCCCGACCACGAATAGCGCGGGGTCCCAGTCTCTGATGTAGCGGTCTATCATGGCCCAGTCCGGTTCGCCATTGCGTGCAGCGACCGTCGCGATGGGCCGAGCTCCCCGCGTCAGACTATCTCCGGCAGCGATCCCAATGCGCTTTAGACCGAAATCGAAGCCAAGCACGACGATCGTTCGCGCGGATACCTCAGGCATGACCTGTCTGGCTCGATAGGCGCTCGGAATTGATGCCCAGCAGTTGCATTGCCGCAGTCCAACGCTCGCTGTAGGGAACGCGGAATAGGATTGCTTCGTCCACGGGAACGTTTAACCACGCGTTGGCGCGCATTTCTTCCTCGAGTTGGCCTGCGCCCCAGCCCGCGTAGCCGAGCGCTAGTAGCGCCTCATTCGGCCCTTCGCCGCGTGCGATGGCGGCGAGTACGTCGCGGGAGGTGGTCACGTGCAACTTTGCTGAGACGGCGAGCGTGGCGTCATAGACTGGGGCGCCTTCGGTGGCTGCGGGGTGCAGCACGAACCCCCGTTCTGGGGCGACCGGTCCACCGCGTAGTACAGGCTGGTCACGCAGTCTAATGTCTTGCGCCGTCAAGTCGAGTTGTTCAAACACCTCGCTTATGGCCATTTCCATGGGTCGATTGATGATGATGCCGAGAGCGCCATCCTTATTGTGCTCACAGACGAGCGTGACCGTCCGCGAAAAGTTCGGATCCCCGAGCGTCGGCATGGCTACGAGTAGTTGGTTGGTCAGGTAATGGCCGATCATGTCGGTAGTATCGGCTCGCTATCGCCCCCCGACAAGGCGACTAGGGGGTGTTTTCCGGTACGCGTACCTTAGAGTCTTTCCACTCACCATCGGTAAATTGCCACTCATAACTGAGCCGGAGGCTGTCGTGTTGTGCCGCGATGGGAGCGGGAAAGGGTTCAAAAGGGGCCGCGAGCCTGAGAATGTTGATAGCCGCCTGATCCAGCGCAAGATGGCCTGAAGACCGACTCACGATGGCATCCACCAGTTGGCCATCGGATCCAATGCGCACTTCGAGTACAGGACTGCCGCTCAGGTGCGCCCGGCGCACGATATCCAGCGGGTAGTTGGCGGTGCCGATGCGTTCGATCCGATGTCGCCAGGCATCCAGGTAGACCGCGACCCCGGAGGCTCGCGTATTCGCCGCCACCACCAGTTCACTGTGTGGGTTGCCGCGTAAGGCGAAGGCCTCGCCGGTATCCAGCGCGGTGTCTTCGGTCCGTGGCGGCTCAACGATGATCGGCGAGCGCGCGCCTGCAGCGATTGCTTGCGTGGCGATAGGCGGAGCACCGAGCGCCCGCGTGGCAACTAGATCATCGTCGCCGCCGCCCTCGGGGTGATAGCCACCTCCTGAGGCGGCTCCCTCTGAGCCGGTCGGTGCCGCACCGCCCGGCGCTTGCGCTCGGCGCACATCCTCCGCCGTGCCTGCGCCGCGCTGATTGACCTCAGCGAGGTAGGCGGCCCGATCGTTTCTATGGGGGTCTGTCACCGGATCATGGACGAGAATGACTTCTAGAGAGGTCGCCTCCGTGCCGTCGTGTGCGGGACTGCTAAAGCCGATCCCTAGCAACAAGAGCAGGTGGCAGGCGACCGCCAGAAAAGCGGCAGTCGCGAGTCGATCGCGCGGCGAGGCCGGGCGCACCGCTGCAGAAGGCGTTGAAGGTAGGGCCGCCATGTTCACGAGCGAGAGTATAGGTTCAATGTGCCGCAACGAGATGCGATCGACTGGTTGTATCCGAGGGAAATCCTGTGAATTTTGGGTGCGTTGGCGCCGATGAAATGGATGCCTGGCGCGTCGAGCCCCCCTAGACGCTGTACGCGCGGTCGGATGATGCCGCGGTGTGGATTATTCGCTATAATAGCACGACCGGTTATCTTTATTTCTATAGTCCAATGGAAGCTGCCGTCCAAGAATGCGCTCGCGCTCGGTGGCGCGCTGACACGGTCGGCAGCAAGAGTTTCCCGGTAGAGAAAAAAGGCCTGCGGCGCGACCATCCTCAAGATAGTCCTTAGCGAAGACCGCCGCGAGCTGCCCGAGGCCACGCCGGCGCCAAAGATCGCTCGGAATGCGCCCGTAGCGGGCGATATTGAGGCCCTATATAAAATAGTGCTTCTCTGCGCTACCGGCATACCGGTGAGGGTACGCCCCAGCGATACCCTGCCCCGCCGCATGCTTAGCCCACTGCTTTCGCCAGCCGGCGCTCTATAGCGCTCATTAACAATCCCCCGATGTCAGTGCCACATTGCTTATCGATCTCTCGGATTCCGGTGGGGCTGGTGACATTAATCTCCGTCACGTAGTCGCCAATTACATCCAGTCCGACGAAAATCATCCCCTGTTCTCGTAATTTCGGCCCAATCTGTCCGGCGAGCCAGCGATCGCGGGCATTGAGTGGGCGGGCTACACCCGTGGCCCCCGCCGCCAAGTTGCCGCGGTTGTCTGTCGACGTGGGAATCCGCGCCAAGGCGAATGGCACCGGTTCGCCGTCAACAAGAATGACGCGCGAGTCGCCCCCGGTGACAATCTCAGGCAAGTAGCGCTGCACGATCGCGTAGCGGTTACCGTAGGCGGTCAGCGTCTCGAAGATGACTTGGCTGTTCTTGTCGCCCGCCTCAACAACAAAAATGGACCGTCCGCCCATACCATCCAAGGGCTTGCAGACGACTTTGCCGTGCTCGCGTTGGAAGGCTTCCATGTCGCTCATGTCGCGGGTGATGAGCGTTGCTGCGCAGCAGTCGGGAAACCACGCCGTATAAACCTTCTCGTTCATGTCGCGCAGCCCTTGGGGGCGGTTGACTACGAACACCCCAGCCACCTCGGCTCGATCGAGGATGTACGTCGCATAGATGTACTCCATGTCGAACGGAGGGTCCTTGCGCATCAAGATCACGTCCAGATCTCCGAGAGGTCGCACCACGGCTTCACCCCGGCTAAACCAGCGCTTCAGATCACTGTGGACCTCGAGTGGGGCCAATTTACCCATCGGGACGCCGTCTCGGAGGTAAAGGTCGCGCATCTCTAAGTAATGCAGTTCCCAGCCCTTCTTTTGGGCGGCGATCAGCATCGCCAGAGTCGAGTCCTTCTGCGGTTTGATGTCCTCTATGGGGTCCATAACGACCCCGAGGCGAACGGGATGGCTCATCTGGTCAGGCTCTCCGGCGCGCCACCGAAGGATGGCGCAATGTGAAATCGATCAACCCCTTTGGGGACCGTTCATGGTACACCGGACGGGCGTCGGTGCTGTCGTGTGTCCTAGGCCGTGGCTACACACCGACCGATATGCAAGAATCTGCTGTCATACGGCAGTGGATGGCTCGCGCCGACAACGCGAGCAGGGTTCTGGTCGTGATACGGCCAAGTCAGGAATAGCGATGGAAAATGCTTCGGAGTTGACCGCTAGGGCACGCCTCTCAGGGCTTAAAGTCCTTGTGATTGACGATAGCAAAACAATCCGGCGGACTGCCGAGACGCTCCTGACCAAGGAGGGTTGCGAAGTCTATACGGCTGTGGATGGGTTTGACGCGCTTGCAAAGCTCGCCGACCACCCGCCCGATATCGTTTTCGTCGACATCATGATGCCCCGATTGGATGGCTACCAAACCTGCTCCTTGATTAAGCACAACAAGACCTACCGGGGAATTCCGGTGATCATGCTGTCTTCCAAGGATGGCCTGTTTGATCGTGCCCGCGGCCGGATAGTCGGCTCTGAGCATTACTTAACGAAGCCATTTACCCGCGAAGAGTTACTTGGAGCCATTGAGCAGCATGTCGGTCTACACACCGATGCGGCGCACTGACGCGAGGTTCTGAATATGGCACTCATTCTGATCGTTGATGACTCACCTACGGAGGTGTACGTCATCCGTCGGGCGCTTGAAAAAGTAGGTTATGAGACCGCTTCGGCCGCCGATGGCGCCGAGGGCGTGCGCCTCGCAAAAACAATCAAGCCGGACCTGATTCTCATGGACATCGTGATGCCAGGGGTCAACGGCTATCAGGCCACACGTGCTCTTTCTAAGGACCCGGCGACGCGCGATATCCCGGTCATCATGGTGACTAGCAAGGGTCACGAGTCGGACCGAGTATGGGGTATGCGCCAAGGCGCCATCGACTACCTAGTAAAGCCAGTTTCGGCCGAAACCTTGGTCGAGAAAACCCAATTAGCGTTAGCGGGGTAAGCCCCGATGACAGCCCTACCGAATCTGCGGTCATTGCGTGACCGACCCTTCGAGTTACTGCGGGAAATGGAGCGCCGAGGCCGTGCCGTCGCAGGTGGTCGACGTGCAGCCGAAGGGCGCGAATGGGTTGGTGTTGCCTTCCGCATGGGGCCGGAGACTTTTTTGGTGCCGCGCGATGAAATGCGCGAGGTGATGGCCTTGCCATCGCACCTTGCCCGCGTGCCTGGCGCTAGGCCTTGGATTTTGGGGCTGTCTAACCTCCGAGGACAATTGTTGCCGGTTGTTGATTTGCGCCAGTTCCTAGGCAGTGGGGTGACGCCAGCGGTGCGTGCGTCGCGCGTCTTGGTGGTAAATCACCGCGACATTCCAGCCGGTCTGCTGGTCGACGAAGTGCTCGGATTCCGTCGTTTCGCCGAATCTGAGCACGTCGCGGTGGCGCCACCGACGCTTGTTCGCTGCGAACGGTATCTGGCCGGGGCGTTCCGTCGTGGGGCCGATGGGTGGCCAGTGATCAGCCTGCGCCGCTTGGTCGAACACCCATCTTTTCTCCAAGCGTCGGTCCCAGGGTGACTTATAGGTCCTTGGCTTTGGTGCCGCTGGCTCACCCTTACAAAAGGTGACGGATTTGGCAACGCGGTAGACAGATGGCACCTTGGAACTATCCCCCGAGGCTGCGATCTCCTAGCATACGGCGTTGGTGACGGAGACGCGCAGGGGTCGCAAAAGTGAAGCCACCTACGCACTGTTTCCGCAGACTGATCGTGGGGTTTGCTGGGATCAAAATTTGCGGAGTCTGTATCGATGAATAGGTCGGACGATCAGGACGCCGGAATCGAGCGGTTGCAACGCCTGCTCGCGACCGCTCTCGTATTCGGTTTGTTGGCTGCCGCCGCGATCGGTCTGGAATTAGCCGACATCCTACCCGGGGCCGCCTATATCGCTGTTGCTCTCGCCTTGGCCGTCGCGCTCGTTATGGGGCTCGCTCTGCGGACGCACTCCGATGTCGCTGCACAGCACGCCACCGCGGCGCGGGACGCGCAACAGAGCGATCGCAATCAACGCGCAATCTTACGGCTGCTCGATGAACTCTCGACGCTGGCTGACGGCGATCTTACGGTTCAGGCCAGTGTAACGGAGGAGATCACTGGCGCAATCGCCGACTCTATCAACTACGCGGTTGAGGCTCTTAGAGGCCTAGTCGTTACAATTCACGCCTCAGCGGTTTCGCTCGATGCTGCCGCTAAATCAACCCAAGCTGCAGCAGCGCATCTTGCAAAAGCAAGTGCTGGCCAATCAAAACAAGTGGCGTCTGCAACAGAATCCGTTGCCGAAATGGCTTCGTCTATCGAAGGCGTATCTGGCAACGCTGAACGCTGCGCCGACGTCGCGCGCCATGCTGTCGATGTGGCTCACAAGGGTGGTGACGCGGTTCGCCGCACCATTGATGGCATGAACGCCATTCGGGAAACGATTCAGGAGACCTCAAAGCGCATCAAGCGTCTCGGCGAAAGCTCCCAAGAAATTGGAAATATTGTTGAGCTCATCAACGATATCGCAGAGCAAACCAATATCTTGGCACTGAACGCATCGATTCAAGCTTCGATGGCAGGCGAAGCTGGGCGGGGATTTGCGGTTGTAGCCGATGAGGTCCAGCGCCTAGCTGAAAAAGCTGCGACTGCGACAAAGCAAATCGAAGTGCTCGTGCGCACTATACAAGCGGATACCAATGAGGCGGTAGTTTCGATGGAGCGTAGCACCACCGATGTCGTCGGTGGTGCGCTGTTGGCTGAGAACGCAGGTGCTGCGCTCGGTGAAATCGAGCAGGTCTCGCAGCAGATTGCCAGCTTGATGCAGAATATTTCCGCCAGTGCGCGGCAACAGGTCGCGGTTTCCGGGAGTATCTCTGGCAGCATGCAAGTGTTGCGCGAAATTAGCGTTCAAACTTCAGAAAGTACGACCGGTATGTCGCAGTCTATTGCTCGACTCGCCGACCTCTCGACCCAGTTGCGGCAGTCCGTTGCGGGCTTCCAGTTACCAGCAACGGAAACCCCGGCAACGCGAGCGCTAGCGCGAGCGGCGGCTTTGGCGCGGGGCTGATTCATGGCCGTCATCGCCGAGCAGACTTTTCAATCGGTCGCCGCTGAGATTGGCGTGACTCTAGGTGAGGCGAGGGCGGCACTTGAGGCTTATGCCGAGAGTATGTCGGACCCCGCGCCGTTGGAAATCACTGCTGCTCGCTTGCATGAGATATTTGGCGTATTGCGGGTCATCGAAGTGCACGGCGCCGTCTTGCTCGCAGAGGAAATGGAGTGTGTGGCTAAATTTCTCGCTACCGCACAACCTGATACACGAAATCAGCCCGAAGGCCTCGACGCACTCATGCGGTCCATGGTGCAGTTGCCCGCTTACTTGGAGCGAGTCTTGGCGGGTGGCCGAGATGTGCCTCTCGTCCTGTTGCCGTTACTCAACGATTTGCGGGCAGTTCGTGGTCAAGCGCTTTTGTCAGAAGGCACCTTGCTGCTCCTTAATCTCACTTCCGATCGGCAACCAGATCCGCCGACTACGCCGGTTGGTGAGCCAGCCTTAAACGTCGCCAAGTGGGCGCGGCGATTGCGCCCGAAGTTTCAGCAAGCCCTGCTTGGCGTGCTGCGCGGAGAGCGGTTGCCGCAACATCTCGACGTGCTGGCGCAAGTTGCGGAGCAGCTCGAGAAGTCGGCACAACGCCAACCAGTTTTTCAATTGTGGTGGGTCGTCGGTGCTGTAATCGAGGCGCTGCGTACTGGTGGTGCAGATGGTGCGGCCACGCTCAAGCGACTGCTCGGGCAAGCCGACCGTGAAATGCGGCGACTACATGAGATTGGCGAAGTTCGTTACGCCGAGAAGCCACCGATCGACCTGTTGAATAACTTGCTCTATTTTGTTGCGCGCACACCCGTCACCGGCGAGCGTATCTCGGCCGTGCGCACCTCGTTCCGCCTACAAGATCTTCTGCCGGTATCCGAAGAGATCGAGGATCAGCGCGCTAGTCTTTCAGCGCCCTCGGTTAAGTTAATGGAGACGGTCGGCGCAGCCATCAAGGAAGACTTGGCACGGGTAAAGGATGCCCTCGATGTGTTCGTCCGCACTGGCGGCACTAGAGTCGCCGATCTCGCTGGGCAGACAGAGTTGCTGCGCAAAATTGGCGATACGCTCGGCGTTTTAGGTCTCGCGGATCTTAGGTCCAGCGTCCAAACTCAACTGCGGCGGCTTGGGGAAATTATCACTGCGACGAATCCTCCGGCGCCCGACGCGCTGGTGGACATCGCAGCAGCGCTAATCAATGTCGAGAATAGTATCTCTGAACAGTTGGTCGGTCTCATTTCACCGAAGCTGGAGTCAGGACCGTTAGGTTCTTCCGAATCCATCGATGGCGAATTTCGTCAGGTTCAGTCAGCCGTACTACGTGAGTGCATTGTAAATCTCGCGCATATTAAGGAGGCCGTAACGGCCTCTGTTGCTGGCCACGATGCCGGTGGCGCTCTTGCAGTACCTGGCCTTTTGGCGGGCATTGTTGCTGGATTGATGATGCTGGGTCGAACGCGAGCGATTGGGGTGCTTGAACGCATTGGTCGGCATGTCACAGTCACCGTCAGTCGGGGCGCTGATTCGCCAACGCAACGCCTAGATCGCCTTGCCGATGCAATTGTCTCCATCGAGTACTACATGGAGACACTGCAAAACGGCCGAGCTGAGCCAATTTACATGTTGGACAACGCCGAGGCCTGTCTGCGGGTGCTCGAAAGTTCAGCCCCAAGCCCTTCTGCGGCATTACCGTCCGTACCCGCTCAGTTGCCGAAAGCGGCAGCGGAATCCCCCGTGGCGCCTACGTCTGCATCGAACCTTTTGTCTGCCGAGGAGTCAGTGTCCTCCTCCGGTGTAGAAAGCGGCGTCTATCGCGCGATCGTCGCAGCCCCGGCGCCAAATTTGCCTACTCTCCCACAAGCAACGGTGGCGACTGCGCTTTCCGAAGGAGTGGACCCGGACCTCATTCAATTGTTTATTGAGGAAGCGCGAGAAGAATTGGCAATGATCCAGCAGTGCCTTCGGAGCTGGGATCAAAATCCGCTCGATGAGGAATCGCTTGCCCGTCTACGCCGATCGTTCCACACCCTGAAGGGCAGTGGACGAATGGTTGGTGCGCGCCTGGTCGGCGATTATGCGTGGGCCATAGAAAATCTACTAAACCGGCTTATTAGCGGCACCCGCAATCGGACCCCTTCCCTGCTGGCATTGCTGCGCGATGCCGTCGTCGGATTGCCTTCCCTAATCGATCAGCTTGAGACTCTGCAGGTCCCCGTACTGGACGTCGCCGGTATCATGGCGCGTCTGCATGCCTTCGCCGAAGGCCGAGACGTCGAAGCGGCATTGGAAAGAGTGGATGAAGAGGGCGATGACCGACAATCGAGCCCCGGCAATGTGGCTGAAAGTAGCGGGGGAGAGTCACCTTGGATGGTCGCCACCGCGGTGCTTCCCGTCGGTTTCGGACTGGACGGCAATGTCTCGGAAACTGAAAATGCGGCGGTCGCTCCTCTAGAAATCCCCGGCCGATTCGTTCGAGTCCAAGACCCACAGTCTACGCATCCGCAGGACCCGCCGGCAGCGCCCGTTGACTCGCGCCTCGCTGAGTCCGCTGCTGATCATGATCTAACCTTGCTGGAAATCTATCGCACTGAAGTCGCTACCCATGTCGCGGCTATTCGCGCTTGGTCTAATGCCCGGACAGGGAGGCAGCCCCCGCACCTCGTGAGCGATTCCCTGCATCGCGCCTGCCATACCGTCGTTGGCGCCTCGCGGATGGCGGGCATCAGTCGGGGCGTTGAGCTCGCCGAGCCCCTGTACCTGGCGATCCGGCACTGCCATGATCATGCAGTCGGCATGCCTGACCTCGCCCGTCAACTACTGCTCGACTACGCAAGTGCGTTCGAGCGCGTGGCGAGTGGTGATGAGGCGGTTCCCAACGATTCTGAATGCGCGGCTCTTCACAAACGTCTTGCTGCGCTCAGTGAACTGCCCAACGGCATAACGCAAAACGAATCTAGTGTGCCTACTGAATCCGCGCTAGAAAAGGACGCGGCCGCTACGGGTAGCTTCACAACGATAGATTTTGATCCAGAAATTGCCGCAATTTTCAGTGAAGAAGCGGCTGAATTGTTGGAGTCTGCTGCTCGGACCGTCGTGCGACTAGCGCGTCAGCCCCTGGATCAAGATGCGCTGACTGGATTGAAGCGCTATTTACACACATTGAAAGGGGGCGCTCGCATGGCGGGCGTCTCGGCAATGGCTGAGCTGGCGCATGAACTCGAATCTTTGCTCACGCGGGCCGAATTGCAAGGTGTGCGTGGAGCGAGTGGTCTTGTGCCGCTCTTGGAGGCTGGGCTCGACGCGTTCGAATCCATGCGAGATACAGTGCAGGATGGGCGCCCCGCGGACCCCATGGTGGATTTGTTGGCCCGGTTACGTAGCATTTCGGTGCCTAAGGTTGAGCCGCCGATGTTGCGCGTCTTGGCAGATGAACAGCCAGAGCCACAACCCATGCCGGTGGGAGAGCCTTCGGTACCCTTATTGCCGCCAGTTATAAGCGAGATTGCGCAGGGCACACTGCCGCCGCTGGAGCCCATTGCTCCGTTTAAGATTGAGCTGACGACGGCCTCAACAAAACCTGCAGTCCAACCTTTCGTGCCGCCTGAAGTAAGTCTGCGATTGCCGACAGAGACAGCCGCGCTTGTCTCTGCAACCGAAACCATAGAATCAGTTGAAACGGATTCGACGGTCTTTACACCGACCATCGGTGCTCGAGAAGATCGTCAGGAACTTGCACGAGTCGATGCTGATTTGCTCGACACGCTCCTGAATGGAGCTGGCGAAGTGAGTATTCAGCGGGCGAGGCTCGAACAGCAGCTGTCAGGAGTTGACTCAAATCTCAGCGAGTTGGCGCGCGTGGTCAGCCGACTGCGAGATCAATTGCGAAAGCTTGAGATTGAAACAGAAGCGCAGATTCTCCACCGGCATGACGACGAGCGACGCCGAGATGACTTTGATCCGTTAGAGATGGATCGTTACTCGACGCTGCAGCAGTATTCCCGTGCCCTCGCAGAATCGGCCAGCGACGTCGCCAGCATACAGGGCATTCTCGAGAATCAGCTGCGCGATGCTCAAAATTTGCTGATGCAACAGGCGCGAGTGGTCACAGATCTGCAGAATGGGCTTATGCGGACTCGCATGGTGCCCTTCCAGCGACACATTCCGCGGCTGACCCGGATCGTCCGGCAGGTTGCGCTTGAAGTAGGCAAGCAAGCAGAACTGGTTGTGTCTGGCGCTACTGGCGAACTGGATCGGCAGGTGTTGGAGCGCATGCTCGCACCATTCGAACATATGTTGCGTAATGCGGTAGTTCACGGTATCGAAGCGCCTGAGCGTCGAGGCACCATGGGTAAACGAGCCGAAGGGCGCATCGAGATGTCGTTGCGTCGAGAGGGCTCCGAGGTGGTCATCCTCGTGCAGGACGATGGTGCCGGCTTGGACCTTGCCGCGATCCGGGAGAGGGCTGTTTCGCTAGGCCTGCTGCAGGCGCACCAGACCATGTCCGATGCCGACGCGATGCAGCTAATTCTTGAGCCCGGATTCAGTACTGCGGTGGTCGTGACTGCTTCGGCCGGCCGTGGCGTGGGCATGGATGTGGTCACAAATGAGGTGAAGCGCCTCGGCGGCTCGCTCCAGATCGATTCAACCATTGGCCAGGGCACGCGCTTTACTATCCGATTGCCATTTACGTTGGCGGTTTCGCAAGCGTTGATTCTCCGGGCGGGTACTGAAATCTATGCGCTGCCATTACCTACTGTAGAGAGCGTTGTTCGATTGCCGAAAGCGTTAGTGGTACAGCACTTGGCTGAAGAAACACCGACTTGGTCCTACGGCGGACAGGTCTACGCGTTCCAGCACCTCGGCTTATTTATTGGCGGCAGACCGTCAGAACTTCCGGCTCAAGACACTCCAATTCCTGTTGTGCTAATTCGTGCTGGAGATAGTTCGACAGCCATTGTTGCCGACGAACTGGTCGGCAGCCGCGAGATTGTCATAAAAAATGTCGGGCCGCTGATTGCGTCTATTCGCGGGATTGCCGGCGCGACGATGTTGGGCGATGGGCGAATTGTCGTCATACTTGATCTCGGCGCGTTAGTGCGCGGTGATTGGCGGACGCGTGTTTATGGTGCGCCGCAGGATGATCGCGCGGATCGCCGCACCTTTGCGCTGGTCGTCGATGATTCCATCACAGTGCGCCGCGTCACCCAGCGGTTGCTCGAGCGAAATGGTATGCGCGTCATGACTGCTCGGGATGGCATGGATGCTTTAGCAATTCTGCAAGATCATGTGCCAGACATCATCTTGCTCGATATCGAGATGCCACGAATGGATGGTTATGAGGTGGCTGAACGCATCCGATCTGACGCACGCTTGCGCCGAATCCCGATCGTGATGATTACCTCGCGCGTGGGTGAGAAACATCGCGCGCGCGCCATTGAGATTGGAGTTGATGATTACCTAGGCAAGCCTTATCAGGAAAGCCAGCTGCTCGATGCGATTGAGCCGCTGGTAGGTCGCGTTAGGATGTCGTCATGAACGACTCCGATGCGGATGAGTTTTACGGGTTGCTCGTGCCGCTCGCCGATGAGCGGCTGTTATTGCCCCGCAGTTGTACCGCAGAAGTGGTTTCTTGGTCGGCGCCAACGCCGATGGCTGGTGCGCCGCCGTGGTATGTCGGCACCGTTAACTGGAATGGCCGACCCATTCCGGTTATGAGCGTGGAAGCGGCGCTCGGGCGGCCAGTCCCGCAGCCAACTGGCCGGACTCGTATCGTGGTTCTGCACGCCTTGGGAGATCGCCTACCGGGCGGGCACTTTGGCATATTGACCCAAGGTTTTCCTCAGATCATTCGATTGAACGCGGATATCGTAAAACCCGACCCTACTCGTGAGTTTCCTGAGCGTAGCCCGATTCTCTGTGCGCTACGGATGGTGAATGAGAATCCGCTAGTGCCCGATTTCGAACACCTTGAAGACATGATCGCAGACGAGACGTCTGTTTAGATTTGACGCATCACTTCAATTCATCCAGGGCTGATCCTCAAGATCTCTGGCCTCGGCGTCACGGTGTTGCGCTCTCATTACGTCCGCGAGTAAGTGACCTGCGGTCAGCCGCACAGTCGTGTCTGCGGAGCCGAGGAGCAAGGCACGGCGCGCGCAGTTCTCCGCTTGTTGTGGGTCGCCCTCGGTTAGGCGCAGTCGCGCCAGTTCGATCCACAGGAGCGGATTCTGCGGTTCGATACGCAAGGCTCGGTCCAGGGTGCCAGATGCCCCTGGCAATTCGCCCCGCCCAATCTGCGAGTGCGCTTGGTTGACTAACGACTGGGCGGCCGGTCCCAGCTTGTAGCCGCGGCTCGGTGGCTCCGGTGCTTCCTTCGGTTGTGGCTTGGGCGCTTCTTCGATTGGCGCTGCCGGCGCCGGTGGCGGGGCAGCTTCCTTTGGGACGATTGCCGGAATGGGCGTTTGCACCGGCACCGGCATTTGGTACGGCTTTGGCGCTGAGCAGGCCCCGAGCAACAGTAATGTTGCCAACAGCAGGCGCCGCTGTGCCGAGGGGTTCAATGCAACGTCTTTTGCAGCCATGATTTCACTCGGTCAACCACCGATTCTGATGCCGGTTGCGCGCAGCCTTGGCGCGCCGCCAGCGCAGTACCGCGCGGGACGCCGACAAGTACTGCGTCAGCGCTGCAGCGCGGTTCGGTCGCGAGTCCGGTGGAGAATTCGATCCACCGATCCTCGACCTCGGTCGGGGTATCGGGCTGCCACGCTTTCAGGTGCAGTTCGGCCATTGCATCGAGCCAAACGGGCAGCGCGCCGGTGGCGCCCGTTAGACCCGTTGGCCGATTGTCATCGTAACCTACCCAGGCCACGGCAACGTGTGATCCGGTGAAGCCCGCGAACCAACTGTCACGCAGATCAGAGGAGGTGCCTGTTTTGGCAGGCATCGTTATATGCAGTCTTGCCCCGACCGCCCGCCCGGTTCCTCGTTCCGTCACCTGCGTCATGATGCGAGCGACTTCATAAACGGCTGCTGACGAAGCGGCTGGCGCCACTTCAAGCTTGAAACTTTTTAGCGGTTTGCCGTCCTCGTCTACCACGGATTGCACTGATCGCAGGCGCGCTTTAAATCCGCCGTTCGCAAGCGCGGTATAGATCTGGACGACCTCCAAAGGCGTCATTTCGACCGTGCCGAGGAGCATCGACGGATTCAGTTCAGGACGACGCTCGAGTCCGAGTCTTTGCAGCGTGTCAGCGACGGCTGGTAGGCCGAGGTCGAGGCCGAGGCGGACTGTTGCAAGGTTCATTGACTCCGACAGGGCGCGCACTAGCGGTACAGAGCCGTAGACTTCATGAGTGTAGTTCTGCGGCGCCCACACTTGGCCGTCTGATAATTTAACCTCTAACGGCGCGTCTTGCAGAATGCTTGCTGCGTTATAGCGGCCACTCTCGAGGGCGGTTAGGTAAACCGCGGGTTTGACTAGCGAACCGATCGATCTGCGGGCGTCGAGAGCCCGGTTAAATCCGAGCGCGCGCGTGTCGCGGCCACCGACCACGGCAAGCACCTGGCCACTGGTCGGTTCCGCGATGATCATCGCCACTTCCAGCGGCCCGCCCTTCGAGCGATTGTGAGCGATGGTGTCGAGGCGCTTGAGTTGCGTGGTGACCGCGCGTTCGGCTGCGGCCTGCGCATGTGGATCTAGGGTGGTGTAGATGGAAAGACCAGCGGCAGCGAGATCGGCTTCTGCGTAGTCGCGTTTTAGATGCCGTCGCACCAGGTCGAGAAACGCGGGCACATAGCCTGCGCCCACGCCGCGTAGGCCGAGCGGCTGCGCTTGCGCTCGGGCGGCGTTGGCGGGATCGATGATCCCCGCATCTGCTAATTCTTTCAGAACGAGGTTCCGGCGTGCACGCGCCCGATCGGGGTGCTTGAGCGGATCATAGTAAGAGGGCCCTTTAACGAGTCCTACCAGTAGGGCCATATCGGCTGGTTCGAGTTCATCGATGGGTTTGCCAAAGTAATATTCGCTGCCAAGGCCAAAGCCATGCACGGCGCGCTCACCATCTTGGCCTAGATAAACCTCATTAAGATAAGCGACAAGGATTTCTTCCTTCGTGTAATGCGCTTCAAGGCGCATTGCCATGATCGCTTCTTTTAGCTTGCGACCAAAGGTTTGCGCGTCAGTCAGGAAGTAGTTTTTGACGAGTTGCTGCGTCAACGTGCTGCCACCTTGCACCACGCGACCTGCGCGCAGGTCAGCCCAAATTGCACGCAGTATGCTGCGCAGGTCAACGCCATGATGCAAATCGAAACGACGATCTTCAATCGTCTTGAGCGACTTTATGAGCAGTTGTGGTACATCGGTGGGCGTTAGGACAATGCGGTCCTCGCCATGCACTGGAAAGACACTGCCGATCAGGAGGGGATCGAGGCGAAATAGGGGCAACTCGGTACCGTCAGCAGCTTCAATGCCGGTGATCCCCTCAGCATTGGCGTGGACGCGCACCCGGACAGGGGCGCGCAACTCGTCGGCGAAACGGACGCGGCGGGTATTGAGTTCAAAATCCCCACCGTGGCGGCGGAAGACACCTGCGCCACTGGACGGGTCACCGATGCGGTAGTGCAGACGCCTTAGTTCCGCATCCAGATCGTCTGCAGTTTCTGTAGCGCCGACATACAAGTCAGTTGGTGCGGCATACACTTTTGCGGGGACCGACCAAAGGCGGCCTTTGAATTCATTCAGGACCACACTATCTAGATAGTAAACCCAGCCGAGTAGCGCGAGGATGCCCGCGCATAACAGGCCTCCCAAGAGATAGAGCGCCTTACGGGGAGGTATCCAACGCTTCCATGGACGCTTCATCCCAGGTCACCATGCAAGGCTTGCAGCACCGCGATGGCGGCAGCGGCAGCGGTTTCGGTACGTAGCACGCGTGGTCCAAGTCGAAGGCTCTGATAGCCAGCGCGCCGCGCTAAATCAAGTTCTCGGTCACTCAAACCACCTTCCGGACCGATCAGCAATTCGATGTTCGATAAGCCGGCCGGCAGGGCGGAGGGCCCCGTTTGGCAGGCTGGATCCAGCACCAGCCGCAGCCGGACATCCGGTGTCTGCAGCGCGTTGGCCAGATGTTCTTCTAGGCGCACGGGTGCAGCGACCGCTGGGACGTCGGTTCGTCCGCTCTGTTCGGAGGCGGCAATCGCGATGCCCTCCCAATGCGCCACTTTGCGTACCGCCTGTTCCGCATCGAGTCGAACGACGCTACGCTCGCACAGCAGGGGAGCGATCGCGCTAACCCCAAGTTCAGTGGCTTTCTGGATGGCATAGTCCATGCGTTCGCCGCGTGATACGCCCTGAGCGAGGGTGATCGATAGTGGGGACCGGGGCATCATCGCACGGACCGCGCCGACGTCGAGTACGGCCAGACCATCCCGCCCGACACCGAGGATCGCGTCATGTTCGGCGTCGACGCCGTCGAACACAACGACGGGTGCCCCGGCCTTCAGGCGCAGTACCCGTATGAGGTGCATGGCTGGGCGCTCCTCAAGCACGAGGCAGGCGCCGCGGGTCAGCGGCCCGGGGTGGTGGACGCGGATAGTACGCATTCCGGGAGTGTACCGGCCCAACCGACTCCCCGCCGCACCTCTGTCCCGATTAAAGTGGGGGTATGTCCCTCACCCCCCCGTTACAAATCGATGTGGGAACCGGTCTGCTGATCGGGACCCCTTACATCCCTTCCCCCAATCAGGATCCGCGCCCGCCCGGCGCGTCGCTTGATCTGGTCGTAATCCATGGCATCAGCCTGCCTCCTGGGGATTACGGTGGCACTTGGGTGGAAGCCTTTTTCACCAACGACTTACCGTCGGACCACCATCCTTTTTTCCAGTCCATTGCAGGATTGCGCGTTTCGGCACACGCCTACCTACGGCGTGACGGTCGGATCATCCAATTCGTGCCCTTCCATCGTCGTGCTTGGCATGCCGGCGCATCGGTTTGGGGGTACCGGCCAGCCTGTAACGATTATTCCGTTGGCATTGAGCTGGAGGGTTGCGATGAGGACCCCTACGAGGATGTGCAGTACGAGCGCCTTGCACAATTGCTCGCTGCGTTGGGTGCCGCTTACCCGACGCTGGCGGATGCGGCGGTGGTCGGGCATCACGATATAGCGCCGGGTCGAAAAACAGACCCGGGTCCGCATTTTGATTGGGTGCGACTGAGCAACTTGTGCGAACGCGTTTTGTACCGGGGGCTTTGAGGTGTCTACACCCATCCGGGAGGGCCTCTTCTTTCTCTTGCCCATCGGTGCCGGCCAGTACGGTGTCGGCTTGGTAGCGCGGGCGCCACGACGCGGCGGGATACTATTAGGCTATTTCTTCGGGCCGCGTCGAACCACTCGACCGGGTGTTGAATGGCTGAACTCGCGTTTTGCCGGCCAGGCCGCGTGTGTGGCGCGTTTCCGCGACCAAGCCCTGTTTCGCGGTGAGTGGCCCGTGCTGCCTTCGCTGCCAAGCTTTGACCGAATGCAATGGCCGGTGCCTGCGTTCCATCGCTTCGATGGATCAATCACGGCTTCACCGGGAACCGTTACCGTCACCGACTGGCGTGTGGAATATGGGGACGACAATCTGGTGACGCCGATACACGAACAGCCCGCAACCACAGCCGAGCTGCGGCTGGGCGAGGACTTGGTCTACGACCCCCGGTCACTCTGCCGTGAGGTGGGCGCGCAACTGCTCACCGCGGTGCCGTCGGCGGACGACAGTGTGTGGCGCTGACCGGCGCGCTCAGCGCCCGCGATCGTGGCGCCAGAGTACTTCACTTCCTTGTTCTGCACGTGAGAGTACGCGAGCGATTACAAATAACAGGTCGGACAACCGGTTGAGGTATTTGGGGACGTCTTCATGGACGGTTTCAACCCGACTCAACGCCCAAACGCGCCGCTCCGCTCGACGCACGATGGTGCGCGCAAGGTGGCAGGCTGAGGCTGCAGGGCCCCCACCGGGGAGTATGAATTCCTGCAGTCGCGGCAGATCGGCATTGAAGCTATCGAGCGTTTGTTCGAGACGGTCAATATGCGCCTGCGTGATGACTCGATGGCCTGGGATGCAGAGCTCTGCGCCTACATCGAATAGATCGTGTTGCACCTCGAACAGGCACGCTCGGGCGGCGGCTGGCAGTACCGGGGTCGCCAAGACCATCCCGACAGCGCTATTGGCTTCGTCCACGCTGCCATAAGCCTCCACACGCAAGGATTCCTTATCGACCCTGGCGCCATCGCCAAGACCGGTCGTGCCGTCATCCCCAGTGCGGGTGTAGATCTTGCTGAGTCGATTGCCCATGGTGTTTATTCCGTTCTGTCGGTCATCGAAAGTCGTAGCGCAGGGCGCCGAATACACTGCGGCGCGCAGTGTTATAACCGCTGATGTATTCATACCGCTTATCGAGCAGGTTATCTACTTTTGCTTGCAGTGTCAGGCCGCGCCCGAGTGACCAGCGCCACGTTGCAGCGATCAGGGTGTAGCCGCCCAAGGAGACGGACACCGGGTTGAAATTGGTGTCGTAAATGGTATCCGGTCGAGTGCCGGCGGTGCGCGCATCGAGCCCGAATGCATGCGCGCCGATCACGCGCTCGAACGAGCCGCTCGCATTCCAACGTGATCTGCGAATTAGCATCGATCCGGTATCTGCGTCCACAGGTTCCTGATGCGCAACGCCCAACCGTGCGCGCCACCTCTCTCCGGTGTACTCCCAGTTGGCCTCGGCGCCACGTATACGGGTATGACCGACGTTTGCGTTCGCACCATAGGGATTGGCTATGCTGTAGGTGAAGACAATAAGACCGTCGATACGATTGTCATAAACGCTAACAGAAACCGATTCGTGTGCGCTGAGTCGGTGGCGTAGACCTACTTCGGCATTGCGCGATGTTTCCGGCCGCAGAGATGGATTTCCCCCATAACCAAAGCGGTCGGTGCTGTCCGGGGCGCGAAACGCACTGCCAAGGCTTGCCGTCCACAGAGTCCCCGGCGTCGATTCAAAGCCGTATTCAATGCCATAAGTACTATGGTTGCCAAAAGTGCTGTGGTGCGTGTGTCCGAAAGCCACGGAATAGTGATGCGCGCCAACGCTCACGCGATCTTCGACATACCCAGTCGTTGATCGGGTATTTGCATCAAATTCCGTGCCGTAGACGAGCGCGCGTGTCGTTTCGTCCAAATACAAAGCGCCCGCCGTGATGGCATGCGCGCCCACGCTGATGGAGTTCTGCCAATCGACTGTGGTGCGATTGGTGGTTTCATAATCTACAGCCGGCGTGTAGGCGTAGGGGTCGATAGCGGTCTGGCGCAAGTCATCCTGCATGCGCCCGAATCGCACTAGCGTGGTCCAGTTGTGGGAGACTTGGCCCGAGGCCTCGATCGCACCGATCGAATCGCGATAATTCTCATCGGCGGGTGTGCCGAAGTCTGAATACTGGGTGTTGCCCGTTGCGTTCCACGCATGTGCAGTGAGATTTACGCCGCCAATCGAAGTGCGGCCGGTGATTGACTCCGAGAGGTTACGATAACCACGTTTCTGAGTTTCAGTCGAAAAGATGGGAAAGCCATCCGATTCGAGCCAGCGTGTGGCGACGGTGAGTGATCCGGCATCGCCCTTTAGGTCCACGTTGCCCGCTGCTTCGCGGGTGTTGTATTGGCCGTATCCGACCAGACCACTGCCCCCGGTTTCCTCGGGTGAGCGCGTGATGACGTTGACGACGCCGCCGATTGCGTCCGTGCCGTAAATTGCAGAGCGTGGGCCTTTGACGATCTCGATATGATCGACCAAGGTGGGCGCAATATTCTGTAATGCGGCGACGCCGATAGTGCCGGGATTGATGCGAATGCCGTCGACCAGAAAGACGGTATGGTTTGAATTCGTACCGCGCATAAAAACAGAGACGGTTTGGCCGGGACCACCATACGGGGTGATGTCGATGCCGGGTACCTGACCCAATAACTGGCTCACATCGATTGCCAGCGAACGATCGATATCATCTCGATCGATCACAGTCAGGGGGGCGAGTACATTGCTCGCGGGCTCCGCCTCACGGCTCGCCGTGACCACCACATATTCCATCGGCGGCCGCCATTCGGACTCGGTGCCGAGTGCGCTGGCAGTGGTCAAAAGGGAGCACGCACAGACACACAGCGCCGCATGCGGGCGCAGAAAGAAACAAGACATATCCGACTCTCCGTCCACGCGATCCCGCATGGATTTAGGCTTATTACCGCCGAACGGAGCGCAGGTGCGAGCCTGTACGAATGTACAGAACTCACACGCTGGCACCCTCCGTGCAACGGGCATATGTCAGGCCGGTCTCCGGACTTCCGAGTGGAACGTCATCGACGTTCTGGCCCCATCGCCTTCCCATGGACACAAAGTCCACAGTGGCTGCCGCGTTGAGCGGCGGATGCGGGCACGGCTCGGTTACCGTTGCGGGGGCAGTGTCGGCCTGGTCGCTCGCGCGACGGCACCGACTTCCCGTTTAACCCAAGGCCTTCCGACCTCGGGTCACCTGACGGGGCGGATGGTGCTGCCCGACGCTTCCCGTGTCAAGGCGTTGACAGCGCAGCGTCCTCTGCGCATAACGGAGACTATGGAAACCAGTCCTGAATTAAGAGCCGCTCTTGCGGCGGCTGAAGCCGGCGCTCGGGTGATTCGCGAGTGCTATCAAAAAAACCTCGCGGTGACGATCAAGGCCGATAAATCGCCGGTGACGGAGGCCGATGTGCGTACCGAACGGGCGATTCGCGCCGTACTCGCACAGCACTTCCCGTCGTATGGGTTTTATGGTGAAGAGACGGGGCGGGATGATCGACTGGATGCGCCCACGTGGCTAGTCGATCCAATCGATGGTACCAAGGCATTTGTGCGGGAATACCCGATGTTTTCAACGCAGATCGCGCTTTGGCGTGACGGCCGTCTCGTCTTAGGTGTGTCCTCTGCCCCTCTGTATGGCGAATTGGCTTATGCAGAACGGGGCTCCGGGTCCTTTCTTAACGGGCGGCGGATGTGTGTCAGTGCGGTGGATGCGGTCGAAGAAGCGGCTTTATCGGCCGGCAACTTGCATTCATTGGCGCGATCCAGTGCTTGGGGTGCCTACGGTCAATTGGTCGCGCGGGTCAGTCGCATCCGCGGCTACGGTGATTTTCTGCATTACCACTTGCTGGCCGCTGGCAAGATCGACGCGGTTGTGGAATCGGACGTAAATATTCTCGATATCGCCGCGTTGGTGACGATTGTCGAGGAGGCAGGGGGGCGTTTTACCGCACTGGATGGTGCTGAGGTTGGGCTCGAAACGACCACTGTTCTGGCGAGTAATGGTCGTCTGCATGGTGCGATCGGCGCCGCGATCGGATTCAGTCGTTGAGAAAGTGACGGCGCCCACCAAGATCGACTTCGGAGACGGTGACCCCGTAGATTTCTGAGAGCGCGGGTGCGGTCAGCGTATCGGCCACAGTGCCGAAGGCCCAACGTCCATCGCCGTGCAATAAGATCGCGCGATCTGCAAAGCGAGCCGCCAGAGAAGCATCATGCAATGACACGACCGTAGCGCGACCGGCCTCTGCTCGTGCGCGCAGCAGTCGCAGCACCGCCAACTGGTGTCTAGGATCTAAATGGTTTTGCGGTTCGTCTAGCAACAGCACTTCGGGGTCCTGTGCCAGGACCGCAGCCAACGCCACTCGCCGCCGCTCACCGCCCGATAGCGTGCCCAATTCCCGCGTTTCGAAGCCTTCTAGATCACAGTCGGCAAGCGCGCATTTTGCAGCCTCTATGTCCGCCGCCGTTTCCCACTGCCAAGCGTCCACATGCGGGTGTCGGCCAATGAGTACAGCTTCCAGTACCGTTCCGGGGAACGGGTCTTCACTGACCTGGGTGAGCAGGCCGAGACGGCGTGCGCGTTCGCGGCGGTTCCAGGCGGTGATGCCGCGTCCGCACAGCGATACCTGACCGTCGGCAGGGGCTCGCAGGCCGGCCAGGGTATGCAGGGTCAGGGACTTGCCCGCGCCGTTGGCGCCGAGCAGACAAACCAACTCCCCAGCGGACACGGTGATGCTGAGGCCCGTCACCAAGCGGCGCCCGGCTACGGTAACGCTGAGCCCGGTCGCACTCAGTAGCGTCGGGCGAGCAGATGTTACGGTTGCAGGCGCATGATTTGCCACGGCGAGCCTCCCGTGAATTCGTCCTGACCGTCTGTTTGCAGCGTCCGTTCGTAGCGGACGCGGTCGTGAATGCGGTAAGCGCCCTCGACCCACAGTTCTACCGCATCGACCCAGAGGCGGTAACCACCCCAATAGGTGGGCCGTGGCACTTTGACGTGGGCGCGTCGTTCGTTGTCGATCGGCGCATCCGGCCCCACTGGGGGGGTGTCAAAACGGCGACCGGCCGCACGCAGCTGTTCGATCAGTTCATCGCGTGATCCCACCGGGCGACTCTGGGCGCTCGCCCAAGCGCCCACCCGGCTTTGCCACGGTCGCGTTTGGAAATAGTCTTCGCTCTCGGCCTCGGGGGAGCGCACAACGGTGCCTTCTATGCGGACTTGGCGGTGCAGGTGGTCCCAATGCAGAACGAGCGCCGCGCGCGGCTCGTGCGCCAATTCTGTCCCCTTGCGCGACTGATAATTGCTCACAAACCGCACATAACCACCCGGTACCACGATGTCTTTGCAGAGTACGATGCGTGCTGACGGCCGGCCATCGCGACCCACGGTAGCGAGCGTCATCGCATTCGGATTGGGTTGTGCGGCGAGGGTCCATGCCTCGGCCAGCCACGCGGCTGCGATGGCCAATGGCTCTTCGGGCAAGGGTGACGGTAGGGTCTGGGAGGGTATGGAAGTCATGCGGCGATGGTAATCGCTCGGCTGCGGCTCGTCAGTAAGCGCTTGCCTTCCGAGTGCCGTCCGGGCCCGCTCGTGCGAGAATCGCCCCCCCGGAGGCCTGTGAGAGGCCGCACCACCCATGGGATATGTGCGACGTGACCGACCAACTGACCCTTGAGCAACTACGCAAGCGACTCAATGCGCTTGATGGCGAGTTAATTGGCCTTATCGCGGAGCGCCAACGGATCTCGCGCGAAGTGGCGCGTGCGAAGCGCTCTACTGGGCACCCGACTAGGGACTATCGGCGCGAGCGCGAGGTGGTCTTGGGTGTCCGCGAGGCTGCAACCGCCCAGGGTGTGTCGCCGGACGTCGCCGAGCAAATTCTCCGTCTATTGATTCGTTCTTCGCTCGCAACCCAAGAGCACATCCGGGTGGTGGCAGAAGGCGGGGGCGGCGGGCGCCGTGCCCTGGTGATCGGTGGGTGCGGCAAGATGGGCCATTGGTTTGTCGAATTCTTAGCCAATCAGGGCTATGGGGTGGAGGTTGCCGATCCGGCGGGCCCCGTGGAGGGCTACCCGCACCTGGCCGATTGGCAGGCCAGCCCGCTCGACCACGACCTCATTGTGGTCGCTACGCCGCTCGGTATTACGGCTGAAACCCTGCATGCGCTGGCCCTGCGCCGACCGAACGGCGTGGTCTTTGACCTCACTTCAGTGAAGACCCCCTTGCGCAGCGGGTTGGAAGCCTTGGTGGCAGCGGGCGTGCGGGTCACGTCGATCCACCCCATGTTTGGCCCGCAGACCGATTTGCTGTCGGGTCGGCACGTGATCTTTATTGATCTGGGCAATGCGGACGCGCTCACCGCGGTGCAGGATTTGTTCCGTCATACGATGGCAGAGCGCGTCGTCATGGGCCTCGATGAACACGACCGCCTGATAGCCTATGTGCTCGGGCTTTCGCATGCAGTCAACATCGCTTTTTTCACTGCATTGGCAGACAGTGGTGAGGCCGCGCCGCGCTTGGCGCGCATGTCCAGCACGACCTTCGACGCCCAATTGGATGTTGCCAGTCGGGTTGCTGAAGAGAGCCCGGCGCTCTATTTCGAAATCCAGGCGCTTAATGAATACGGTACCGAATCGCTGTCCGCATTGCTGTTAGCCGTGGAGCGCCTGCGGGCGACGATTCGGTCCAAGGATGCTGCGGGATTCCGTCAGATGATGGAGCGTGGACGCGATTACCTGCACACCCGCCCGCATCCGGAACTCGACAAAGCGCAGTGACTGCAGTCAGGTGGCCGGGTGGGCTCTGCGCAGCAGCATCAGAAAAAGAGGTACGCCTACCAGTGCGGTCAGCGCCCCGACCGGGAGCTGACGAGGCGCCAGTAGGGTCCGCGCCAACAGATCCGCTGTCGTGACCAAGATGCCGCCGGCCAAGGCGGCTGCCGGCACCACTCGTCGATGATCGCTTCCCACGACGAGCCGAACGAGATGCGGTACCACGAGACCCACGAAGCCGATCGATCCGACGGTCGTGACGGTGGCGGCCGTAATGAGGCTGGAACTGACGAACAGGGCAACCCGCAAGGGGCCGACCGCGACGCCTAGCAGTTGCGCCTGTACATCGCCACGTGCCAGCACATTCAACGGACGTGCTGCGAGCATCCCAACGGGCACGGCGACCAGCAGCAACGCCAGCAGACCGATCGGGGAACTTGCCCACGACAGGTCGCCCATCAGCCAATAGACCATCCCGCGCAGCATCGCGGGGTCCCCTGCGGCCAGCAGTAAACTGACCAGCGCCCCGGCGCCGGCTGCGACCACAACACCCGTCAGCAGCAGCCGTGTGGGGGTCCATCCGCCGGCACCGTGGGAGAGGCCAAATACGAGGCAGGTGGCCCCCAACGCGCCGGCGAACGCCGCCCCCTGAATGGCGAGCACTGATAGGCCGGCGATCATCGCGGCCAGGGCGGCGACCGAGGCGCCGCCCGACACTCCCAGTACATACGGGTCTGCGAGTGGATTGCGCAGCAGTACCTGCATCGCGACCCCCGCTAGGGCGAGGAGCCCACCGACGGCAAAAGCCGTTAGGGCCCGCGGCAGGCGCAAGTCGAAGACAATGGAGTGCGTGATTGGGTCGGCGCCGCGGAATAGTTGGGGCCACAGGGCGCTGGCCGACGGACCCGCACTGCCAAAGGTGATGGCTGCGACCAGCGCCAACAGCGCGGCGATGGTCAGTAGCAGGATCACAAGGCTAGGGCGTCGGGCGAGATACACAAGCACGGTAGGGTCGCAAGCGATAATGGGAGGCTGAGACTACCCCGGATTGGGTCAGGTGTGCAGTGGCGACTTCAGGTTGGTCTCTGGGTCCAGCTGTGAAAGAATCGGCTGGCTGCTGGAGGAATGATGGCTGACTGGATTGATGATGAAGGATTTCGTGCAAATGTTGGCATCGTGCTCATGCGGGACGACGGGCGGGTGCTCCTCGGTGGCCGCAGCGGTGGCAAGGGATGGCAGTTCCCACAAGGAGGCATCCAGCGCAGTGAGCCCTTTCGGGACGCGCTGTACCGCGAATTAGAGGAAGAGACCGGACTCATGCCGCAAGACGTCGAGTTGCTCGGCGAGACCCGTGGGTGGTTGCGCTACCGCTTGCCGCGCCAATACCGGCGCCGTAGCAGCATTCCCCTCTGCATTGGCCAGAAGCAGCGCTGGGCGCTACTGCGCTTCAACGGCGCCGATCATAGAATCCGCTTTGATTCCACCGATCAGCCGCCGGAATTTGAGCAGTTCCGCTGGGCCGATTACTGGGAGCCCGTGCGTGAAGTGGTTTATTTCAAGCGCGAAGTCTACAAAACGGCACTCCATGAGCTGGGCGCGTTTGCATTCCCCTCCGGCCTGCCGCCGTATCCGGGTTGGTGGTTCGATTCGGCAACTGAACCGGTATACGAGGAGCCAGAGGGCGACGGTCTGGTCTAAAGCGTCGGTTTGAGCACCACCAGGATCACGATCGCGAACAGCAGCAGCGTCGGGATCTCGTTGTACCAGCGATACCAGCGGTCGTTATGACGGTTGCGGCCGTCGCGGAACGCCACCACCAACAGCCAACCTGACCATTGGAAGGCCAATAGAGCCACTACAAGAGCTAGTTTGAGTTGCAGCCAGTGTTGCGTGAGCCAAGCCGGCTGAACGATCAGCAGGCCAATACCGCAAATCACTGCGATCACGGTGTTCATCACCGTGAACTTGAATAAGCGGCGCTCCATGACCTGGAAACGCGCATCGCCAGCCGGATCCGTGGTGTCGCAATGATAGATGAACAAGCGGGGCAGGTAGAACAGACCTGCGAACCACGCGACCACGAAAATCACGTGAAATGCCTTCAGCCACAGGTAGAGCACAGCCGACTCCTAGCTCGGTAAACGCGGGGGACAGTCTAGCGGTCGACGCTCGGCGTGCGTACCCCATCGCTAAAGCTTGTCTGGATCATCCGGGACATCGACGGCATGGGGCCCCATCGGCGCATGCGGCTCGATCAAGTGCAGCCCAACGCCCAGTCCCATCAGCAGTGCAGCGGCGGCCAGACGTAGGGTGACCGGCTCGTGTAGGAAGGTAATGGCGACCGCTGCTCCAGCGAAGGGCGCCACCCCGTAATAGGCGCTCGTGCGCGCAGCCCCTAGCACCCGTAAGCCACGGACATACAACCCGAAACTGGCGCCGTAGCAGATGGCACCTACCGCAGCGATACCAAGGGTCGTGCTGAGCGCAGGCAACGTGGCGCCAAAAGCCAACGCAAGACCTAGGTTCATTGCACCGGCAAACAGCCCCTTCATGCAGCCCACGAAACTCGCATCGCCATGGGCGATCTTGCGCATGGCATTGTTATCAATGCCCCAGAAGCCGCAAGCGGCAACAATCGCGAGCGCGGGGCCAGGCGCAATGGCGCCAATACCGATCCCGCCCAACGTCATCGCGCCGCCCAAGATCAGCGCCACCCCGAAAAAA
>CAIVRI010000146.1 GCA_903908265.1 uncultured Pseudomonadota bacterium
GTCCGAAATATTGAACTGCAGGGGGATAAGAGCGGACTTGCGGCACGACTTGCCGCCGCCGAGGAGCAGGTCAATAAGGAACGGGAGGTTCTAGCCAAGGCCCGCGCCGAACTGACGGATACCTTCAAGGCCCTTGCCGGGGAGGCCCTCCATGCCTCGACAGGCCAATTTCTCAAGCTCGCTGCAGAACGTTTTATGAACTTGCAGAGCGGCGCGGCCGCTGACCTAGAACAACGCAAGGTGGCAATTGAAAACCTCGTCAAGCCAGTAGCGGACACTCTTGGAAAAGTCGAGAAGCAGATCGGGGAGATCGAAAAGGACCGTGCGGGCTCCTACCAAAACCTGCTCGCCGTGGTCGGAAATCTGCAAACGACCCAACAGGACCTGAGACGCGAGACTGGAAATTTAGTCGGCGCTCTACGTCGCCCGAACGTCCGTGGCCGCTGGGGTGAACTACAACTGCGTCGCGTCGTCGAACTGGCCGGGATGCTCGATCAGGTCGATTTTCAAGAGCAGGTCAACGTGGCAAGCGAGGATGGGGCGCTGCGACCAGACCTTGTGGTCCGACTCCCGGGTGGCAAAAGCATCATTGTAGATGCCAAAGCTCCCCTGTCCGCCTATCTCGACTCGCTTGAAATGGCTGATGACGAGTCCCGAGCGAAAAAACTTGCGGAGCACGCCAAGCAGATTCGCGACCACATTCAAAAACTTTCGGCAAAGAGTTACTGGGCTGAGTTCGAAACACCGGAGTTCGTTGTCCTGTTCATACCGGGTGAGGCTTTTTACAGCGCGGCACTTGAGCAAGACCCGACCTTGATCGAGGGAGGCATCGATCGCAAGGTGATTCTGGCGACGCCAACCACTTTGATCGCGCTCCTGAAAACCGTCGCCTATGGGTGGCGACAGGAGACACTGGCCAATGATGCGCGCGAGATCGCGGCCTTGGGTCGCGAGCTTTACGATCGACTCGCAACAATGGCCGGGCACTGGAACCGCATGGGCAAGGGTCTTTCCAATGCGATGATCGCCTACAACGAGGCAGTGGGCTCCCTAGAGTCTCGCGTTTTGCCGACCGCACGTCGATTTCGCGACCTCAAGGTGGCTGCCGAGGGCAAAGAAATTGATGTGGTCAGCCAACTCGAGACAATCCCTCGAATTATTACTGCGGAAGAGCTGAATGCTCTACCGGCACCGCCAGAGAGGGCGCCAGAATGAGTGTTCGCATTGCCATCACTGCCCTGCTGATGTTAGCCGGATCGACGCCGACCATTGCGTCCGCAGTAACACGGACGCCAATCCATCACTTGGTCGTCGTGATCGGTGAGAACGTCAGCTTTGATGCCCTCTATGCCACCTACAAACCACGTGACAACGAGACCATCGACAACCTGCGTTCCCGCGGCATTGTTGACGCAGAAGGACTACCCGGCCCGCACTACAGCGATGCGGCACAGTATCGCTTCGCGAATATAGGCGGTCGATATACGATCGACACGACTCCAACTAAGATCTACTCAAGGCTGCCAGCACCGACTCTCGTCGGCACGCAGGACCCGATGACGATGCAAGGACGCAGCGCCGTACCCGATCTGCGCTTCCGCTCTCTGATGACGAACGGCCCGTACTCGATCAGTCGCTACGCCGGTTATGGTCTGGAGTCCGGGGTTGAAACGGGCGACCCGGTCCATCGTTTTTTCCAGATGTGGCAACAGACGGGCGGCACAAATGTGGACCTGCGCCGGTACGTCTGGGTTGCCAATACGGCCGGCCGGGGCGGAGACACACCCAATGTGACGCCCCACGACCCCGGTCAGGGCGGCGAGGTGATGGGGTTCTTAAACATGTCGGGCGGTGACGCTCCCTATTTCAAACAGCTCGCCGATCAATACGCGATTAGCGACAACTATCACCAGTCGATCATGGGTGGAACGACAGCCAACTTCATGGCGTTGGCTACCGGCGACGTAGCGACCTACCAGATCGATGGGCGCCTCAATCGGCCGCCAGCGAAACAGATAGAAAATCCAGATCCGGCAGTAGGCACTGATAATTTCTATACGCACGACGGCACGAGCGGCGGCAGTTACGTCCGCTGTGATCGCGACGATCCTGGCGCCCGAGCGATTCGCGCTCTGCTCGCGCGACGGCATTTAGACCCTAACTGCGCGGCGGACACTTGGTATCTCGTTAACAACTACCAGCCACCCATGCTGCCCGACGGCACGGTCATTCCGTTAGGGCCGGATCAGTACGTCTATCCACCGCAGTCCATGCCGGAAATCGGCTCTGCGCTCAGCGCGGGGCACGTCGACTGGGCATGGTTTACCGGCGGGCGCGATTTCGAGGACTTGAAAGAGGACCCCCTGTACGCGCGCGCCTCCGAACGGATACGCCTTGAGTTACCCGACGCCAGCGAAGAAGTGCTGGCGGCCGAATCGCAGGATCTGACCCGAGCCTTCGTCTACAACGATAGCGGCGATCCATTGGTTTCTTTTCCGAGAATCTTGCGTGGACCTGACGCCGGTCGGCTACAAAACCTAAAGTCTTTTTATCGGGCGATAGAATCTGACCACCTGCCCGAAGTAAGTTTTGTCGTCCCTAAAAACATCGATAGCGGACATCCTGGTTACTCCGCAACTGCCCGATACGAGGCATTCATCAGGAACCTACTCGATCGATTTATGGAAAATCCTGATTTGTGGGCTGATACAGCGATTCTCGTCACCACAGACGAAGGCGGCGGATCCTTCGACTCTGGATATATACAGCCACTCGATTTTTTTGGAGACGGAACAAGAGTACCGTTTCTAGTGCTTTCGCCCTTCGCCCGTAAGGGTCACGTGGACCACGTGTATCAAGATCATGCGTCGATTCTAAAGTTCATCGAGTATAACTGGTGGCTACCACCCCTCTCGGGGCGGAGCCGAGATCGTCTGAACAATCCAATCACGAGGCCAGAGGATCCGTACAAACCGGTCAATAGTCCGGCAATCGGCGATCTAACCTCACTGTTTGAGTTCCCTACGAGCAATTGACTCTGTGGCAGTGCCGTCGAGTTGCGGCGCTTCTAGAACGCCCTCAACGACACGGGCGGACCGACCGGAGCCCGCGATTTCCGATGCTGATCGAACTCACCGGCATTAATCACATGCTGGCTAGTGCGCTGGATCTAGGGCGCACGCATACAGGGGGCGAAGATTAGACCAACACGCGCTCAATCCCACCGGTATTGGCCGCGCTAATGTACCGCGCCATCCAATCTTCGCCGAGCAGATGACGCGCAAGCTCAACCACAATGTAATCCGCTTCTACTCCCGTCACATCGGAATATCGCGCCAGACCCTGTAGGCAGGAGGGGCAGGACGTGAGGACCTTGATGGAGCCTTCGTGTCCAGTCGCCCGCACGCCAGATACATCTGCTTTTAATTCCTCTTCCTTGCGGAAGCGCACCTGCGTCGCGACATCGGGTCGTGTGACTGCGAACGTACCGGACTCACCGCAACATCGGGCACTACGCTCCACCCGCCCATTCAGTTCGGCATTCAACAGTGCATTGACAGTCACCAAGGGCGAGCCTTGCTTCATTGGTGTGTGGCACGGATCATGATAGACATACCGTTGACCAGTGACTCCTTCGAGACGAACGCCTTTTTCGAGCAGAAATTCGTGTATGTCAATGAGTCGGCAGCCGGGAAATATTTGATCAAACTCATAGCCCGCAAGTTGGTCATAACAAGTGCCACAACTGACAACCACAGTACGGATATCTAGATAATTCAGCGTATTTGCCACACGATGGAAGAGAACACGATTATCAGTAATGATCTTTTCTGCCTTGCCAGACTCACCTGCGGCCCTCTGCGGGTAGCCACAGCACAGATACCCTGGCGGCAGCACCGTTTGCACCCCCACGTGCCACAGCATGGCCTGCGTTGCCAAGCCGACTTGAGAAAAGAGGCGCTCTGAACCGCAACCGGGGAAGTAAAACACGGCCTCTGTTTCGGCGTTGGTCACCAACGGATTTCTAATAATCGGGACGTAATCGCGGTCTTCGATATCGAGCAAGGCTCGCGCGGTTTTGTTGGGCAGACCAGAAGGCATGCGGCGATTGACGAAGTGCACCACCTGTTCGTGTAATTTAGGTCGCCCGGTAGTGGCAGGAGGTCGTGCTGTTTGCGCCTTTGCTGCCGCTCCAAAAAGACGATTTGCGAGGCGCTGGGCACGATAGCCTAAGCCGACGATCGCCGCGCGCGCGAGCTTGATTGTTGCCGGACTAGTGGCTTCAAGAAAAAAAGCCGCCGCTTGCGCAACAGGACGTCGGCGCTGCTTGCCCATTCGTCTTAATAGATCGCGCATCGCCATGCTGACGTCGCCAAAATCAATGTCAACGGGGCAGGGGCTTAAGCACTTGTGGCACACAGTACAGTGATCGGCAACATCGGAAAATTCATCCCAATGGCGAATTGAGACGCCTCGCCGCGTCTGCTCTTCGTACAAGAACGCTTCTACGAGCAGAGAAGTTGCCAGAATCTTGTTGCGAGGCGAGTAGAGCAAATTGGCACGTGGCACGTGGGTTGCGCATACCGGCTTGCACTTACCGCAACGTAGACAATCTTTTATTGCAGTAGAGATCGATCCGATATCGGATTGCTTCATGATCAGCGATTCATGGCCGAGCAGATTGAAGCTTGGTGTGTATGCGCGGTTCAGGTCTCCGCCGGGTAAGAGCTTGCCTTTGTTGAAGTGCCCATCCGCATCAATACGCTGCTTGTAAGCGCGATATCTTTGCGTCTCTTCGCTTGTTAGGAATTCGTATTTGGTGATTCCGATACCATGCTCACCCGAAATGACGCCGCCGAGTTCGCGCGCAATCTTCATGATGCGAGCGACAACCTCATTGGCCTCGTGCAGCATCCCATAGTCGTCTGAATTTACCGGGATGTTGGTATGCACGTTGCCGTCACCCGCGTGCATGTGTAACGCGATAAAGAGGCGGCTCTTAAGGATCTTTGCGTGCAGGTCGGCACAGTGCGTCATCGCGCCGGAGAGCGGGCCTGCGAGAAGACGCAGCAACGGCGCTCGCAGCTCTACTTTCCAAGACAGGCGGATGGTACGGTCCTGTACCACCGAGAACAGCGTCAGTGTCGGTGTTTCCTGCGCGAGCGTCGCAAGGTGTCGCAACAGATCCTCTGGAATCTTGGCCGCTTCGAGAGCCGGCAGAACATCGAGCAGCAGTTCATCCAAGCGATCGAGAATGATCTGCCAGCGCTGTCCCACCTGCGCCAGCATTTGACGCGCCTCGTCGATGCGGTCGCCGACAAATTCGGCCGACGAGATGGTTTCGCCTGTCGCATCTTCGGTCTGGCCGATCGACACGGGCCCAGACAGATAAGCCGACAGCGCCGCGATCAACCGAAGCTTGTTGCGAGTCGATAGTTCAATGTTGATGCGTTCAATGGCGTCGGTGTAGTCCCCCATCCGTGGTAACGGAATGACGACGTCTTCATTAATCTTAAATGCGTTGGTGTGCCGGGCAATAGCGGCTGTGCGCGCACGGTCGAGCCAGAAAGCACGCCGCGCTTCCGCACTGACGGCAATGAAGCCTTCTCCCGCACGCGCGTTGGCAATGCGAACGATGTCCGAGGTAATCGCGGCGACCGCGTCAGCGTCATCACCCACCAGATCCCCGAGCAGAATCATTTTCGGGAGACCGCCACGCTTGGATTTGGTGGCATAACCCACCGCGCGCAAGTATCGGTCGTCAAGGTGCTCAAGGCCGGCAAGGAGCACCCCGCGTTCCTTACCCCGGGTATCGACGAAGTTTTTTATTTCGACGATCGAGGGAACGGCGTCACGGGCCTGCCCGAAGAACTCCAAGCACACAGTGCGCGTTTCCCGTGGCATGCGATGCAGCACCCAACGCGCAGCCGTCACCAATCCGTCGGTGCCTTCCTTCTGTACCCCTGGCAAGCCGCCGAGGAACTTATCCGTCGCATCCTTACCCAGACCCGCCTTGCGGAACAACCTGCCAGGAATGACCAAGTGTTCGCGGCGCAACTCGCGGGCCTGATCGGGGTGTGCTGCACCGTCCTTCCAGACCAACTCAAAGTAGGCGCTTTCGACCTCATGAATTTTGCCGCGGTTGTGGCCAACCCTGGAGACTTCGAGCCAGTTGCCGTCCGGATCAACCATCCGCCACCAAGCGAGGTTGTCCACGGCCGTGCCCCATAGAACGGCCTTTTTGCCACCCGCATTGACCGCTATATTGCCGCCGATACAGGAGGCATCAGCAGAAGTCGGGTCCACCGCGAAGATAAGTCCGGCGTGTTCCGCCGCGTCGCTTACGCGCTTGGTGACCACGCCAGCGCCGGTGCGGATGGTAGGCACCGCACCAAGCACGCCCGGCAGGTCCGTAGACTCGACGCCACCCAGGGCGTCCAACTTCTCGGTATTGATGACCGCCGCGAGAGGCGTCAGCGGGATAGCGCCGCCGGTATACCCGGTGCCGCCGCCCCTAGGAACAATCGTGAGACCCAGCGCAATGCAGGCACGAACCAGGCCGGGCATCTCCTCTTCGGTATCTGGCGTCAGCACAACGAAAGGGTATTCGACCCGCCAGTCGGTGGCGTCGGTAACGTGCGAAACCCGCGCGAATGCATCAAAACAAACATTATCCGCACGGGTGTGCTTTTCGAGAACGCGGCGGCCGCGTCGCCGGAGTTTTGCGCTCGTGTCGAAATGGTTGGCAAACCGTTCGACCGCCGTGTGCGCGAGGGCTAGAAGTTGGGCGACCTTGGAGTCCGGCGCATCGTCTGCCGCCCGGCGCCGATCGATCTCGCCCAACCGATGCTGCAACGCATCGATCAGCAGCGCACGACGGCGGGGATTATCGAGCAGGTCGTCCTCGAGGTAAGGATTGCGCAGCACAACCCAGATATCCCCCAGCACCTCATAGAGCATCCGCGCCGAGCGCCCGGTCCGCTGTTCGTTGCGCAGATCGCCGACGAGAGCCCAACCGGCATCCCCCAATAGGCGCTCTACGACCTCTCGATCGGAATAGGAAGTGTAGTTGTAGGGAATCTCCCGTAACCGTTCCGAAATAGGTTCCGGGCGGCCGGCACCCGAGGGAGGCGTCAGGACGGTCGAATTTTGGTACTGGACAGAACGCATCACGGGATCCCTTTTCGAGGCTGCCACGGTATCGGAAGCCTCCGCGCCGGGGAAGGGTGCCCCCATAACCGGCAGGCATCAGTTCAGCGCTAACGGTAGGGTTTGACCACGTCGGGGCACGACCAGAACACGCGGGCGCGGTATTCTGTACGTTATGGTCAAGCCCAACTCCCGTCTCTCCGCCATCGTCATTTCATTGGCCTTCGCGCTCGTGACCGTGTTCACGTGGGCGTGGCTGAACCGTCCGGAGAAAGAACCGGAGTGGCCACGCGTTACTTGGGGCTTCGCTCTGTCGCCCTTTCGGCCGGGCCAAGATGCGGTCAAGGAGGAGTACCCCACGCGCGAGCAGATCGCCGAGGACCTTGATCTGCTCAAGGGCAAGACGCAAGCGATTCGCACCTATACGGTCTCCAACACGATCGGCCTGGTGCCGGAACTGGCGGGGGAGCGCGGGCTGAACGTGGCCCTCGGGGTCTGGATCGATGCTCGGGTTGCACGCGATGAGCAAGAGCTCGATCGCGCTATTGATCTGGCCAAAACGCATCGCAATGTGGCGCGGATCATCGTTGGCAATGAATCGGTGCTGCGCAACGATTTGCCCTTGGAGCAATTCATCGGTTTTCTCGACCGCGCGCGCGCGTCGATTGCACAACCGATCAGCACTGCTGAACCTTGGCACGTTTGGATCAAGCACCCAGAATTGGTAGACCACGTCGACTACATCACTATCCACCTCTTGCCATACTGGGAAGGCATCGACGTCGAAAAAGCCGTCCAGTACTCGATTGATCGGTATCACGAGGTGCAGGCAAGATTTCCCAAGAAACCAGTGGTCATTGGCGAAGTCGGCTGGCCCTCCAACGGGCGCACCCGCGAAAAAGCGGTCGCCTCTGACGCAAACGAAGCGTTGTTCTTGCGTCGTTTCCTGGCTTGGGCCGAACTCGAGCACGTGCCGTATTACATCGAAGAGGCCTTCGATCAACCATGGAAGGCACAATCTGAAGGTGGCGTTGGCGCCTATTGGGGCGTCTATGATGCCCAGCGCCGCCCTAAATTTGAGTTCACCAAGCCGATCAGTCGCTTGCCGGCGTGGCAAATGCTGGCGGCGGTCTCGGTATTGCTCGCGGCTTGCTTGTTGTTTTGGTTCTATCTGCACAGTAGTGCGCTGCGTAACCGCGGCAGAAGCTTTCTCGCAATCATCGTCTATGGGGCCAGCGCACTCACCACCTGGGTTATCTATGAGTATTCGCAGCAGTACCTGACGGTCACTAACGTGGCGATCGGCGTGCTGCTGTTTATAGGCATGCTTGGGGTGATCGCAGTGCTGCTAGCAGAAGCGCACGAATGGGCGGAAGCGCATTGGATCAAGCTTCGCCGCCGACTGTTAGTACGCCCGGCATCGGAAGGCGCTAATGACGCCTATCGGCCCTTCGTTTCAATTCATGTGCCAGCCTATAACGAACCGCCTGACATGTTGATTGAAACGCTCGATGCGTTGGCAAAGCTCGACTATCCAGACTTCGAAGTTGTAGTGATCGACAACAATACCAAGGACGAGTCGGTGTGGCGTCCCGTGGAAGCGCATTGCCAGGCGCTCGGCAGTCGTTTCCGATTTTTCCATGTGAGTCCTCTTGCGGGATTCAAAGCCGGCGCGCTTAATTTCGCACTGCGCAATACCAACCCGGCAGCAGAAGCAATTGCCGTTATCGACAGCGACTACAGCGTTGAGGCGAAGTGGCTCAAGGATCTGATGCCAGCGTTTAGCGCACCACGCATCGCCATCGTGCAGGCCCCACAAGACTATCGAGACGATTCGCAAAATGCTTTCAAGGCGATGTGCCACGCCGAATACCGTGGTTTTTTCCATATTGGCATGGTGACACGCAACGAGCGCAACGCAATTATCCAGCACGGCACTATGACGATCGTTCGGCATTCTGTTTTGAAAGAGCTGGGTGGTTGGGCTGAGTGGTGCATTACAGAAGATGCAGAATTGGGCCTCCGCGTATTTGAGGCAGGCTTAGAGGCCACTTATATCCCTCACAGTTATGGCAAGGGATTGATGCCGGATACCTTCATTGACTTCAAGAAACAGCGCTTCCGTTGGGCCTATGGCGCAATGCAGATTATGCGCGCCCATGCGAAAGAACTCTTCGGACGAGACTCCAAGCAACTTACAGCCGGGCAGCGCTATCATTTTCTCGCTGGCTGGCTACCGTGGATGGCCGACGGTCTGAACGTGACAGTGAATCTGTTTGCGCTACTGTGGTCCTTCCTGATGGTTGCATTGCCAACCAAATTCGATGCGCCCTTGGCAATGTTTTCGATCCTTCCGCTTTCGCTGTTCGTGTTCAAGCTGGCAAAATTGATGCACTTGTACCGCGTGCGGGTCGGCGCCGGCATTCGCCAGACCTTGGCGGCCTCGATTGCGGGCCTTGGCTTGGCGCACACGATTGGGTGCGCGGTTCTCAAGGGTCTTTTCACCAACAATGAACCGTTCTTTCGGACACCGAAACAAGCGAACGCACAGAGCCTCTGGGGCGCACTGCAAGCCTGTCGCGAGGAAGCGCTGATGGCTTTCGGCCTGCTATTGAGTGCTTGGGCGGTGACTTACAACCTCTCTGATGGCAGCCTTGATCGGATGCGGATGGACAGCCCAGACCTGCGCGCATGGGTACTCGTCATGGTGGTCCAGTCCCTGCCCTACCTGTCAGCGGTTGCCGCCTCGATTGTCAGTTCCTTGGAACTGCCGGCGCGCTGGATTGGCAATGGCTATGAGGTCATTGACGGCGGCGAGGCATTCGCAACCGTGGTGGCCGAGCCGATTCGGAAGAGTAACCATCTCGATCCAAGATGAGAACCATTCTTATTTAAACCCGTACAGGACGGGCTTTTTCGACTGTACTTGCCGCGGCGCCTATTGGATGGACGCCCTAGGCTTTATCATATGCGCCAGCGGCCCAAGGCCGCGGATCGTTTAGTACCGTTTTAAGGAGTGAGTTGATGCTCGACCAAAAGCTTCCCCGCCGCGCCCTACTGAAGGGAGCGCTTGCCGGCCTTGCCGCAATTCCTGTTGTGGCCGCATTCAGCCGCGCCGAGGCAGCCGCCCCAACCTTGGATGCTAACGACCCACAGGCGAAGGCGCTGGGCTATGCCGCTGACACCGCTCAGGTGGATGCTAAGTCAAATCCAACCCACAAGGCGGAACAGAAGTGCGCCAACTGCGTGCAATACCAGGGCAAAGCCACGGACGCGCAGGCGCCGTGCGCGATCTTCGCGGGCAAGTTGGTGAGCGGCAACGGCTGGTGCAAGGTCTACGCCAAAAAGCCTTAATCCGTTACTAGGCATGGCGGGGCGTCATCCGACGCCCCGCCCGCTTCAACCCTGCGGCCTGTCTAGCACTCCCCCACGCCAGCAACCGCTAGTGACCGCACCCTAGCGCTGCACTCCTGTGCTTGGGCTTTAGCTAGACACTTTTTAGCTGCGAGACGATTCCGCCCTATACAAGCGTACGCAATAGGGGCAGCAGCAATCAGCGCCTTAGCGCTGCACCGATCTTCGCTCGATCCGATATGACCGCGCACATCGCTCCTACCGGAGCCAAAGCGGACACTTAACTTTGGCTTTGATATGGTAGGGGCCTGATTTCAGGAGATCCTCCATGTCATTGTTCACGCGTCTGTCGCCTATCCTTTGTACGGTAACCCTAGCGCTAGGCGCAGTGGCACCGGCCAACGCAGTCGATATCCTGCCGACAATTCCCCCGTTCGGCATTGATCTAAGCGGCCAAGACCTCGCGGTCAAGCCCGGTGATGACTTCTATGCCTACGCAGGGGGGCATTGGATGAAAACCGAGACGCTACCGGCGGATCGTACCTCCTGGACCTCATTTGCAAAACTAGCGGATGAGAACGAGATCCGCATTCGTGGACTGCTGGAAGATGCGCAGAAGTCCGGCGGCGCGCCCGGCTCGATCCCCCAGAAGATCGGCGACTTTTACGCGAGTTTTTTGGATGAGGCGCGCATTAATGCGCTCGGCCTATCGAAAGCGGAACCTGCCCTCGACAAGATTTACCGGGCGGAATCGTTGGATGCCGTGGCCTACCTGATGGGCGCGCCGGCCTACGGCTTACCGGGGCCCTTCGACATCGGCATCACGCTCGACGAAAAGAATCCAGACCGCTACGTCCTCGGTCTCAGCCACGGCGGTCTTGGCTTGCCTGACCGCGATTTCTACCTGCGCGACGAAGACCAGTTTAAGTCGGTACGGACCGCTTATCAGGCCCACATCGAACGCATGCTGCACCTGGCGGGCTACCCGGATGCCGGTAAGACCGCAGAA
>CAIVRI010000147.1 GCA_903908265.1 uncultured Pseudomonadota bacterium
CGGTCGTGTTCGTTGCGGGGCTTGGCTACAGTCAGTTGCTGTTCGCGTGGGCGGCCGACGACATGAAGAGCCACAACTGGCTCGACTGCCATCAGCGGATGTACGCGTTTTACGGGGGCGTGGCGCACGTAACGGTGCCGGACTGCCTCAAGCAGGGCGTGCTCAAGTGCCACCTGTACGATCCGGACCTTAACCCCGCCTATGCAGCGCTCGCCGCGCACTATGCGACGGCGGTCGTGCCGGCACGGCCTGGGCATCCGAAGGACAAGGCCATCGTCGAGGGTCTGGTGAAGATCCTGATGCGATACCAGCGGTTCCGCTACCGCCGGCACCGATTTACCTCGCTCGTACAGATCAACGAGGCCCTGGCCGAGTGCGTCCGGCGGATCAATGATCGGCGCCATACGCGGTTCGGCGTCACGCGGCGCGAGCGGTTCGCGATTGAACGATCCGCGCTCAAGGTGCTGCCGGCCAGTGACTTCGACAACGCCGAGTGGAAGGACGCGAGACTGCACCCTGACTGCTACATTGCCGTCGACTCAGCGTACTACAGTGCGCCGCACATCCATCGTGGCAAGCTGCTCAAGGTCAAGCTGACGCAGAGTCAGGTCGAGATCTTCCTGAACGGCGAGCGACTGGCGCTACACCCGCGGGATCGCAGTCGAACCGCCCGTCGGATCCGCATCGACAGCCACTTCCCGGATGCCTCGGTGGCTTACTACGAGGCGACACCTCAGCACCTGCTATCGCAGTCGCGGTTCGTTCACGCCGATCTCCATCAGCTCGTCGCTGACCTGTTGGCGGCCGACGTCTACGGCAACATCCGCCGCATCCAGGGCATCCTCCGAGTGGCATCGAAGGAGGTCCACGCGGCAGGGCGTGATGTTGCGATCCCACGCATCATCTCTGCCATCGCCGACATGCGTCGACTAAACAAGATCCGCGCGCCGCTGTTCGCCGATCTGATCCAACAGCAAAAGCACGCGCCGCCACCCGCCGAAGATCGCAGCATCGCGCGCCGACCGGGCAACCCGCTGCTGCGTTACGCCACCAACAATCCCCAGACCGTTCTCACACCACCCGAGGAGTCCCTGCTATGAGTACCGCCGTTGCCCGCAACCTGATGGCCGAGATGCAACTGACCGGCATGCTCGCCGCGTTCGAACGCATCATTGCCGATGCCACCCGCGACCAGATCGCCTACACCGAGTTCTTGGATGCTCTGCTACAGGCCGAGTTGGATGCCAGAGCCGAGCGCGCAGCCGCACGACGGCTCAGCGCCGCAAAGTTGCCGGTCCGCGTCTCCCTCGACGACTTCGACTACACCGCCAAGCGATCAATCACCAAAACCCAGGTCCGCGAGCTCCAAAGCTTAACTTGGCTCAAGGATGGCCGGCCGCTGGTGCTCGTCGGACAGACCGGTGTTGGCAAGAGTTACATCGCCCAAGCCATCGCGATGCAAGCCTGCCAGCACGGCAAGTCGGCGTTATACCTCAGCGTCACGACGTGGCTTGAAAACCTCGCACTCGCCCGCGCGACCGGTACCTACTTGCGGTACCGCGACCGGCTTGCCAAACCTGACGTGCTGATCCTAGACGACATCGGCATGCGCAAGCTGACTGCGACTGAGGCTCAAGATCTATGCGAAATACTCGAAGACCGATCGTTCGGAAAGTCGACCTTATTTACCACCCAGTTACCACTCGATCACTGGGCTGAGGTCATCGCAGACCCCGTCATCGCCGATGCTATCCGGGATCGACTGCAGCACGCCGCCCTCGTCATCACCATCACCGGCGAAAGTTACCGCGGCGTCAAAGCAAGAAAACTTGCCGCCAGATCCAAAGCCGAGTAATCATCGTCGCCTACGGCTCCGCCGGCATCCCACATCAGGTGGGTCCCAACTCGGGAAATCGGGTGGTCCTCAAGCCGGAAATCGCGCATCGTGGAGACATTGCATGGCTCGGCACACAGTTTATGCGGTTTTTGGCGGGATTCTGGCGGCCTTGCTGGTCACA
>CAIVRI010000148.1 GCA_903908265.1 uncultured Pseudomonadota bacterium
CCTCGGCAGAGTTGATCTGCCGACATTAGCAGCCAGTCCGGCAACCAAACCGCTTGAACGTCCGCGCCCTGTAGGGGGGATTCGCTCGTTTCCGCAGGAGTTCGCGCCAGCCCGCAGGGCTTGCATTGCGTACTTTCAACCGGGTTTGGCACGGGGTACCGTCCCACCACCAATATTGAAACCCCAACCGTTCTCGGTTGGGGTTTTTGCTTGCCTGATCGCGCCAGTTCCCGCGTACTCGTGCGGGTTCCTCCGAACGCCTGCGGACTTCGCCAACCGCATGAATTGGCCGTTCCGGGCCACATTCCACTCTCTCCTGGCCATCCCTCGCTCCGACCTCGCTCGCCGAAATAGACCCGAAGTCCGCAAAGTCCGCGACCCCCCCCCATTACAGATCAATGGGTTACGCGCGAATGAATCAAGTGGTTGGATTGCGGCATTGGCTACCAAAGCGGGTAAAGCGTCCCTGGCGCAATGCCAACAGACTCACCGTGCGTTCTGTTTGATTTGCTCAAACAGCTTCGATGTCGACCTGCCTGTACAGCCGCGCCCCTTCAGCTTCATGAATTTCGGCCCGATGCCTTCGCTGCGCCAGCGTTCGAGGCAGGCCGCGCTGAGATGCCAGCGCGTGGCCAGTTGTTTTTGGTTGAGATGAACGACTTCCATTTTGGTCTCCTTCCGAATGAGTTGGCAGGAGTCCATGAAGGCGCTATTCCGCGCACCAGCCAAGCGTTATGTTGCGCCGAGCGATTCGCCGCATTTTTTGTGGCGATTGATGCCGTTACTCTCCGCATGCGAAAACGTTACTGATCGGGAATATTTTGTTGCCAAACCAAGACCCACGGATGAAAATTTACCGATCGGGAATTTGGTTATAAAAGACACCCTCATGATTCGTATTGCCACGCCGCAAGATCTTGGTCATGCCGTACGCGCGGCTCGAAAACAGCGTGGCCTCACTCAAGCACAGCTGTCTCTGGCTGCTAGTGTGGGTTTGCGCTTCATCGTCGATCTGGAAGCAGGCAAGCCCACGCTCCGCCTCGAGCATGTACTGCGTGTCGTCGATGCACTCGGTGGCGAATTCACCTTGAACGGGTTTGCGTCAAACCATTCGGGCACTGCACCGACGGCCGCCAATGCGCACGATACCTGGGCGGCTCGGCTTCGGGCCTTGGACGAACTCACGGCGCAGGCCCAAGAACTCAAGTTGGGGTGCGAGTACCGAGCCACATCTACTCTATGTAGGACCGTGGCGCAGATGGTCATGAACTGCGCCACTTTTCGAGTTAATTATGGCGCAGTTCAATAAACTGCGCCATAATTGCGCCACATGTACTTCGAACGGCGCCAGGCACGATGTCATCCAACACAGACTTGCTGAACAGCATCCGGGCATCCGAGATCGGATTGACGCTGGCCGAACTGCTGACTGCGCACCCCAGCATTGCCAGGCGAACAGCACAGCGCTTGATTGCGAAGCTGATCGATAGCGGCCAAGTCGCAGCAACGGGTGAAGGTCGGGCCCGTCGCTATTTTCGTGCCGATGCCCAACCTCGCAGCGGTGTACTGGCCACCAGAGTAGATAGATTCCCGCCTTTTATTCCCCGATCTGCCGACAGCCAAGACATCGTTGCCTATATCGATCAGCTTCCGGAAGCGCGCAAGCCGGTAGGCTATCAGCGTGATTTTCTGGATGCTTACCGTCCCAATGAGACCTGGTATTTGTCTGAGTCGCTGCGCCGCCAATTACACAAGATGGGCAGAACCACGGACGGGGACAAACCCGCGGGCACATACAGCCGCGCCATTCTCAATCGTTTACTGATCGACTTGTCATGGGCATCAAGCCATCTGGAGGGCAACAGCTACTCCCGGCTCGATACGCGCGAACTCATTGAGCATGGCAAGGCAGCACGGGGCAAGGCGACCATCGAAACACAGATGATCCTGAACCATAAGACGGCGATCGAACTGCTGGTCGAAAACATCGACAGTGCGGAGTTCAACCGCTACACGCTGATGAACTTGCACAGCGCCTTGTCGGAAAACTTGCTGCCCAATCCAGCAGATGAGGGACGCATTCGCCAGCACGCCGTCGATATCGGCAAAAGCGTCTATCGCCCGCTCTCAACACCACAGCAGATCGAAGACGCACTGGAAGTGCTTCTGGGTAAAGCTAACCAGATTGAAGATCCATTTGAGCAATCCTTCTTCATGATGGTGCATTTGCCCTACCTGCAGCCCTTTGCCGACATCAACAAGCGTACTTCGCGATTAGCCGCGAATTTGCCTCTGTTCCGCGCGAACCTTTGTCCGCTGACTTTTCTGGACGTGCCGGAGCAGGCATACAGCGGGGCCACCCTCGGCGTGTACGAAATCACCCGCGTGGAGCTGTTGCGTGACCTTTACATCTGGGCTTACGAACGCTCTACGCAGGAATATCTGGCGATAAAACAAGACTTGGCGGAGCCCGACCCCCTTCGCTTGGCGTGGCGTGAGTTCATCAAGCAGACCATCCGCGAAATCATCAAAAATCCGGAACTGGAACCGCTTTCCTGTATTCGGCGAGCTGTGGCAGAGCGTATACCTGAAGGTGAACAAGCGGGCGTAAAGGCCCTGACCGTCGAAGAACTCCGCAGGATGCACGAGGGGGTGCTGGCGCGCTACGGTTTACGACCGTCCGAATACACAGCCTGGAAGGCGGTTCATGGGCATTGACGGACGCGGGTTCGATTCCGGGTTTGGGAATTGAACTGGCATGAGATCGCAGACGAGTTTGATGTCCATTCCCGGTGACCAGCATGACTGGAAAACCTGCGTGCAGGTCGACAATCCGGCAGGCTTTTCGATCGCGTTCGCAATGGTTCGCAGCAGCCCGCAGCGCTTCGATTCCGTACTATCAATAGTCGTTTGGTGCGGGGGCCACCCCACCACCAATTTAAAAACCCCAACGGGTCTCCGTTGGGGTTTTTTATTGTCTGACTGCGGGGATTCCTGCGTGTTGCTGGGGATTGGCGCGGAAGGTTGCGGACGTCACCGATGGGCCATCCGGCCGGCTACCGGCCAACTTTCGCTCTCTCCGGGTCGTTATTTTCTCCGGAGCGCGGCCAGAAAA
>CAIVRI010000149.1 GCA_903908265.1 uncultured Pseudomonadota bacterium
CATGAGAACGACGGCGTCGACGGCGAGTGCTCGCGGGCCGATTGTTCTGCACTGCCGCGTCATCACATCCTCCATCCGCATGACGTGGACATCGATGCGGCGGTCTAGCGCGCGGCGTAAGTCACCGTCAGTGAAAACTCCGAGCAGACGATCCTCGTCATCTGCTACCGCCGTCATGCCGAGGCCCTTGCGGCTCATTTCGAGTAACCCGGCGGAGAGCGTGTCTTCAGGGCGCACCATGGGCACTTCGGCACCGCGATGCATGACAGCCTCGACGTGTAGCAACAGACGTCGTCCGAGGCTACCCCCGGGATGCGATCTGGCGAAGTCATCTTCCGTGAAGCCACGCAGGTGCAACAAGGCCACAGCGAGGGCATCGCCAGTCGCCAAGGCGGCGGTGGTAGAGGCGGTCGGTGCTAAGTTCAATGGGCATGCTTCGGCGGGAACCGAGACGTCGACATGTACATCCGCTGCACGCGCCAGCGACGATTGCGGGTTACCGGTCAGCGCCACTAGCGGGATGCCCAGACGCTTCAGTACGGGCAGTACGGCGAGAACTTCGAAGGTTTCGCCCGAATTGGAGAGCAGCAGCACCACGTCGTCGCGGGTCACCATTCCGATATCGCCGTGCTGGGCCTCGGCGGGATGCACAAAGAAAGCGGGGGTGCCGGTGCTAGCGAGCGTGGCGGCGATTTTGCGGCCAACGTGCCCGGATTTGCCCATGCCAATCACGATCACCCGGCCGCGGGCAGCCAGACAGGTGCGGCAGGCTTGGACAAAAGTAGCCCCCAGCCGCTCCGCCACCGCCGCAATTGCAGCGGCCTCGGTAGCCAGCGCCGCCCGCCCGAGTTGGATCAGGGCGGTATCATCTAGGACCACCGCAGAGGGCTCGGTCACGTCGGCAGATCTCCATCTGGTAGGCGGTGAATCATAGCAAGTGCAGGGGCAGTGCTGTTCTGCCGCGGTCCGATTCACTACACTCCGGCCATGGGCGCCTCTCTCAGCGCCCCTTACAGCGAGATCCCATGACCCCCGCCGAGATCGAAAAGTCCATCCTGGCCGGCTTGCCCGGCGCTCAGGTCGGTGTCCAGTCGGACGACAACACCCATTTTGAGGCGGTTGTGGTGGCTCCGCAGTTCGCCGGTAAGCGCCTGATTCAGCGTCATCAAATGGTTTATGCGACGCTCGGCGAGGTCGTCGGTCGCGAGATCCACGCGCTCTCGATTCAAGCGCACTCGCCGGAGGAGTGGGCAGCGCAGGGCGGGAGCTAACGCCGCCGTGGACCAGTTGCTTGTGCAAGGCGGCCGTCGGCTCGACGGCGCGGTGCAGATTTCTGGCGCCAAGAATGCGGCGTTGCCGATTCTGGCCGGTTGTCTACTCGTCGACGGGACGGTCACGGTGAGTAACGTGCCTATCGCCTTACGCGATGTGGCGACCACCCATCAGTTGCTCGCGCATATGGGCGCTCAGGTTACGGTCACGACGGCGGCGACGGTCGTTGTGGACGCGTCGACGGTGGTCGAATGCGTGGCGCCCTACGAGTTGGTCAAGACCATGCGGGCCTCTATTCTAGTGCTCGGTCCGTTGCTCGCGCGCTTCGGGGCGGCCGATGTTTCATTGCCCGGGGGCTGCGCGATTGGGGAGCGACCCGTTGATTTGCATGTTTCCGGCATGCGGCAATTGGGCGCGGAAATTCGCATCGAGAACGGCTTTATCAAGGCGCGAGTGGATGGCCGGCTGCGGGGCGCTCGAATCGTCCTTGAAACCGTCACAGTCACTGGTACTGAAAATCTGATGATGGCGGCTTGTCTCGCCGAGGGTACTACCATCATCGAGAATGCGGCGCGCGAGCCGGAAGTGACCGACCTTGCGCACTTCCTAAACAGCCTCGGCGCACGCATTTCCGGTGTCGGCACCGATACGCTGGTGATCGAAGGCGTTTTGCGCTTGCACGGCGGCAGCTACGCCGTTGTGCCCGATCGAATTGAGGCAGGCACGTATTTGGTCGCCGGTGCCATCACGCGGGGTCGAGTGCGCGTCAACCGAGTCGTACCCGGTCATTTGGATGCCGTGCTCGCCAAGTTGCGTGAGGCGGGCGGGCTCATTTCGATCGGCGCCGACTGGGTCGAATGCGATATGCGGGGCGCTCGCCCCAAAGCGGTCGACGTGCGTACAGCGCCCTATCCGGCGTTCCCCACCGACATGCAAGCCCAGTTTGCGGCGCTGAACACCGTGGCAGATGGTGTTGCAACGATTGTGGAAACGATCTTCGAAAACCGCTTTATGCACATGGACGAGATGCGTCGGCTCGGGGCGGAGATCCGGATCGAAGGCAATACGGCCATCATCCGAGGTGCCAATGGCTTGACCGCAGCGCCGGTCATGGCGACCGACCTGCGTGCGTCCGCTAGCCTGGTGCTGGCAGCGTTGGTTGCTGACGGCTGCACCCGCATTGAGCGCATTTACCACATCGACCGGGGCTATGAACGGATCGAGGAAAAGCTGCGCGGTCTCGGCGCCGAGATTCGGCGCGAGCATTAATTAGCGTTCAATCGGTCGGGCGATCACCGGGAGTTTTAGTTCGAAACGGCCGGCGCCCGGTCGCACGCCTTGTACTGTTGAGGTGACGCCCGGATGCATGCGGGCGATGCGCCCGAAGAAGTCTTGGCGACTCACAATGCGTGTGCCGTTCAGTTCGGTCAAGATGTCGCCGGGGCGCAGGCCGGTTTCAGCGGCGGGGCTGCCGCGGTAGAAGCCGGCAATTTGCACCCCCGCCATCGGATTACCGCTGTCGTCGTTGAGGTCGTTGAGACCCATTCCCGTCCAGCCACGCACCACGCGCCCTTTGGACTCTATTTCTTGGGCCACGCCGCGGACGAGATTGACTGGGATCGCAAAGCCGATGCCCTCGACCCCTTGTTCGTGGCTAAGGATCGCGGTGTTGATGCCGATCAGTTCGCCCGTTGCCGTCACTAAAGCACCACCGGAGTTGCCTGGATTGATCGCCGCATCGGTCTGAATAAAATTTTCCAGCATGGCCAGACCCAGCTGAGACCGGCCTGTCGCGCTACAAATACCCTGCGTAACGGTCTGACCGAGGCCCAGCGAGTTCCCAATGGCCAAGACCACATCGCCCACGCGCAGTTGGTCAGAGCGCCCCAAAGGCATGATCGGCAGCTTGCCGAGCCCTATCTGCAGAATCGCAAGGTCCGTATCCGGGTCTGTACCGACCAATTTAGCCTTTGCGGAGCGGCCATCGCGTAGCTGGACGACGATTTCTTCAACACCCTTGATTACGTGGTAGTTCGTGGCGATATGGCCCTCTGCGTCCAAAATGACGCCAGATCCCCGGCTGGACTCCTCACGACGGCGAAATTCCGGCCAATCTGGGAACCAAGGTGCCATTTGCTCTGGCAATTGGCGTTCAAGAACAACTTTCCGTGTCGAAATATTGACCACCGCGGGGGCTGCCCGCGCGATGGCGTCGGCGTAACTGGCGACACCCACGCTGGAACCGGACACCGGCCCCAGCGCGCTCGCCGTCACGGCTTGTGTCAGTGCCGGACCTGCGGACGTGGAAGGGGCGGGCCGATTGCGCGGTAACAGTAGGGAAGGGCGTAGGTAGAGGGCTAAAATAGCTCCGCCAAGACCGAGGGCGATCCAAGGGGAAAGGTAGCGGACTAGTCGAATTAGGCGCTGCACAGGGCTTCCTTAAAATCCGTCGGCGCGGCAGTCGCTGCGTGCCGCAAAGCGATGTGTATAATGCGCGATCCTTCGAGCCGACGAAATACCGCAGGTTTGCGGCGTCCGTATGGTTCGGGGAACATTTTTTGCATTGCCTTGCGTTGGGACCTCCACAGGGGATGTCATGAGCGAAGAGGTTGATCTGGGTCGGCGTCGTCTGCTGACCACGGCCACGGCACTGACCGGAGCCGTAGGCGTCGTCTTTACGGCAACGCCGTTTCTTGCGAGCTGGAAGCCCAGCGCGCGTGCCAAGGCGCTTGGAGCGCCGATTGAAATCGACTTAAGCCAACTCGAGCTCGGCTCGATGCTGAAAGTGGAGTGGCGCGGCAAACCTGTATGGGTGGTCCGTCGTACCCCAGAGATGCTCAAGCAGTTGGAGTCGGCGACGCCATTCCTGCTGGATCCGGCATCCGATGGTTCGGTACAGCCGGATTACGCAAAGAATGTGTCGCGGGCACGAAATCCAGAGTTCTTAGTCGTGCTCGGCGTGTGCACCCATTTGGGTTGCTCGCCGCTGCCGAAGTTCGAGCCGGCGGACGTGACGGTCTCGGCCGACTGGCCGGGGGGCTTTTATTGCCCGTGCCATGGGTCGAAGTTCGATCTCTCGGGTCGCGTGTTCAAGGGTGTCCCGGCGCCGGCCAACCTGACCGTGCCGCCGTATACGTTCCTGACCGACACTCGCGTGATGGTCGGCAGCGATACCCCGCAGACCGCCTGACGCGCCGCAAAGTCGAAGGAGCCTCTAGATGGGTAACGACCACCACACCACAAGCCAGGCCAGCGGGCTGTGGGGCTGGATTAACGCGCGCTTTCCGCTCGATAAGATGCTCAAAGAGCATGTGACCGAGTACTACGCGCCCAAGAACTTCAATTACTGGTACGTGTTCGGCGTCTTATCGCTGGTCGTGCTGGTGATCCAGTTGGTGTCAGGCATTTTCCTGACCATGAACTACAAGCCTGCTGCGGCCGATGCGTTCGCGTCCGTCGAATAC
>CAIVRI010000150.1 GCA_903908265.1 uncultured Pseudomonadota bacterium
ATGTGTGCCTCCGGGCGGTCCGTCAGCATCCAGACTCAGCCCACAGATCACCGGGGTCGACCTCCCTGCATTGGCCACGAACCCTCCCGCCTCCTTTGAGCCACGCGTTCCTAAGGCCCATGCCGCAAACCCGCTAGGCTGACAAACTGACGCGCGGAGTGTTCGTGGAGCACCTATTGTGATATTTTGTATACAAGTTAGCACACTGAGTCCTGCGTATGTCGACCACAATGACCGTTCGCCTTGAGGAAGACGTTAAGGATCGCCTTGATTTGTTGGCAGAATCCACCCAACGAAGCAAGTCGTTCCTCGCCGCCGAAGCCATTAGGGAATTCATCGAAAATAATGAATGGCAGATCGCAGAGATCAAAGCAGCACTCAAGGAAGCCGATGCAGGTGACTTTGCTAGCGACAGGCAGGTCGTAGCCCTTGGCAAGAAGTGGAAGGTGAATGCGCGTTAGGTGGCTCCAAAAAGCCCTACGCAATCTGGACGCAGAAGCGTCGTACATCGCGGTCGACGACGACGTGGCGGCGCAGCTTGTCGTTACCCGTGTATTGGCCGCGGTCGAAGCAATGGCCGACCAACCAAGTCTAGGTCGTCCGGGACGCGTACCCGGTACACGAGAATTGGTCGTTCAGAGGACTCGGTATATTGTTCCGTACCGGATCAAGGGCGAAACGGTAGAAATACTGCGGGTCTTCCACGCCTCGCGACGATTACCGGAACGCTGATAGATCAGACTCACTGGCCTGACCGTCGCGTAGGTTCTATCAATGTCCTGCACCTCAGTTCTTCGCGCCATCCGCGTTGTGTGCTCATAGTGAGTATCACTACTCAATAACATGAGAAAAACTTCAATGGCTATAGTCGCCCCTAAGCCGAAGCGCTATTCGCTCGGCTTGGCGGGCCAAGGCGGTGCATGAAGATCGATAAGCATGCAACTCCCACGGGCTTCAGAAAACTCCACAATCGTAGCAGCGACGCTAGAGCCTCACGCGACCACCAACCATCCACCCAACAACACCAAGACAAGCCCGAGACACTTTCGAATATCGAGGTGATCCACGAAATACAGCGCACCTAATAGCGCCAAGAGCGCCACCGTCGCGCCGCTGGCGAACGCGTACGTCACACCAATCTTCCAGCCCGCACGGTAGGCCAGGATGTAGCCCATCTCAATCCCAACCACTGACAGCGCCAACAGCACCGTCGGCCAAGTCAGCAAGCGACGTAAATCTGTCAGTGCCACCGTCTGACCTTGACCAGACAGCACGTCCGCTTCACGCCGCTTGTGAACCATCTCTTCCATCGTAAACCGTTGTTTCGGCATGATTCCCAACCCTTCTTTCCACCATTTTAGGGAACATCAGGCTGGATCAGGAATCGCAGGTCAGGTCAATGCGTGGCATAGGATACGCATCGACGCGCTCCGTCATCTTCAGATCAGACGATGAACTTCCGGCAACTTTCCAAATGTGCGATCAAATGTAGCAACAGGTACATGTCCAGCTTTTCGCGCGATCTCCAGCACCAGACAGTCTGAAAATCCGACCGCGCGCGACGAACGAAAGTGCTCAAGCGCCGCGACTACGACGCTGGGTTCCTGGATTGTTAGATCAACATGATTCAGTAGCATCTCTACCGTCACCACGAGTTGATCTCGCGACAGATTGAAGACGGAATCGAGTACCCACAATGTTTCTGCTAACACTAGGTGGGAGACCCAAGCCCCCTTTCCAACAAAACGTTCTGCCGAGCGAACTTGATCGGCATCATCGCGAACGATGAGCCGGACGAGTACATTGGTGTCAACCGCCAGCATACCGCTTGCGCATATATTCTTTGATTTTCAATTTAACATCGCTTGTGCTGATTCGAGTGGGTGCGCCATTTGGAAATAGCGACTGATGAATGTCAGCAGAGCTAAATCGACCAGCTCGTCGTACGACCAAGACGCCTTCGTTGTCGTGCCACTCCAAAACTGACCCTGGACCAATACCAAGTATTTTTCGCACTTCCGCAGGAACGGAAATTTGACCTTGCGTGGTTAATTTGGAGTGTGCGATTGGCATAAATAAACATTACCACGGTAATGTTTATTGGTCAACGAAGCGGCTTTATGCTGCAACTAACGTTGGGACAGGCCTGATGCGAACTCCAGGCATGCAGACATGCGTTGAGGACCCTTACCCTACGCGTTGACAAAACCATCTCCGTATAACTAGTCTTCTGACTAGTCTATTACAACCTCGACAGATGGCCCCTATGAAAACTTGGTCCGTACAAGACGCTAAAGCTCGCTTCAGCGAGTTACTGGACGATTGCGTTCGGGAGGGCCCTCAACTCGTTAGCAAACGCGGCGTCGATGCTGCGGTGCTCGTGCCAATCGACGCTTGGAATCGACTCCAATACCAGGCGCGGCCAACTCTCAAAAACCTTTTACTGTCTGATGCGCATCGAACAGATCTTCCCATTCCACCGCGCGGCGGATTGAAGCGCCGTACGCCCCTTAGCACGGGTTGACACGTGTACCTGCTCGACACCAATGTGGTCTTAGAACTCCGCCGGATTAAGCCGCATGGCGCGGTCGTAGAATGGGTTGGCGGAATTGCAGATGCCGACTTGCACCTGTCCGTCGTCACGCTCGGCGAAATTCAAGCGGGGATTGAAGTGACAAAACGCACTGACTCCGCAAAGGCCGTTGAACTCGAACATTGGCTCGAACAGGTTGCCGCGACTTACAACGTGATTGCGATGGACGGGCGCGCATTCCGCCAATGGGCGAGACTGATGCACGGCCGCACCGACAACCTGATCGAGGATGCGATGATCGCGGCCACCGCGCTCTGCCACGATCTTATCGTCGTCACACGCAACATTCGTGACTTCGTACCTTTCGGCACGCGGACGCTCAATCCCTTCTCAAAGCGAGAGCTCTGACTACGCTGCCGCGATACCACGCAGTGACTCTATTCCCACTCGATCATCAACGAGCCTTCCAAGCTGTTGATTTACAAGGGGTTGTCCACCATCTCCGCACTTTTTACCGTCACTTTTACCGTCAATCTGATTTGAGCCGCAAAACTCGCTCGCAGGATCTATCGGTATCTATCGACGGCTGTCGGCACACCTTTGAGCCCCACCTTTCGGGGTCTATCGACGTGTATCGACTTGCGCAGTGACCATCAGGAGCGGTTTCCGGCGCTGCCGGTCATATGAAATTAGCTGCGAAATGTGGTGCCATCAAATGCCTTAAGTCCTTGTCATGGATGGTTTATTTCGCACTATTTTTACCGTCATGTCACCACGCCAGCAGCGCGGCGCAAAGATCACCTCAACGTGGTCATGACGATGGTGTGGCCCGAGCCATTTGCGGCTCAAACGATAATGTTTTAACATACAAACATTGAAAGCCCACTCCCCCACGGAGGCTCATCATGAGCACCAGAATCTTCTCCAGCCGAGACTTCACCCGAGACGTTGCAGCAGCCAAGGCTGCTGCGCTCACAGGTCCGGTTCTGATCACCGACCGCGGCCTTCCCTCCTTCGTGCTGCTCAACATTGACGAGTACCACCATTTGCAAGGCAAGGCGCCTTCGCTGTTCGCGCTGATGCAGCAACTTCCCGAACTTCCCGATGACGTCTTAGAGATTCCGCGCATGGATGTCGAATTCCGTGATGTCGAGCTTTGAGTCCGCATGATCGTCCTCGACACCAATGTCATTTCGGAGCTGCGCAAGAAGCCGCACAACCAGGACCCCAAGGTCCGCGCCTGGTCGCAGATTCAATCGGCGAGCGCCTTCTATCTCACCACGTTGACGATCATGGAGATCGAACGCGGCACGCTGATGGAGCAGACGAAGAACTCACCGCAAGGGCCTGCCCTGCGCACTTGGTTTAATGCGCTTCGCATGGCCTACGCGGGCCATGTGCTTCCCTTCAACGAAGGGGCTGCCATTCGCGCTGGCCAACTAGCGGGCGGCAACCGGCCGTCGGTAGATCTCATGATCGCGGCCATTGCGCTCGAATTCGGCTACGCGGTTGCGACGCGCAATGTGGCGCATTTCAACTTCCCCGGTCTTGTCGTCGTTGACCCGTGGGCCTGATCCGGCGGCGTAGCCCATTGGGCTGCGCCAGCCTCAACCCAACAGCCACCCGATCAGCCAGAACGTGGCGAACAGGTCGTTTGCGGCTTTCACCAAGTTTTCTAGAAACATCGCACCACCGCGAGCTCTCAACCCAATCTGGCCACATTCCCAAACGGAAACTTCGGCCGACTCTGCCGATCGATCCCGATAGATACCGATAGTCCTCGAAAGACCCCTACTCCCACTCGATCATCAACGAGCCTTCTAAGCTTTTGTTTTACAAGGTACTGGATATTGCCTCCGCACTTTTTACCGTCACTGTTACCGGAACCGGAACGCCCACCGATCCGTCGACCGGAAGGTCGTTCGGGAGTGAGCGCATGAGCACGACCGGCCACTACGATGCGATCGTGATCGGCACGGGTGCCGGCGGCACGGCGGCGGCCGCGCGCGAGCACCGCGCCTTCGTCTGGGGTTTTCGGCGCGCGTTGCTCGGCGCGGGCCTGATCAGCTTCGGCCGGCGGATCGGCCTGCAGGGAACGGCGCACGTGTGCGGGACGCTCCCAACCGGCATCGATCCCGCCGTATCGGTGGTGAATACCGACGGCCGCGTGCACGGGCTTGAGGGGCTCTATGTGGTCGACGGCAGCGTACTGCCGCGTTCCAGTCGCGTGAACCCGTCGCTGACGATCTTTGCGTGGAGTCTGCGGGTTGCGAGCACGCTCGCAGTATCGCGGCGCTCGCGCCGACCCGACGACCCCGGCGCGTCGCTCACAGCAATGGAAGGAAGGTCGTGAAACATCTGACATTAATGTTCGTTTTTCTCGGCTGGATGCTGGCGGGCGCCGCGAGCGCGACACCCCACGCCGTGACTGCCGTCGAATCCATCGCGATTCCGGTCACCGACGTCGATCGCTCGGTCGAGTTCTATACGCAGGTGCTCGGGTTCAAGGTGGTCGCCGAGCAGGAGGCGGCGGGTGCCGATTACGAGCACTTCCTCGGCGTATTCGGCGCGCGCGTGCGGGTGGTGCGCCTGCGTCTCGGCCAGGAGGCCATCGAACTCCTGCAGTTCCTCGCACCGGGGCGGGGACGGCCGCTCCCGGTCGACCTGCAGAGCAACGACCGGGCCTTCCAGCACGTCGCGATCATCGTCCGCGATACCGGGGCTGGAGAACGGCGAGCGGCTGTGCACCGCCTACAAAATCTTCCGCGAGTGGGAGCCATCCTCGGACATGGAATTCGACCAGGCCGCGCTGCTGGCGCGGGGCGCGGCCAGTTCAGAGAACACCGAGTTGTTCCGATGCCTCCACTGCCAGAGCGCCATGCTGATTGACCAATGGGCGCGGCGACGCGAAGTCTGTTCGGGTTGCCGGGGTCGGCGCTCTGCTAGTCGCTGACGAGCACCATCAGCGCGCGCTGGTACGGGGCAGCGAACAGTCCGCTCCCCAGCGACCTGCCAGCGATCTGCAGGAACGGAAAGCACGCGCCTCCGGCGGAAAGCGCGAAGCCGACGGCCGCCACCAGACCGAAGACCAGCACGCAGGCGCAGACGGCGTCCACGACCGGCTTCAGCAGGAGCAGGCCGGCAATCAGCGGGAAAGACACGACTCTCCAGGTCATTCGGGCCGATGCACCCAGGGCGGGATGAATCTGCGCCATACCTGACTCCGAGGTCGGCTCTTGCCTTGACCCGGGCGGGCAATCCGCTTCTTCAGTAGCCCGCCACCTAGGTCTGCTTCATACAATCCAGCCTCCATCTCGCGCACTGCTTCACACAGGCTACGCGTGCTCAAGTTTTGCTTCCTGGCCCAACGGTCGAACCATCGGGTCTTGTAGATCGCCAGCCGCACCCTCTCCTAACGCATCCGTAGCACTTAGTGCTATAGATGGCAAGGCCGAGTCAACAAACGCCTCTCGCTTGAACTGGACATGAAGGCGATCTGGATTGTGGACACTGACGGTGATCAAGCACCCCCTCTTTTGGTGCAGCCTATGGCGACTTTCGCCTTTAGACCTTTCATTGTTACATTTTACGCTCAATACGTCTCCATTAAGGACGCGAACTTGCCGCTGAGTATCGTTGATGTTATATTTATCGCACAGTTTGTTTCTTTAAAGGGCGCAAATTGAGCGCAAAATATCACTTGCAAATGAAGACGCTAGGCCCACGGGCAGCGCAGCTCATCACCGACCTGAATGAACGGCGCCGGTCTACGTTCACCTTGGCGGATGTGGGCTCAATCACAGGCCTGTCGGCTGCGGCGGCCCGCAATCTCGTGCACAAGGCTCAGCAGCGAGGCTTGGTGACGCGACTGAAACCAGGCCTGTACAACCTTGTACCCTTCGAACTCGGCCGGGCCACTGAGCACATCGACAGCCCGTACCTAATCGCGCGTGAACTCGCCGGTGCCGCGCCCTACTTCCTGTCGCACGGCACAGCGCTTGCACTACACCGCATGGTGACGCAGCCGAACTTCACCGTCTATGTGTCATGCACGCGGCGCGTACGTCCGCAGACGGTGGGTGGCTATGACTTTCGGTTTGTACTCAGCACCGCCGAACAAGAATTCGGTGTCATGAAGCACTGGATCGACAAGGAGCGCTTCGTGATGATCAGCGATATGGAGCGCACGATCATCGACGGGCTGCGGCACCCGGCATTTGCCGGTGGCGTTACCGAAGTCGCCAAGGGCTTGTGGATGAAACGCTCTGTGCTGAAAGTCGAACGGCTGGTGGACTACGCACGACGCCTCGGCGTCGGTGCCGTCGTGCGTCGTCTCGGCTACCTGCTGGAACACTATGGCCTGGCCGATGCATCGGCGCTGGAACCATTGCGCGACATGCTGACGGCAACCTACCAGCGCCTCGATCCACTGCTCCCCGTCGAGGGCGCATTCCTCTCACGTTGGCGGCTCCAGCTCAACGTGACTCCCGAAGAACTGGACGCCGTGAGGCTTGGCTGATGATTCCTCAACGCAACATTTCCATGATCTCGAACACGCTGGTGACCGCTGGCGGGCGGCGCATCCCCGAGTCCGTCATCGAACGCGATTACGTGTTGGCCTGGTTCCTGACCGGCTTGGCTAGCCATCCGTTACGCGAGGTTCTGGCCTTCAAGGGTGGTACGGCCCTGCGACGTTGCTGGTTCGAGGACTATCGGTTTTCGGAAGACCTGGATTTCACATTGACCCGGCCGACCACACTTGAAGAGATTCTGGCAGGGTTGAACGAAATCTTCGCCGCCGTCGAAGCCGACTCGGGCCTGCGGATCGCGTTCGATCGCGAAGACCGCCACGGCCACCAGAACAGCCACACCTTCTACCTGCGCTACCAGGGGCCACTGCCTGCCGCGAACGACGTGAAGGTTGATATCACGATCAACGAAGTCCTGTGCTTCCCGCTGCAAGATCGCCAGATTCAGCGCACCTACGACAGCTTTGACGACCTACCCGAAGGACCCACCGTGAAGGTCTACGCCATCGAGGAGATCGTAGTTGAAAAGCTGCTGGCCTTGAGCGATCGAGCACGCAACGAGCCGCGCGACCTTTATGACCTCTGGTATCTGTTTAGCGCGACCGACCTACGCATTGCAGAGCTTCGCACGCAACTCGATGCCAAGCTGGCATTGCGACAACGTACCGTGGCCGGCATGGAGCAGGCTATTGCCGCCAAGGAAGACCGTCTGCGTCGTCTCTGGACCAACCGCCTGGCACACCAGATGAGCCAGCTGCCACCCTACGACGACGTGTTCCGCGAAATGTTGCGTGTAGTTCGGGCCGCTGACTTGCCTGGGCCCTGACGCGATGGCCGCCAGAGTTCATTTCGACCATGGATGAAGCCGTCGTCGTCTTCTCCCGCAAGGGCCTCTTGCAGACACGAATCACTGCGCGCGAGGTTCGCAGCCGCG
>CAIVRI010000151.1 GCA_903908265.1 uncultured Pseudomonadota bacterium
CGCAGTCGTTGGTAGGGCGTGTCGTCCGTGCACAGCGCGTCTCCGTGCGTGAACAAGACCGAACGGCCGAAACGCGTGACGACCGTTGGGTCGGTCAGTAACGTACCGCCGGTTGCCCGTTCAAAGTTGGCGCCATAGAGAAAATCGCGGTTCCCGGCCATGAAATACAGCGCGACACCGGTATCGGACAGTCTTTTCAGCGCGGCGATGACCGCACAGCGATGCGCGTCGTCATCGTCGTCACCGATCCACGCCTCGAACAGATCGCCAAGCACGTACAGCGCGGTCGCGCTGCGCGCTTCGCCGTCCAGAAAGCCAATGAATTGCCGCCCAATCGCCGGGTGGGCGGCGTCGATGTGCAGGTCGGAGACGACGAGTGCGTGCAAAGGAGCTCAGGGGATCGGGGTGATCGACTCGATTGTGATCGGGTCGAGCGGGACATCCTTCGGGAATGGGCCCCCAGAACCGGTCGGTACCTTGCCAATCTTGTCGATCACGTCCATCCCGTCGATCACTTTCCCGAACACAGCGTAACCCCAACGCAATGGGGTCGGATCCAGTTCTTCGTTGTCGGTGAGGTTTACGTAAAACTGCGCATTGCCCGAGTGCGCAGCCTCGGTACGTGCGAGGCCCACGGTGCCGCGTCGATTGGACAGACCGTTGCCCGACTCATTGGCCACCGTGCGGATTGTAGTGCGCAGATTCATGCTCTTGTCATAGCCGCCGGCCTGGACAATGAAATTGCCGACGACGCGATGGAACAGTAGGCCGTTGTAATGGCCGTCGCGTACGTATTGCATGAAGTTAGAGACGGTGAGCGGGGCGCGGCTGAGCTCGAATTGAATGGTGAAACTGCCCAGGTTGGTATCCACCCGGACCCGGGACGGCAGCGGCTCGGCGGGTTTGTCGACCGCCGTGGCTACCGGCGCCTTGTCCGGGGCCTTGTCCGCGGCCTTGGTGTTCGTCGGGGTACCGGCCAGGGCGGCGGCGGCGGCCAGGGTCGCGACGAGGGTCAGTACAGAGCGGGTAAGGATGGACATGGGGTAACCGCGTTTGGAGGTGGAGTCGGCATTATACTCGTAGCCTATGACCAGTCCGATTGCTTCTCGCTTTGCTCCCAGCCCTACCGGGTCCCTGCACCTAGGCAACCTGCGTACGGCGCTGTATGCGTGGCTGTATGCCCGCCGGCTTGCAGGCCGGTTCGTCCTGCGCATCGAGGACACCGACCGGGAACGGTCGGATGAGGCCAAGATCGCAGAACTGATCGACGATTTGCGCTGGTTGGGGATTGATTGGGACGGGGGGCCGGGCCGGGACGATGGCACGGGTCCTTATCGCCAGACGGAGCGCGCCGCGTATCACCAGGCCGCTTTTGTGCGCCTGGAGGCTGAGGGGCATGCCTACCCGTGCTACTGCACCGAACCCGAGCTCGAGGCGGAGCGTCAGTTGGCCCTGCGCCAGAAGCGACCGCCGCGCTATTCGGGCCGTTGTGCGGGGCTGGATGCGGCAGGCCGGGCCGCGTTGGTGGCCGAGGGGCGCCCGGCGTCGCTGCGCTTTCGTATGCCCAAAGGGGTCCGCCTACAGTGGACCGATCGGGTGCGCGGTCCACAGAGTTTCCGGGCAGACGACCTCGGCGACTTCGTGATCCGCCGCGCGGATGGGACTGCTTCTTTCCTGTCCTCCAATGCCATCGATGATGCCCAAATGGGCATCACCCTCGTGCTGCGCGGCGAAGACCATGTGGCCAATACGCCGCGCCAACGGGCCCTGATTACAGCGCTCGGCCTTACCCCGCCCGAGTACGGCCATTTGCCCCTGCTGGTGGGCCCAAACGACGCGCCGCTGTCCAAGCGAGACGGGGCGATGAGTGTGCGTGGGCTGCGTGAGCGGGGCTACTTGCCCGAAGCCTTGGCGAACCTGTTGCTGCGTCTCGGTCACTCAGGGGCTACGGACGGCTATCACGCGATCGACGCGATGGCTGCGCAGTTCGATGTGTCTGCATTGGGACATGCGCCGGCGCATGTTGATCTGCAGCAATTAAATCATTGGCAGCACGAAGCGCTCAGCCGCGCACCGGAGGCGGTGCTGTTGCCTTGGATTGCCGGGCGCACCCCGGTAGGCCTCGAGGCGGCGACCCTCGCGGCGATCCGAAAAAATGTACTGTTGATCGCGGATGCGCAGGCTTGGTGCGAGCGCCTGTATGGCCAATTGCCGGTGCCGGGCACGGAGCACGCCGCCTTGATCGCCAGTGCCGGCGCGGCGTTCTGGGAGGCATTGTTGTCGGTGACGGCGCCGGACTATGACCGATTGGTCGAGGCGGGCAAGTCTGCCGGCCTGAAGGGCAAGGCCTTATTTCAACCGCTACGATTGGCGTTGACCGGCACGCTGGAAGGACCGGAGTTGCGACCGCTACTGCAGCTGATGGATGCCGCGTTACTGCAGAAACGCCTGCAGGCGGCACGGACTTTGGCGGCCAGCGCACTGTGAGGAACTGCCTGTGACGATTCAGATTCATAACTCGCTGACGGGCCGCAAAGAAGCGCTCGTGACCTTAGAGCCCCATCATGTGCGGATGTACGTGTGTGGCATGACGGTGTACGACTACTGCCATGTCGGTCATGCCCGCTCCCTGGTGGTCTTTGATACGGTGCGACGCTATCTGCGTCACGCAGGTTATCGCGTTACCCACGTGCGCAACATCACCGACATCGACGACAAGATCATTCAGCGGGCCCAGGAGAACGGTGAGCCGATGAGCGCGCTAACCGAGCGCTTTATCAGTGCTATGCACGAGGACTGCGATGCCCTGGGCGTGGAGCGTCCTGAACACGAGCCGCGCGCGACCGAGTACATAGGCCCCATCGTGGCGATGATTGCGCGTCTGATTGAGAACGGCTACGCCTATGTGGCCCGTGACGGTGACGTTCTTTATGCGGTGGCGAAATTTGCCGGCTACGGACAATTGTCCGGTAAACGCCTTGCAGATCTGCGGGCGGGTTCGCGTGTGGAGGTCAATGAGGCCAAGCGTGATCCGTTGGACTTCGTGCTGTGGAAGCGCGCCAAGCCCGGTGAGCCGTTCTGGGCGTCCCCGTGGGGCGACGGACGTCCCGGTTGGCACATCGAATGCTCGGCCATGTCGGTGGCGCTACTTGGTGATCACTTCGATATCCACGGCGGGGGTATGGATCTGAAGTTTCCGCACCACGAGAACGAGATTGCGCAGACCTGCGCGGCTTGTGACTCGCAGTTCGTGAACACGTGGATGCATAACGGCTTCGTCAATGTGAACGCCGAAAAGATGTCGAAATCGCTCGGCAATTTTTTCACTGTGCGTGAAGTGCAGAAGACTCTGCGCCCTGAAGTGATGCGCATGTTCGTGCTCGGCAGTCACTATCGCGGACCGATCAATTATTCGCACGACAGCCTGCAGCAAGCCGATAGTGCGCTCGAGCGACTCTACACGGCGCTGCGCGGCGTGGTGGTGGAGTGGGGGGTGGCGTCGGTGGCGACGGCGCGGTTTGCAGAGGCCATGAACGACGATTTCAATACGCCGGAAGCCTTGGCCGCGCTACTGGCGCTGGCGCGGGATCTGAATGTTGCCAAAGCGGCAGGCGATGCGCGTCAGGCCAGCCAGTTCGCTGGCGAGTTGCTGTCCTTGGCGAAGGTGCTCGGTATCTTGTCGCTCGAGGCGGAAGTCTGGCTCAAAGCGTTGCCTGGCCAGTCCTTGGACGCGCCCAGCGTGGATCCGGCGGCGGCGGAGATTGATGCGTTGGTGACGGCGCGCATTGCGGCGCGCAAGGCCAAGAATTTCGTGGAGTCCGATCGAATCCGTGATCAATTGCTGGCGCGCAATATTGTGCTGGAGGATGGGCCGCAGGGAACGACTTGGCGTTACGGCTGACTACGCCTGCGCCGGTGAGGGGTGGGGGTAGAGGGCGTTTCGGTGATCGGGTCGTTCCGCAAGCCCGATCGGTTCTCGCCGATGGCATCGATTGGGTCGCGGTACTGCGCCCGATCTGCAGCATCGACGCCAATCTCGATGCAGACTAGTTCTTTGTAGCCCTTGCGGTAGGTGTTGACCCACGATTGTTGCTTAGCGACCCAATAGGCCTTGGGCGGGTAGTTCGCCCATCAAGACCCAGCGGTGGGCGTCGAGTCCATTCAGGTCCAGTTCTTCGGTCTTTGTCGTCCTGCGCGCGGTCGCGTTGATCGGATTGGGGCGGCTTGCCGAATCTAGGCCTTGCACGCGCTGGAATGCTGCCGCGATCCACTCGACACCACGCCAAGCCAGTTGCGCTTGGCAGGGCTGGCCGTAAAGCGCAGTCCATCAAAGCGTTCCTTACCGATCAGTAGCGATTCGACAAATCCGGGCGGCAATCCGATCGTGCGCGTTGCGGTGCAGGTCGCCGACCGCTGCGATCGGCTTTTGCCCGGATGGCGTGTAGTACGTGAAGACGGGTATGGCAGTGCGCGCGAACGCCGTGCGTTGGGACAGCGAGCGGACAGTCCAAGCGCGGCGTGCCCGCACCCCATCAACGCACTGCGCGGCCTTGGCGCAGCAGTGCGCTTTCCAAGGTATTGCGCATCAAGGTGGCGATGGTCATCGGGCCAACGCCACCGGGTACGGGGGTGATGGCGGAGGCACGTGCGGCGGCGCCAGCGAACTCGATGTCGCCGACGATTTTGCCGGACGGCAAGCGGTTGATGCCCACGTCAATGACCACGGCGCCCTCACGGACCCAAGCACCGGGAATCATTTCTGGCTTGCCGGTACCGACGACGAGGATTTCGGCACGGCCGACCTCACCCTGCAAGTCACGGGTCTTGGAATGGCACACGGTGATGGTGGCGCTGGCCATCAGCAACTCGAGTGCCATCGGTCGACCCACAATGTTGGATTGCCCGACTACGACAGCATCCTTGCCGGCGACGTTGATACCGGCCTTCTGCAGCATGATCATGACGCCATACGGCGTGCATGGGCGCAGTAGCGGTTGCCGGGTGGCTAGGCGACCGACGTTGTACGGATGGAACCCGTCCACGTCTTTGTGTGGATCGATGCGTTCGATGACTTTGTTGGCGTCGATGTGCTTAGGTTGCGGCGACTGCACCAGAATACCGTCGATCAGCGGATCGGCATTGAGTTGATCGATGAGGTCAAGCAATGCGGCTTCTGAGGTGGAGGCGGGGAGGTCGTGGGAGACAGAGTACACCCCGGTTTCCTCGCAGCCGAGGCGTTTGTTTTTGACGTAGATATGGGAGGCCGGGTCGTCCCCGACGATCACGACCGCCAGTCCCGGGCGGCGGCCGCCGGAGGCGACAAGCGCATCGACGTCGATCCGCACTTCCGCCTTCAGTTGCTTGGAAATGGCCTTGCCGTCAATCAGCATCGCGGTCATGAAAATCCCCTGAATCTAGGTCGTACGCCGGCTGGCTTTATTGTCGCATGAACCGACTCCCCGGCGGCAGAGGGGCCGGCGATGACCCCAAGCCTGCTTGGGCGGGGCACGACTCTGGCATGCTAGACAGGGGCTAGGCGAGCATCCGGTTGGGCTGTTGCCAGGGCAGGCCTGATTGCCGTGAGCGATCCGCATACTAGGAGGCTTGCTCTAATGAGATCCATATTCGCATCCATACTGGGGGCGTTACTGCATGCCGCCCTCGCTGGGGCGGCGCCTACAGCGAGCGTCGTTTTTGTCAACGGTGCGGTGTACAGCGGTGATGCGGCGCGTCGTTGGGCCTCGGCGGTGGTAGTGCGCGGCGAGCGCATCGCTTACGTCGGTGACGATCGCGGCGCGCAGGCGTTCGTGACCGGGCAGACACGGGTGATCGATCTGCACGGGCGGATGGTGCTGCCGGCGTTTCAAGATTCGCATGCGCATCCGCAAGACGCGCCCAATCCGGCGACCACGCTGGATTTGCATGGGCTCGTAGATCGCGGCCAGATCGAGGCCCGGATTCGTGATTATGCGCAGGCCCACCCAGAGGCAACGTGGATCCTCGGGGATGGCTGGGACGAGAGCGCATTTTTACCGAGTGGCCAGCCGACGCGTCAGTTGCTTGATGCGCTGGTTCCGGATCGCCCGGCCTTGTTGTACGACAACGCCGGCCATGAGGCCTGGGCCAACACCCGTGCACTGGAGGTCGCCCATGTGACGGCGGCCACGCCGGATCCGGTCAATGGCCGGATTGAGCGGGAGGACTCTGGTGCACCCGCCGGCTCCTTGCAGGAACAGGCGGCGATGGACCTCGTGGCTGTGCACGTGCCGCCAATGCGTGCCGAAACAATGTTGGCCAACCTCACGGCCGCACTCGACCAAATGACGGCGCTTGGATTTGCGGCGGTGGTGGATGCGATGGCGACCCCCGAATCGGCGCGGGCCTACCAAACACTGGATCGGCGGGGCCAACTCACGCAACGAACGCACTTGTGTATGGAGCACAAGCCGGAGCGCGACGATGCGGCACAACTGCAGTTCTTCAAGGCCCAGCGCGCAGCCTTGCAGGGCCGCCGTTTGCGCGCGGACTGCGTGAAGTTGTTCCTCGATGGTGCTTACGGCTCGCATACGGTGGTGCTGTTGGCGCCCTATGTGGATGACCCAAAATATGGCACTGGCCAACTGTTCATCGAGCCTGCGCGCCTCAATCGCTTAGTCACCGCGCTGGATGCCGAGGGCTTTCAGGTGCATATGCACGCGCAAGGTGATGGCGCAGTACGGGCAGGTCTCGATGCGATCGAGGCGGCGCACCACGCCAACGGGCCGCGCGACAACCGGCATACCATCGCCCATTTGTGCCTGATCGATGCGGCCGATATCGCTCGTTTTCGACGCTTGGGGGTAGTGGCCAATATGAGTCCCCTGTGGAGTTTGGGCGACCCGTGGGAGACCGTCTTTGCGCCCCGTCTGTTTGGACCGGAACGCAGTCAGCATATTTTTCAGACCCGTACGTTATTGGCCGCCGGTGTGACGCTGGCTTGGGGCAGTGATTGGCCCGTCACGGGCGTGTCCCCTCTGGATGGTTTGGAAACCGCGACGACCCGTCGTTACCCGGGTGGCCGGGATTTGAGCGGGCACGAAGATCAGTCCTTTCTGCCCGAGGAGCGACTGAATCTCGAACAGGCCATCAGCGGCTATACAAATGCGGGTGCGTACCTATCCCATGAGGAGGGGCTACGCGGTGCGCTCGTACCTGGGTTAGCTGCGGATCTGGTGGTGCTGGACCGCAACCTCTTTGACAGCCCCCCGTTGGCGATTCATGAGGCAAAGGTCGATCTCACCATGGTGGCAGGACAGGTTGTCTATACCCGCCCTGGGGAGGGGTCCGACACGTCCGCCCAACGCGTCGGTCATTGAAACGCCGGCGGCGGTGGTTTGCGCGCTGCGTGTAACGGCGCGCCGAGTTCGTTTGGGCGCTACAGCGCGTGAGCGCACTCCTGCGCCTGCTACCGCGGCGGATCCCAATCCGATGGTAGATGGGTGCATTTCCACTCACGGTCAGCGCGCTGGAATACCTGCGGAGCCGCCGTGTTGCCGTTGCGAGCGACCGCAGGATGCCGGCAGTGCATTGCAGCCCGATGCAGAGCGGCTGCATTAGGCAAGCAGGTGTCCTTGGCTACGCGCTGTTCCAGTTGCCTGGTACCAGCCTTGCAGACCGGGGCTTGGGTTGCGGTGGTGCCCTGGCGTCGCTCCCATTTTGGCCGCGTTGGTGCTGCGCGTGGGGTGGCAGGGGGGCGGTGTTGTGGACCGCCCTTCGACTGATTTCGCTATACCTGCGGTGGGGGTGGTTAGCGCGCAATAGGCGGCCTGAGCACGCCACTGTCTGAGAGCCTAATGGAGTGCCGAAACACGACTGCCGGCCCACGGGTTCTGCCGCCGAATCGAGGATGACTTGCAGCCGGGTGATTAGGCGCTTGATTGCGTGTTAGCGCGGATGTGCGTGGGAATGCAGTATGCTGCAGACGCTTAATTCCCTGAACCATGAGACAAGGACGTCGAAATTATGACTACCATTGCTATCCATCCCTCCGTTGATCACGGTGTAACGGCCGGTGTGGCCAACTTCGCTGGCGGTACGCTGACGTGTCACTGCGCGCAGGATCCGGTTACCGTTTCGATCAAGGGCAACGTTGCGCATAACCATGCTTGCGGTTGCTCCAAGTGTTGGAAGCCGAAGGGTGCCCTGTTCTCGGTCGTCGCCGTGGTCTCCAAGGACAATCTCACGGTCACTGCCAATGGCAAAAAGCTAGCGGTCATCGATGCCTCTGCCGCAATTCAGCGCACGGCCTGCACCAGTTGCGGTGTGCATCTGTACGGACGCATCGAGAATCAGGCGCATCCGTTTTACGGTCTTGACTTCGTGCATGTGGAACTCTCGGCCGAAAAAGGCTGGGCAGCGCCAGAGTTCGCGGCATTTGTGTCCTCGATCATCGAGTCTGGCGCTGCGAGTCCCGGCGAAATGAACGACGTGCGCAGCACCCTGCGCGCGCTGAAGCTCGAGCCTTATGACTGCTTGTCGCCCGCGCTGATGGATGCGCTGGCGACGCATGCCGCCAAGACGAAGGGCGTGCTGAAAGCCTGATCGATTCGGCTAGATTACTCGCCGGTTCTGACCGGCGAGTAATCGCAGCGCCGGCGCTCGTCAGTCAGCCAAGCGCGCAAGGCCGCGCGGATGGTTGTGTCGCGGGCGGCACGGTTCTAAGTCAGAAAGTAGTTTTCCGGTAGCGAGTGCGCGCAGGGCAGATCTGCGCGAGCGATCTATTTTTGCGTGATCGAGCCGCCATTGGAAGTTGCGCCAAGCGTGCTGCTCTGCCTTCGATCGCGACTGCACGTTGCGCCATCCTCTGTGCCAATGCCTCGTCCATCTGCCAGAGCATCACAGCGAGAAATTCTGGTCGAATCAGTCCTAGGAAGTTGCCTATGGAGTCATCATTTTTTGATGTACATCCGTGGTAAGCGTTTCCAGTTTTTCGGCTAATACCTTGATGCTCTGAGTCAACTGCGTGTTTTGCGCCAGCATCTCCAGCAGCAACGTCGTTTGGCGCGTAATCAAAGCCTGTCGATCCTCGTTGGTTCGCGCGATGTCTTCGCGGTGGCGGGCGTCGGCTTCCACGTGGATTTTGTCGCGGTCTGCTTGCCGAGTCTGTGCCAGCAGAATCAATGGGGCTGCATAAGCAGCTTGTAGACTAAAAGCCAAATTCAAAAGAATAAATGGGTATAGGTCAAACTTTGCGAAGCCAACACTATTTATCGTAATCCAAAGCGTCACAATCGCCGTTTGGGCGGTGATGAAGATAGGGGTTCCGAAAAATCGAGCAAATGCCTCTGCCTTCAGAGAAAACCAGTCATCGCCGTACAGCGAGTGCAACTGGATATGGGCTTTCAGGAATCGCATTGGCTCCTTGTCGGAGTGCAGAAGGTTAGGTGGGCGTTCGACCTCTGCGTGCATCGTGTCCGTCATGACTGGTCTCCCAGGGTGGTTTTGAATTTTTGCATGCTAGCGGCGGGACCTCATCTGGGCTTGTTTCGGCGCCGAGGGCTACGCGCCGGCAATGCTGCTGGGATTCAATGTCGCCATTAAACAGATTTTCGGGCACTGCCATTTAGATTATCTACAAGAGACCGCATGGCGGAGATGCCGGTATCGCGCATCCGAGCATATACTTTTGGTGCAGTTAAAAGAGTGCACTTGGTCAGCCGATCTGGCCGCAACGAATGCAATGCACGCGGTGCGCAAACTTGATCGATAGCGGCTCCATCGGCCGGTCTCGGCGCCGCGCGGGTGGTACCGTGCCAACGGCATTGGCCGCGGAGGGCAGTGCAGTCCAGTCCAGATGCCGTTGGCGGGCTGCAAGCCGGGCAGCTTGCTGCTGCGCAATTGTCGCCGCTGTACGCCTTGTTCTTCACGCGCGCGCTCGGGGTTGCCTATGTGCGGCATCCCGGTGGACGCCGCGCTGCTGGCGATCATTGCGCCGTACGCGACCCACGGGTCGCCCGAGGACAGTGCCCATTGGTCTGGTTTGAGTCCGCAGGATGCGGTCGCGAGGCGGCAGGTGCGCGCGCTGGAGCCCTCGACCTGCAGCGCTCATTGGGCCCTTCCGGTGCGCGGGCCTGCCGGTCGCACACGGTGATTTACACCTACTTGACGATGAAATGGCGTCACGGCAGGCTTTAGTTGCTTGCTGCGCGCTCGGCTCAGTGCAGCGCCGGTTGTCGATAGCGGATGTCTGCTTTCTGGGCGTGCGGCAGGATCGTTGGCGATGGGCAACCCTCGGTTGTGCGCAGACTGACGGTTCATCTGGGAGGATCTTGTGCAATTCAAGGTCATGCACCCCTTGCGCGGCGGTGGCAAAGCGTTGCTCCAAACGTGGCTTGCCGATGCGGACATACAGATCAACGGTACGCGCCCATGGGACTTGGTGGTGCATCAGCCGCGGTTCTATGCCCGCGTGTTGCGCGGCGGATCGCTCGGTGTTGGTGAAAGCTATATGGATGGCGATTGGGATTCGGCCCAGCTCGATCGGCTACTGACCTGCGCCTTGGGCGCACGACTCGATGCCCGGTTGCCAACACTAGCGGAGCATTGGCTCGCGCTGCGGTCATGGATTATCAATCGCCAGACCGTCCGGCGTGCGTTTCGAGTCGGCGAAGTCCACTACGACGTCGGTGATGATGTGTATCGGGCGATGCTCGATCCGTTGATGATTTACACGTGTGGGTATTGGCCCAAGGCGACGAATCTGGCGGCGGCGCAAATCGCTAAACTCGATCTGGTGGGCCGCAAGCTGGGCCTGCAGCCGGGCATGCGAGTGCTGGATATAGGCTGTGGTTGGGGCGGTGCGGCGGCGTATTTATCCACCCAGTTTGGCGTAAAGGTCGTCGGCGTCACGGTATCGAGAAATCAAGCGCAGACGGCGCGTGAGCGCACGCGAGGACTCGACGTTGAGATCTGCTTCGCGGATTATCGCGCCTTGGGTGGGCAATTTGATCGAATCTATTCTCTGGGCATGTTCGAGCATGTAGGGCCTCGAAATTATGCAAGTTACTGTGCGACCGTACGGTCGTTACTGGTCCCGGACGGGCTGTTCCTGCTCCACACGATCGGCAATCGCATACCGCGTCCCGCTAATGATCCGTGGATTGAGAAGTATATTTTTCCGAATTCTTACGTGCCTGCCCGCAGTCAGCTCGCCGCTGCCCTAGAGCCTTGTTTCGTCGTCGAGGACTGGCATAGTTTCGGGCCTGATTACGACCGCACGTTGATGGCTTGGCTTGGTAACTTCGACGCCGCGTGGCCACGTCTCGCGCCGCATTACGGGGAGCGTTTCTGGCGGATGTGGCGCTATTGGCTGGCGGTGTCTGCAGCTTCGTTTCGTGTGCGGGATCTGGACCTTTGGCAGGTGCTGCTGTCGCCGCATGGCGTCCCAGGGGGGGTGCCCGCGGTCCGTTAGGCGGGTACGGATGGGGTCTGCTGCGGCCGTTGGGCCGCAGTTGTGGCCTGCCCCTGTACGCTACGCGGGGCCATCGAGCGCAACTCGGTTTGACTGGGAGGGGAGTCGCCCGTAAACTTCCGCGCTCCCCTGGACCGGACTGTCGGGGCATAGCGCAGTCTGGTAGCGCATCTGCTTTGGGAGCAGAGGGTCGGGGGTTCGAATCCCTCTGCCCCGACCAACGACCACGGGATATCCTGTGATCTGGTCAGCCGGTTCGGGAGGCGATAGTCGAGGTTCGGGAGCGCGAGCGCCCGTAGCTCAGCCGGATAGAGCACCGGCCTTCTAAGCCGGTGGTCGCAGGTTCGAATCCTGCCGGGCGCGCCATTAGGGCTATAGGGCCAGTGGCGATGGTTGAGTCAGTGTTGATGTTTTCTGTGGTGGACGTAGCTCAGCTGGTAGAGCCCCGGATTGTGATTCCGGCCGTCGTGGGTTCGAGCCCCATCGTCCACCCCACTTTAATGACCTTAAGTGAAATAACTGGCCACGGTGCTTGCGTCGGGGGCAGATAAACTGAATAATCCGCGCCCTGTCAGAATGGATCTCCGACAGCACAGCAGCAAGTGAATGCGGGCCGTTAGCTCAGCTGGTAGAGCAGTTGACTCTTAATCAATTGGTCGTAGGTTCGATCCCTACACGGCCCACCAATTCCTCCCGCCCTCTGAACACCTCAGGTCGGTCACAAGCCAGCGTTGTTTAACGCTCTCCGCGTCGGCTACTCTGTTGCCAAAGATGTAATCGAACGATTACAATCGATGCCATGTATTCCGTCCGACCATTGCCGGAATTCGATGCGTGGCTAAGGGGCTTGGCCGATAAGACTGTCCAGCGAAGGCTTGTTGTGAGACTTCGGAAGGCCGCATTGGGTAATTTGGGTGATGTGAAGTCGGTCGGTCATGGCATCTCCGAGATGCGCGAACATTTTGGCGCGGGTTGGCGCATGTACTTCGTCATGCGTGACGGTCAACTCGTCGTGATGCTCGGCTGAGGCGCTAAATCATCGCAAGCGAGAGATATTGCGACGGCACGCCAACGGGCTCAAAGAATTGTTGGGAGTGATGTCATGAAGCGCAAAACAGTGAAAGCGACTGAGCTTCCAGACTTCGACGTAGCGGAATATCTAGATTCCGATGAAGCAATTGCCGACTATCTCACGCAGGTGCTAGCGGAGAATGATGGCTCGCTTCTGGCTGCTGCACTTGGGGATATCGCGCGGGCCCGTGGTATGAGCGAGATCGCAGCATCAACCGGGCTAGCGCGAGAAGCGCTGTATAAAGCCTTACGTCCCGGTGCACAGCCGCGCTTCGATACGGTTAGCCGGGTTTGTGCAGCGCTTGGCGTGCGGTTGGTTGCTGAAACGGCTTAGCGCTTACACACTTTGCTACACACCGCGCAATCGTGTCGCTAATGCATTGAAATAAAAGCGTCTTTGAGAGTCCATTGCTCTCTTAATCGATTGGTCGTAGGTTCGATCCCTACACGGCCACCAATTTTCCTACGCTCGATAAGTGGGCGCGCTCTGCTGACTGACCGTCCTCACGCTACCTGCCGATTCGAATAATCTGTTCAAGGGCATCACATGCCGCAAGAAAAGTCTCGTCAGTGATGCGTCCCATGGGGTGAGGCTTGGCACGGCGAGCCCTCCAGTCGAAAGATTTCGGCTGATGGGTCAGTATGTAACTGGCAACGCCTCGCTTAGCATCGGCTTTAACGGCGAATGGATTTGATGCGTTGTATTCTGCGGTCGTCATTGGTAATCCAATGACGATGCCTGTTCGTTCGTTAAAGGAATGCGGGGACAACACCGCGAGTGGGTGAGGATCCCTCATCTCACGCCCGGCTTGTGGATTAAAGTCAATCCAGATCATGTCCTGACGATCGGGGCACCAGTTTCGTGCAGGCACTTAGATGACCTCAGCACCGATCGCTGTCGTTGCCATCGATTCACCGCCGTGGATACTCGGATCAAATTTCGCAAGTTTCTGCGCAAGCGTGAGTTTTTGTAGGCCGGTTGGCTTCAAGACAACGGCATCTCCTTGCAAGGACACAGCGACTGTTTGTCCCACTTCGAAGTGTGCGGTTCGGGCGATGGCGCCTGGTATTCGAACCGCTAGGCTGTTGCCCCACTTTTGGATCGTTTGCATGGTTGACTTCTTCATTGCCCTACCTCGCACATTGTATAAACATGTTTATACATGCTGTGAGTGGGGTTGTCTAGCCGGCCGATTTGACTGCTCTGGACGTGCTGGGCGGTGCTTACACACTCTGCTACACACAAGCACTTTTGCCTTGTAACCGGTCCCTTCATGGGGCTGCCATTGTCCGAGTGTAGCGTTACCTGATTCGACCGGATGTGCTCCCGCCAACACAAGTCTTGCATGATGTTGCTCGCGTGCTCACTGCTTTCTTCAGCAAAGATCTGCCAGGCGACAATCTTCCGGCTGAACACATCGGCCGCGTACGGCGCCATCCGGCGCTGCGGCACCGGCGGTGGGCTTCCTGCCGCAGACGGTGATGGTGCGTGCGCCTACAGCGGCGCCCGACAGTACCGATCGATGAACTGCTCATGCAACGGCATGGCGGCTGCACAATTGGCAATCACCTGACGCGTGACCTGTACGACGTTCGCAATCTCAGCATCCGGCAGCGTATAGAGCGCCGAATGACAGGCCGTGGGCAGCACGCCTTGCCCGATCATCACCTGCACCCAGCTGGTGACCGCGAACATTTCCTCCGCGTTGCGGAAGAATCGCCCACTGTCCTTAAATAACGCAATATTTTCCGACAGGGAATCCGGAATGCTCATATTCGCGCAGGCTTTCCAAAACGGCGAATCTTCACGTTTGGTTGCGTGGTAATGCAGGATCAAGAAATCTCGAATTCGCTCGAACTCGAAGATCGCTTGGGAATTGTAGCGGTCGATTAAGGTCTGGCTGACACGTCGATCCGGCAGCAAATTCAAAAAGCGACCAATGCCCGATTGAATAAGATAGATACTCGTCGATTCCAATGGCTCCATGAAGCCACTCGCCAATCCAATGGCCAGACAGTTGCGATTCCAAAACTGGCGCCGATGCCCCGTGGTGAAACTCAGAGCGCGCGGCTCTGCGAGCGGCTTACCATCGAGGTTGGCCAGCAAGGTCGCGATCGCCTCGTCCTTGCTCATGTAACTGCTGCAATAAACATGGCCGTTGCCGATACGATGCTGCAACGGGATACGCCACTGCCAACCCGCCGTACGGGCGGTTGCTACCGTATAGGGTGGTGCCGGACCGGTCTTCGCGCACGGCACGGCAATCGCACTGTCGCAAGGCAGCCAGTGTGCCCAATTAACATAGCCAGTATGCAGTGCCTTCTCGATCAGCAAGCCCTGAAATCCCGAACAATCGATAAAGAAATCGGCGCTGACCCGCTCACCGTCTGCCAGCACCACGGCGTCAATAGCCCCATCGGGTTCGCGCAATTGCACGTCCACTACGCGTCCTTCGGTCCGCTTGACGCCGCGTTGCTCGGCGTAACGACGCAAGTAGCGCGCATAGAGGCCTGCATCGAAGTGGTAGGCGTGCGGAAAGTCGCGCAGCGGCGAATTGAGCGGCGCATCACTCGGCGAGGTCATGAAGCGACCTTGTGGTGCGGCGACGCTGTGCAGCGAGTAATCGGCTAAATCGCCTGCTTTACCCGCCAGCATCTGGTGCAACCAGAGTTGATGAAAGGGGTTCGGACCATAATCATGGCCGAGATGACCGAAGCCATGAAAATAGGCATCGCCGAGCTTGCCCCAATTGCGGAATTGGATCCCCAGCTTGAAGGTGCCTTTCACTTCACGCACGAACTCAGCCTCAGGCAATCCTAAGGTTTCGTTGAAAATGCGCAGCGCCGGAATCGTGGCTTCTCCGACACCGACGGTGCCGATTTCTTCCGACTCAATTAGTCGCACCGCGCAACTCGGCAGCAAGGCTTTCGCCAACGCCGCAGCGGCCATCCAACCAGCCGTACCGCCACCGACAATGACAATCGATTTAAGGGGTTCCGCGTTCATATCCACATCGTCTCAAAAAAACGGCCCAGGCGCTGCGGCGTCCGGGCCATCAGTTGGCACTGCAACGTCAGCCTCGTAGAGCGTGCGCTCCCGGGGCTGCCCGCATGCAGTCACGCGATCAGAACTTGCCGCCCACGGACAACCGCAAGGTGCGCATGCTGTTCTGAATGTTGCCCGCCTGGTTGTAGTAGTGGCTCGCGACCGTGCCGTCGGCAGCATAGTTCGTGTTCTGGTCAACCAAATTACTGTTGTTGAATGCGTTCAAGAGGTCGATGCGCGCATAGGCACTGAACGAATTGGCAAACTTGAAGTTCTTGGTCAACTGCAGATCAAGACTCTTGTAACCGAGCGTCACACCCGGCGTCCTGACGGTGTCGTCACACGGCTGCCCCAAGGGACCTGGCGTCGGTCCACACGAGTAATCCCAACCCGGCAACGGAGTCGACAACGTCAATTTGCCGCCTAAGATCATATCCCAAGGCAACGCCAAGGACCCGCTGGCGACCAAGCGGTGTTTTGGTGCGTTGGTCGACTGCAACCACGGATACGACTTGATGTTCGGATAGTCGACTGAGAACTCCGTGTTCGTGAAGTTACCACCCTGACCGTTCGGGATGGAGTTGGTCTCCGCCTGCGTGAACGTATACGACACCTTCAAGCCCCAGCCCGACTCATGCGTGAATGGCTTCTCGGCGCTGAGCAGGACCTGGGTGGAACGAATTTCCACATTGTTGTCGGTCAGGACGAGGTTGTTGGTCATGCCGACCGGCGTATAAAGGCCCGGCGTGACATCCCAAGGCGTACCGACACCGCCCCAAGGCTCAGGCACGAAGTACGCGCCATTCGGACCTCGATTGCCGACCACAAAGGTCAAACCATTCTTGGCATGGATGCGGCTGACCACAGCGCTGGTATTCCAGTCGCCCAATCGCGACCGAATCCCTAAGCTAAATTGGTCCGAATACGGCACCTTCAGGTCGTTGTTGAACAGGAACACGTCACCCACCGTACCTTTTACGGCGTTCTGGAGCGCGCCGGGGCCGTTGAGGTAGCTCTGGTTCCAGGTCAAACAACTGACACCGTCCACGGTGCACGGATGACTTGGGGTATTGAAATACGAAGTCGGCACCGAGGTCGCGAGCTTCGTCTGCTCCAACTGCAGGTAATCGAACAAATCGCGGTCGTAGGAGCGACCCAGACCACCGATCACCACCAACTTCTCGTCGCCGTGCACGTCGTACGAAAAGCCCAAACGCGGCTGGATCTCACCGCTGTAGGCCTTGCGCTGGTGGCCATTGCTCATATAGTTGTTGACGTCGAAGCCAAAGGGCCCCTGCTTGTAGTAATCCGCCCACGTCAGCCCTGGCGTCGGGGACTGCTGCGCAAACAGGTTGCGCACCAAGTCTGGCGTCTGCCAGTCGAGGTAGGTCGGGTTCTGCTCCAGGTCCCAACGCACACCTAAGTTCACGGTCAGCTTGCTGGTGACGTTCCAGTCATCCTGGAAGTACACGCCGAACTGGCGATCCTTCGACTTGGCGACAGCGCTCGCCAACGGTTGGCCGTTGACACTGACCGGAATGCCGGTGAACGTAGCCGAATAGGGCACGTAGCCGTTCGCATCGCTCTCGACGCCGGTCACCGGATCCACGTTGTAGCTGAACACCGGGTAACAGCTCTGGCACGCGTCCATCGCGGTCAGTTCGACGGACTTGAACTTCACGCCCATCTTGAAGGTGTGTTTGCCTTGACCGAGGTTAACGTCGGCGAAGGTCAAGTCGTCCTGGAACGAGATGCCCTTCTGACCCTTGTCCTGGGTCGAGCGCGGGTCCGCGCCACCGGTGTTGATGATTCCCGTGTTGCCGCCATCACGCAAGAACGTGTAGTCCGCACCATTAGAGGAATAGTTCGCTGCGCGGGGACGGAAGAAGGAATTTTCCTTTGCAACAATCGCTTCATTGAACCAATGATCGGCGGTGTGCTGCCAACGAATGTCGTAGCGGAAATCGGTATTGCGCGTGGTCACCGTGGTGGAAGGGGCCTGGCCCACGCCGGCGCCGTTGCCGGCGGAGTCTTCCTGTCGGGTCTTGGCCGAAAACTCCAACCGATCATCACTGGTCGGCTCGTAGTCCACCTTGGCGAACATCAGTTTTTCCGTAAACGGAATGGACGACGGACCCACCTGCGCCTGCACACTGGTAGGCAGTGCGGCAAGCACAGCCGCCGGCGGCGTGTTCGCGTAGGTCACCGCGACCGGCTGGGAATACCGCTTACCCTCATAGGTGGCAAAGAAGTGCATCTTGTCCTGGATGATCGGGCCGCCGACGGCAAAGCCATACTCTTTGTCCTGGGACTGGATCTTGTTCCCAGCCGCACGCTCCGAGGGCGTTTCGGCCCTGAGGCTGTCACTGGAGTAGGTGCCAAAGAACTCACCATGGAATTCATTGGTGCCGGACTTGGTGACCGCCGCGATGGCGGCGCTGGAGAGTTGATCAAACTCCGCGCCGTAGTTCGACGTAATGACCTTGTATTCTTGAATGGCGAGCTGCGGGAAGGGGTTGCCCTGGCTGCCATCGGACTGGCCTGACTGGCCACTGCGGACGTAGCCCTTCTGGCCGATACCATCGATAAAGATATTGACCGAGTCCGGCGAATCGGCACCTGAACGGAAGGTCGTAGCGCCATTCGGGGCGACATTGAAGATCGCGCCGGGGACGGTATCCGCAAATTCAAGGAAGTTGCGCGTCAATTGCGGGACCGTCTGGATCTCCTGCAGCGATACCACATTCGCAACCTGCGGCGTCTTCACCTCAAGCAGACGGCGGCCGCTGACCGTGACCGCCTCGAGCAACGCGAGATTGAGGGTCGACGTCGTCGCAACCGACAGTACGATGGTCTGCTCGGCGCCCTTGCCGGCACTGACCGTGTAGGTACCCGGTGGCAGACCCAAGAGGGTGTAGGCGCCATCAGCGCCCGCCTTCGTCTTGCGGGAGAAGCCCGTGGCTTTGTTCGTGGCAACCACGTCGGCATTTGCCGGAGCAATGCCTTGCAGCGTTGCGTTGGCGGTCTGCGCATAGCTTACCTGGGGGCCAGCAAGAACAGCAGCCACTGCGACCGCTAGCGTCACCGCACCCGAACGCGTATTGATTTTCGCTAACTTTTTAGTCGTCATGCGCATTTCTCATCCCTTGTTTTAAGTGCCCAAATCGGAGAATTTTCCGAGTAGAAACACGAGTCAAAACCCATTCAAGCCGGTAGCAAGCGCCACGCGACACGACTGGAAACTGATGGGTGGTGATGGGAGCGGCGGCGCGCATTGTGCGTTGCGCACTACAGTACGTGCCGCTGCCGGAATAGTTCATCGCCTCCCCTAAAACGAGTACGCTCGCACGCTCTGCCTATCCGGCTACGCGTGTCTCTAGTTTCGGGGCAACAGTAACCGACGTGCAAAAAATAAAAAAGCGGTTCTTGACGCCAAATTTAAAAAATTTGCCAGTAAGTGTCCGATCTTTATCAGGCAAGCCTCTTGTAAGATATTGATAAAAAAGATTAAATTGTTTTTCCTGGTCTCGATTTCGACTTCGAGCAGCGCCGATGCGACTCTGCGCAGACCTTCTTCGCGGACACTCCCCATGCACGCCGCCAAACCTTTTTTTACCCAATTGTCGAGCTCTCTTCCGCTGACAACTTTTCGTCGCTGCGGCGCGGCTTACGCGGGCGGGTACAAAACCAAGCGCTTTTCTTGTCTCGAGCAGTTTCTCTGTCTGGCGTTTGCGCAACTGACCTATCGCGAGAGCCTGCGGGACATCGAAGCCTGCCTCCGAGCGCAGGGCCACAAGCTCCATCACAGGGGGAGCCTCAGCCGGATTTCCAGAAGCACCCTCGCAGATGCCAACGCGGTGCGCGACTGGCGCATCTGTGCGCTCCGCGCAGCGACTGATCGTAATTGCTCGCGATCTTTACATCGGCGACCCCTTTGGCGCCGATCGCAAAGAGACCGTCTACGCGTTGGCTGCGCCAACCATCGACCTTTGTCTGTCCGTCTTTCCATGGGCACAGTTGCGAACGGCCAAGGCAGCCATCAAGCTGCACACGCTGCTTGATCTGCGTGGAAATATCCCGGCGTTTACGTACACTAGCGACGGCAAAATGCACGAGGTCAATGTCCAGATCAACTGCTTGCGGAAGCCGGCACCGCCTACGTGATGGATCGAGGGTATCTCGACTTCAAACTTTTTTCCGTCTGCACGCTGCCGGCAGTTTTTTCGTAACGCGTGGTAAGTCGAACCTGAAGCGCAACGCCGCTACTCGCATCCTGTGGATCGCGCCACCGGGCTTGTCTGCGATCAGAGCATTGTTCTGACGGGCTTCTACGCCAAGCCGCGCACTAGTGGCCACTCAGCAGGCGGTCGAGCCGATCATCGGACACCGCAAGGCCGATCACCGGATGGGGCGCTGCTATCTGCAGGGCGAGATCGGCGACCGACTGAATGCGGTGCTATGCGCGGCCGGGTACAACCTGCGGTGGTTGATGCGAAACCTGGCTCGCCAACGC
>CAIVRI010000152.1 GCA_903908265.1 uncultured Pseudomonadota bacterium
CCATACGCCACGCAGCATCTCAAGCGGTTCGGAACGTATCCGGCTGGCTTCGGCGCCGGCGAGCCAAGGCCGCCAACGTCACTGCCAATCTGACTTATCCACAGATGTGATCGAAAAAAGCACCAACCTTGTCGCCGTACCGACACTGGACAGCGACCTATCCGAAGAAATGAAACAATACATGCAGGCGCCCGGTTGCAGTGGCAGTGATCGTACGGCCGCGGACGTGCGCTGTGAGGCGCTGCGGTATATGCAGGCCGTGGCTACCGGGGACGGGCAACTCACGCGTGGGCAGACGGATCCTTACAACGCTGCACGGATGGCGGCACTGCTGCAGGCGGCGGTCAAGGAGCCTGCCCAAGGGGTAGGGGATCCACGCAGCGTTTAGGTTGCGCAGTCCAAAGCCGGAAACCCCGGCGTGCCACAGCGGGCATGCCAATCGCGAATTGCCTGCCAGGCTTCCTCGGCGGTTTCGGCGTAGGCAATCAACGCGCGATCCTGCGCCGCAATCAGACCGTTCTCGACCAGCGCGTCCAGATGCAGTAGTTGCTCCCAGTAGGCGCGTCCGACCAACACGATGGGCACGGCGGGCATGCGGCGGGTCTGCACGAGGGTTAGTGTTTCGAACAATTCATCGAGCGTGCCAAAGCCGCCCGGGAAGGCGACCAATGCGGCCGCGCGGCGCATGAAGTGCAACTTGCGCATGGCGAAATAGTGGAACGAGAGGCACAGCCCTGGCGTGATGTACGGGTTGGGGCGTTGCTCGTGCGTCAGTTCGATATTGAGGCCCACGGATTCGGCTCCCACGTCGGCCGCCCCCCGATTGGCCGCTTCCATGAGACCGGGCCCGCCACCGGTCATGATAACGACGCGCTCCCCGTCATCCGCTGCCGGCAATTGCCCCACCAAGCGACCGAATGCGCGCGCCACGTCATACCACGGCGCGAGCGTTGCCCGTTGCCGCAGTCGGGCCAGCGTCTCGCGCAGCAGCGGATTATCCGGATGTTGCGCAAGGGCCACTTGCGCGGCGTCGACGGCGGCCGCTGCTTTGCTGGGTTCCTCGATGCGCGCACTGCCGAACACGACGATCGCGTGACGGACGCGATGCGCGGTTAACGCCAACTCCGCTTTCTCGTAGTCCAGCCCGATGCGCACGGAGCGCATCTCCTCTTGGGCCAGAAAATCGAGGTCGCGATCGGCCGGCCGATAGGCTGGATCGGCGATGAGCGCGGCGACGCGATCCGCATCGGTCGGCGCCGTCACCTTCAGGCTCCGAGTGCCTTGGGTAGAGCCGCAAGAAAGGCGTCCGTCTCGTGCTGCAGACCGATGGAGACGCGCGCCCACGTATCGTAGCCATCGAAATGCCGACCGACCTTGATGCCCTTGGCGAGCATGCGCTCCTGAAACTGTTTGAGCGGGCCACCGGTATCGAAGAAGACGAAGTTACCCTGCGATGCAGCGCGCGGCAAACCGCGTGCGTCAATGGCCGCTTGGATACGACGACGGTCGTTGATCAGTGCCGTACGCGTTTGGCTGAGGAAGGCGTGATCGTTCAGGCTAGCAGTCGCCGCGGCGATGCCGGTGCCATTGGGATAGGTCAAACCCCATGCCGCGACGGTAGCCGCCGTCTTCTCGTGGGCGAGGCCATAGCCGACCCGCAGTCCCGCCAGGCCATGGATCTTGGAGAAGGTGCGTACGACCAGCAGGTTGGGGATGTCACGGACGAGTGCGTCCACCGAACCGGCGTTGGGATCATCCACCAAATGGATATACGCCTCGTCGACCACTACGAGCACTTGCTCTGGCACTGCTTTGATGAAGGTTTCGAGTTCTGCACGGGCGACCACGGTACCGGTGGGGTTGTTCGGGTTGCAGATGTAGACGACGCGGGTCTTGGCGTTGATGGCCGCATGCATACGCCCCAGATCGTGTTGGTGTTTGCTGTCGACCGGAATGCCCTTGACGGTCAGACCGAGGCGGGTGCCAAAGGCGGGCAGTTCTTCATACGTGGGCACGGCCGCAATGAGCTCGCCACCGGGGCCGGCGTTGGCGCCCATCAGGGCCGTGATCTTGAGTAGCTCGCCCGAACCGGTGCCGATGATCACTTGCTTGACCGGCAGGCCATGCGCGGCAGCCAGTTGTGTGCCGAGTGCATCGACCTCGGTATCGGCGTAGCGCGGTGCCCGCACAATGCTGGCGAGGATGGCTTCGCGCGCTTTGGGTGACGGGCCGTACGGATTTTCGTTGCCATCGATGCGAATGAGGTGGCCGGCCAGCGGGTCCGGATTAGGGTTGGCCACATGGCCGCGCTTCTGTGCGTCGGCACCGGCAAAGGGCACGCTCGCAAAGAGGGCCGCGGCACCGAGTAGGGCGCGGCGCCGGGACAGGCGAGGCATCGCAAGAACGGTGGGCTGGGTGGCGTCGTGGTGCATGGGTATCTCCAACGGTTGAGCGCTGACGCTAGCACGGGTGGATGGGCCGCGTCAGGTTCTGCGGGTATCGCGGTCAGGTTTGGCGGGTGGGTTTGTTCGTTTTCTACGCGCCCGGCGCAATCGGTGAGTCCTTGATCGGCCTCTCCACGCAGGGTCCGATGGCCACCAAGACACCAGCCGCCAATAGGGCAGGCGGCACCGCTCAAGCGCTGCGCAGCAGTTCCCGGCCGATCAAAATCCGCTGCACGTCGGACGTGCCTTCGTAGATCTGGCAAACGCGCACGTCGCGATAGATTTTCTCGACCGGATAGTCGCGCACATAGCCGTAGCCGCCGAGGATCTGGATCGCCGCGGAGGCGACCTTCTCGGCCGCCTCGGACGCGAACAGCTTGGCCATGCACGCCTCCTTGAGACAGGGCCTACCCAGTTGCTTTAGCGCGGCTGCGGAAAATACCAACTCCCGTGCAGCCTCAATCTGGGTCGCCATGTCGGCGAGTCGAAACAGAATGGCCTGATGCCCTGCGAGGGGCTGTCCGAAGGCCTGCCGTTCCTGCGCATAACGGGTCGCGTAAGTGAGCGCTGCCTCCGCCATGCCCACGCTCTGTGCGGCAATGCCGATCCGGCCGACTTCGAGGTGGGCGAGCGCGATGCGATAACCGTCGCCTTCGGCGCCGAGGCGCAACGACTCCTCGATGAACACGCTGTCATACGTCAGTTCGGCGGTGTCGGACGCCTGCTGGCCCAGTTTGTCTTCCACCCCCGATACCCGAAACCCTGGCGTGTCGCTGGGTACCAAGAAGGCGCTGATGCCGCGCTTGCCGGCGGCAGGGTCCGTGACCGCGAAGGTGATCACCGTCTTGGCGATGCGCCCGGAGGTGATGAATTGCTTGACGCCATCGAGCGTATAGCCGTGCTCGGTACGACGCGCCGTCATGCGTAGGTTCGATGCGTCCGAGCCGGCTTGCGGTTCGGTGAGTGCGAAGGCGCCGATCTGCCCACCGGTGGCGAGCGGCTGCAGAAAGCGGGCTTGTTGGGCGGGGGACCCCTGTGCGACGAGAATCGCGCAGACCGGCGCGTTGTTGACGCTCATGATGGTGGAGATCGCGCCGTCGCCAGCGGCAATCTCCATCAATGCGACGGCATACGAAACATAGTCAAGGCCCGCGCCGCCAAGCGCTTCGGGCACGGTCATGCCCAGAAATCCGAGCGCTCCCATTTCGTGAAACACGTCTTCTGGGATTGCGCCATCGACCTCCCATTGCCGCGCGTGGGGCGCCAGGCGCGTGCGCGCGAAGTGTCGTGCGGTGTCACGCACCAGTTCTTGCGTTTCATTAAGAATCATTGGCCAAGACTCCGGTGCGAGGTATCCCACGCACGCAGTGGTTTGCTGAAAGTGCGCATAACAAGTATTCGATTAGGGGGATCAGAGCAGGCGCTTTCCGGGGCAAAAGCCCGCAGAGAGGCGGCTCTGCAAGGCTCAGTCGCGACGGGGTGCCGGCACGGGCGAATCCACATCGATGCCGCTGATTTCGAAACCGCGCCTAAAATCGCGCACGTGCTTGCCCATCCACTCGCGGGCGGTCACTACATCGTGGGCTTCGATCGCAGCCAATATTTGCTGCTGCGCTATGGCGATGCGTGCCCGGGCCGGCGGCGCGCGATCGATCATCACTTCGAGCGCTGCGACCAACAAGAGCAGTAGGGGCTCTTGGGTGATCAGCAGTACCCGGTTGCCACTGGCGATAGCTACCGCTCGAAAAAAGTCGGCGACCCCCGCGACGGCCTGCTGTGCGCTGCTGTGGTCCGCGGCGTAACGCGCCACTGCGCTGCGTATCGCCTCTAGCGCCGTCGCCTCGGCATGGCTCGCCGCATCCGCCGCAATCGGTGGTTCGATGAGTTCCAAGGTCTGCCACACCTCACGCACCGTCACGTCATGCAGTGCAAGTGACTGGCCGACGCGGCCGGCGATTTGCTCGACCGCGGGACGGGTGACCACCATGCGCTTGGTGCCGCGGCGCCGAGTCACCAGCTCTGCGCTCTCTAACTCCCGCAGGGCTTCGCGGATGGTGGAGCGGTTGACTGCGAATTGATCGGCCAACTCGGCCTCCGGGGGCAATGAATGCCCCTCGCGCAGCGTTCGATCCAAGATACGGGTAGCGATCGCCGTCGCTACGCGACGGTAGCCTGGTTCAAACGGTAGTGGCGCAAATGTGGTCATTCACCGGTTCCGATTAGTTCACGTCCGATCAACATGCGCCGCACCTCATTGGTGCCGGCGCCGATGTCGTACAGTTTGGCATCGCGCAGCAACCGACCCGTCGGATAGTCATTGGTGTAGCCATTGCCACCCAGCGCTTGGATCGCCTCGAGTGCGATGCGCACCGCCGCTTCGGAGGCTTGCAGGAAACAGGCGGCGGCAGCACGGCGCGTTTTGACACCGGCGTCACAGGCGCGGGCCGTGGCGTGCACGAATGCGCGGCTCGCATGGAGACTGGTATACATGTCGGCTATCTTGCCCTGCATGAGCTGAAATGTCCCGATCGGGCGGCCGAATTGCTGCCGCTCACGGACGTAGGGCAGGGTGACGTCCAATGCCGCTGCCATGAGGCCCAGTGGCCCGCCAGAGATGACCACCCGCTCGTAGTCCAAGCCATTCATCAATACTGCGACGCCGGCGTTTTCGGCGCCGAGGATGTGCTCAGCCGGAATCTCGCAGTCCTCGAACACCAACTCACCGGTCGACGAGCCGCGCATGCCGAGTTTGTCGAGTTTCTGCGCGACGCCAAAGCCTGGGGTGCCGCGCTCCACAATAAAGGCGGTGATACCGCGCGGCCCGGCGTTGGGCAGCGTTTTGGCATAGACCACGACCACGTCCGCATCCGGTCCGTTGGTGATCCACATCTTGCGGCCATTGAGTACGAAACGATCGCCACGCCGATCGGCGCGCAGCGTCATGCCGACCACGTCGGATCCCGCGCCCGTCTCGGACATGGCCAGTGCACCGACGTGCGCGCCTGAGATGAGCTTGGGCAGGTAGCGGGCCGCCTGCGCCGGCGTCGCATTCAGGCGTAACTGGTTAATGCAAAGGTTGGAATGCGCGACGTAGCTCAGGCCGACGGAGCCGGACGCACGCGAGATTTCTTCCATGGCGAGGACGTGCGCGAGATAGCCCAGCCCAGTACCGCCCTGTGCCTCCGGTACCGTCATCCCCAGCAGCCCCTGCGCGCCGAGTTCCGGCCATAGATCGCGTGGAAAGACGTCGCTGCGGTCGATCGCCGCGGCTCGCGGCGCAATGCGATCTGCTGCAAAGCGGCGCACAGTCTGGCGCAGTAACACCAGCTCTTCCGATAGGCCGATGTCGAGATCGCTGTCGTGGTCCAAACTGGGTGCCGCCATGTTGCTCTCTCGGTGAACGATACGATAGTATTATTGTCGGACAAAAAGACAGGAAATCGCAAGATGTTTCGCCTGCATAGTCAGATAGACGTTAAAAGCCCCGATTTCAGCGTCAATTCCGCTGCAATGGCGACGATCGTGGCCGATCTTCGAGCACAACTGCAGCGCGTTGCTGCGGGTGGATCGGCCAAAGCCGTGGAGAAGCATCGGGCCCGCGGCCGCCTATTGGCCCGCGAACGCATCGACTTGCTCATCGACCCCGGTGCGCCGTTCCTTGAATTGTCAGCTCTTGCCGCCCACGGCCTCTATGGCGATGAAGTGCCGTCTGCCGGCCTCGTCACCGGCATCGGCCGGATCGCGGGGCGCGAGTGCGTGATCGTGGCCAATGATCCGACCGTCAAGGGCGGCACCTACTACCCGCTGACCGTGAAGAAGCACTTGCGCGCCCAGGAGATCGCCCGCGAGAACCACTTGCCGTGCGTGTATCTGGTCGAGAGTGGCGGCGCTTTTTTGCCTGCTCAAGACGAGGTGTTCCCCGACCGCGACCACTTCGGCCGCATCTTTTACAACCAGGCGAATTTGTCGGCTGCCGGCATCGCGCAAATCGCCGTTGTGCACGGCTCCTGCACGGCGGGGGGGGCCTATGTGCCGGCCATGGCGGATGAGAACGTCATTGTCCGCAACCAGGGCCAGATCTTTCTCGGCGGGCCGCCGCTCGTCAAAGCGGCTACGGGTGAGGTGATCGATGCCGAATCGCTTGGTGGCGCCGATGTGCATTGCCGCGAGTCTGGTGTATGCGACCACTACGCGCAGAGCGACGCGCACGCGTTGGGGATCGCCCGCGACATCGTTGCCCGCTTACGCCCGCCACCGGATCGTGCGCCACCGATCGCGCCACGCGCGCCTTTCTACGATCCCGCCGAACTGTACGGCGTGATCCCAGCGAGTCTGCGCAAACCCTACGATGCGCGCGAGATCATCGCGCGAATCGTCGATGCGTCGGAATTCTCCGAATTCAAGGCGCTGTATGGCACGACGCTGGTCACCGGTTTTGCACACCTCGGCGGCTACCCGGTGGGCATTGTGGCCAACAACGGTGTGCTGTTCTCCGAGAGCGCCCTCAAGGGTGCGCACTTCGTACAACTGTGTGCGCGAGAAAAAATCCCGTTGCTGTTCTTGCAGAACATCACGGGCTTCATGGTGGGCCGACGCGCTGAAGCCGGCGGCATTGCGCGCGATGGCGCGAAAATGGTCACCGCCGTGGCCGCAGCACAAGTGCCGAAACTGACGCTGATCGTGGGCGGCAGCTACGGCGCGGGCAATTACGCGATGTGTGGCCGTGCCTACGGGCCCCGCTTGCTGTTTCAATGGCCGAACGCACGGACCTCGGTGATGGGGGGCGAGCAGGCCGCAACGGTACTGGCCACAATCCGCCGCGACCAGGCACTTGCCGCCGGGCGCACCTGGTCGCTCGAGGACGAACAAGCCTTCATGGATCCCATCCGCACCCAATACGAGACGCAGGGGCATCCGTACTACGCTAGTGCCCGGCTGTGGGACGACGGCGTGATCGACCCGATCGATACGCGCCGCGTCCTCACTCTTGCGCTTGCCACGGTGCGCAATGCGCCCATTGCCGAGACCCGTTACGGCATCTTTAGGATGTAACCGATGGAACAGAATCTCCTGGAATCCGAGCCCCTACCTGGCATCGTGCAACTGACCTTAAACCGGCCTCAGGCACGCAACGCGCTCGATATGGACTTGATCACGACGCTGTCGGCGGCGATCGCGCGCCACAGCGTGCGGGCTGCGACCCGGGTGATCGTGATCCGAGCCAGTGGTACCGCGTTCTGTGCCGGTGCGGACCTGAACGCGATGCGCGCATTAGGCCAAGGGCCACTCGATCTGAATATTGCGGATGCTGAACGGCTCGCGACCCTGCTGCTGGCGCTGCGTCGCAGCCCCAAGCCCACCGTGGCCGTGGTGCAGGGTCCGGCATTTGGCGGTGGGGCCGGTTTGGTGAGTGCCTGCGATGTGGCGATCGGCGCTGAGGCGGCGCTGTTTTGTTTTCCTGAAGTGCGACTCGGCATCGTGCCGGCGATCGTCGCGCCTTATGTCATTGCGGCGATGGGCCTGCGCCAAGCGCGCCGCTATTTCCTCTCCGGTGAGACCTTAGGCGCGGAACGCGCGTGCGCCCTCGGTCTGCTGCATGCGGTGGTGCCCGGCGCGCAACTCGATGACGAAGCGCTGCGAATCGCAGGCGAACTGGCCACGGGCGGCCCCGAAGCGCTCGCCAACGCCAAAGAACTATTCGATGCGGTGGCGGGTCGGCACCCGGATGAGACCCTCGGCCACGCGCTGGCGGCGCGCCTGGCCACGTTGCGGGCGAGTGCCGAGGCGCAGGAGGGGCTAACCGCCAGACTCGCGCGCCGCACCCCAGGATGGATGCGCTGATGTTCAAGAGACTACTGATCGCGAACCGTGGCGAAATAGCGGTGCGGGTATTGCGCACGGCACAGCGCCTCGGTATCCACACGATTGCGGTGTACTCCGATGCCGACGTCGATGCCGCCCATGTGCGCCTCGCGGACGAGGCCTGGCATCTCGGCCCCGCAGCGCCGCGGGAGAGCTATCTGAATGCGGCGAGGCTACTGGAGATTGCGCACCGCAGCGGCGCGGACGCGATCCACCCCGGCTATGGCTTTCTCTCCGAGCGCGCGGAATTTGCAGCCGCCTGCGCTGCAGCGGGTGTGGTGTTTGTGGGCCCCCCGGCGTCCGCGATGGCGGCGATGGGCTCCAAGAGCGCGGCCAAGGCCGCCATGCAGCGCGCCGGTGTGCCCGTACTGCCGGGCTACCACGGTAGCGATCAGTCGCCTAAGCGCCTGCTCGATGAAGGCAAAAGGATTGGCTTTCCACTGATCATCAAGCCGAGCGGTGGTGGTGGCGGTAAGGGGATGCAAATTGTCTACGCCGAAGCAAAACTTGCCGCGGCGCTGGCGAGCGCGACCCGCATCGCCACCAGCGCATTCGGCGATTCGATGCTGCTGTTGGAGCGTTATCTGCCAGCGCCACGCCATGTCGAGGTGCAGTTGCTCGCGGATGCCAACGGAACCGTGCGTTGCCTCGCCACCCGCGACTGTTCCGTCCAACGGCGGCATCAAAAATTGATCGAGGAAGCGCCAGCGCCTCACCTCGCCGCCGATGTGCGGGCCCGCCTCCATGCGGCAGGGTGCGCAGTCGCGCGCGCGGTGGATTACCAAAATGCCGGGACGGTCGAGTTCCTCTACGCCGACGGCGCGTTCTGGTTCATGGAAATGAACACCCGGCTGCAGGTGGAACACACGGTGACGGAGGAAGTGCTCGGACTCGACCTAGTCGAGTGGCAACTGCGGATCGCTGCCGGGGAGTCGCTGCCGGTGGCGACTGATGACCCGATGCCCTGCGGCCATGCGATCGAAGTCCGTATCTGTGCCGAGGATGCTGCCGCCGGCTTCGTGCCCAGCGCCGGCCGCCTCCGTCACGTGCGCTGGCCGACGGGCATTCCGGGCGTACGCGTCGATGCCGGTTTCGAGACCGGCGATACCGTCTCGCCAACCTACGATTCGTTGCTCGGTAAAATAATCGCGCGCGGCAATTCCCGCGCCGAGGCCATCGCCATGCTGCGCCGCGCCTTGGCGGCGCTGCGCATCGTGGGTGTTGAGACCAATGCCGGGTGGTTAGCCGCCGCGCTCGCCCTGCCGGCGTTTGCGGACGCGGCGCCAACGACGCGCTTCGTCGCGGACCATGGCGCTGCGCTGGCCACGGTGACGTTGCCAAGCGCGCTGGAACTGTCCTTGGCCGCTCTGGCGTTCGTCGAGCGCGCCGCGCCGCCCGGCCACTCGCCCTGGGCACAGCGCGATGCATTTCGGGTGGGGCTACCGCACCGCCAGTCCCTGACGCTGCACGCGGCTGGAACCGAGTACGTGCTGCGCATCGAGCGCGTCGGCGCTGATTGGCGCGTCGAGGTCGGCGGGGAGACCCTCGTCATGCGCGCGCACACCGCGCACGGACGTTTGATCGCCGTGGTCAACGGCTGCCGTGTCGAACACGATGCCCTCATAGACGGGATAACGCTGTCGCTTTGGCGCGGGGCGACCCGACTCCACTTCGAACGTATAGATGCCTGTGATGTGCAGTTGACGGCCAGCGTGCACGCGGGCGAACTCATTGCCCGCTTGCCAGGCACTGTCGTCTCGGTCGGGGTGGCGGTCGGTGATCAGGTCGCCGCCGGCGCGACGATGATGGTGATTGAGGCGATGAAAATGGAACATGCGGTTGTCGCCCCGTACGCGGGC
>CAIVRI010000153.1 GCA_903908265.1 uncultured Pseudomonadota bacterium
GCCGCCGCCGCCGCCGCCGCTGCGGAAGCCACCGCCGCCGCCGCCACCGCCGCTACGGAAACCGCCGCCGCCGCCACCGCCGCCGCCGCCGGTGCGCTCTTGCGCCTCGTTGACGCGAAGCGGACGACCGCCCATGTTCTGGCCGTTCAGCGTCGCAATAGCGCGCTGCGCGTCAGCGCTTGGCATTTCCACGAAGCCGAAGCCGCGCGGACGACCCGTCTCGCGGTCATTGATCAGGGCAACGGAGTCTACCTTGCCGTGCGCTTCGAACAGCACGCGCACGGAAGCCTCGTCGGCCGAAAACGGAAGGTTGCCCACATAAATCTTGGTCATTTGATGCAATCACTCTCTAAGAAAGGCTTCGCGACGGTAAAATTGACCGCAACGACGAAACCGACAATCAATGCGGGGCACCCGTACCGGCGCGTTCAGGCAAAAAGCCCTACACTCCGGCTGCGGTGTGCGCCGCTACCCTGGATCGAACACCCTTCGCTTCAGTGACTGCGCCGTTACGGAGAAACCGGACGGCCTAGGACGAAAACGAGAAAGAGACACGAACCTGCGATTACGGTAACTCATCCAGTACAAAAAAGCCACCCAGATGCATCAAAAGGTTGTCTAGGTCGCTTTTGGAACACGTTTTCCACCACGGAATGGCACCATCTGCGCCGTTCCGGAGCCCTAATGTCCACCCAAAACGCGCCCCTTCCGCCCGCTGACTGTGACCTGCTCGTTGTCGGTGGCGGCATCAATGGTGTCGGCATTGCGCGTGACGCTGCCGGTAGTGGTTACTCCGTGGTGTTGGCCGAGCGGGACGACCTGGCCGCCCATACCTCGTCGGCTAGCACCAAACTGATCCACGGCGGCCTGCGTTATCTTGAGCATTACGAATTCACACTGGTACGCAAAGCGCTCGCGGAGCGAGAGGTGCTTCTGGCTGCCGCGCCGCACATCACCTGGCCATTGCGCTTTGTATTACCCCACGAGCCGCATCTGCGCCCAGCGTGGTTGATCCGCGCCGGTCTATTTCTTTACGACCATCTGGCGCGGCGACGGCAACTCGCGGGCTCACAGAGTGTCGATCTACGGCAACACGTGGCCGGCTCACCCCTGCGAGCCGCGCACCGCCGGGGCTTCATTTACTCCGATATGTGGGTGGATGACGCTCGTTTAGTCGTACTGAACGCACTCGATGCGCACGAGCGCGGTGCGCACATTTTGACCCGTACCGCATGCACCCACCTCGCACGGGACGCAGACTACTGGGTCGCCACGCTCAGCGGCCGCTATCCCGGCACTGTCCGGGCTCGTGCGGTGGTGAATGCTGCCGGACCTTGGGCGGACCGCTTCCTCGCAGAGTCGACGCCGGTACGCGCACGCCATGCGGTGCGCCTCGTGAAAGGTAGCCACATCATCGTGCCGCGCCTGTTTGACCACGACTACGCCTATATTTTTCAGAACGTGGATCGACGCATCGTTTTCGCGATCCCTTATGAGCATGATTACACGCTGATTGGCACGACCGACTTGGAATATCAGGGCGATCCGGCAGCCGTTGCGATCGACCTGAGCGAGACCGATTACCTCTGCCGCCTCGCCAGCGAGTACTTCAAACGCACGGTGACCCGGGCTGACGTCGTGCATACGTACTCGGGTGTGCGTCCCCTGCTCGAGGACGAGTCGTCCGATCCCTCCGCGGTGACACGGGACTACACGCTAGAGCTAAATACCGACGGCGCGCCTTTACTGTCGGTCTTCGGCGGCAAGATCACCACCTATCGCCGGCTGGCTGAAGAGGCGATGGCGCTCATCGCAAATGCATTGGGCAACCGGCATCGGTCGTGGACCGCGGCCGTACCACTACCCGGGGGCGACCTGCCCGGAGGCAATCCGTCGGCCTATCGCAGCGCACTGCACCAACGCTATCCGAGCCTCGCCCCGCGCTTGGTAGACCGCATCGTCAGAGCGTACGGCACACGGGCCGAACGATGGCTCGGCGACGGCTCCCCCACGACGCTTGGCGCAGAAATCGTACCGGGCCTGTTCGAAGCGGAATTGCGTTACCTCATTAACCACGAATGGGCCTGCGACGCGCAAGATGTATTACATCGGCGCAGCAAATTGGCTTTGCACTTACCACCAGATGCGCACGGCATCGTTGACGACTGGATCACCCGCCATTCCTGATCCTCGGAGCCTCCATGTCTCGCTATGTGCTCGCCCTTGATCAAGGCACTACCAGTTCACGATCCATTCTGTTTGACCGCTCCGGGGCCATCATCGCGATGGCGCAACGCGAGTTTATGCAGCACTTTCCGGTACCAGGCCAAGTCGAACATGACGCACTAGAAATTTGGTCCGCCCAACGAGAAACCATCGCAACAGTACTGGAACGCGCCGGCGCCACCGCCCATGACATCGCGGCGATCGGCATCACCAACCAGCGCGAAACCACCGTCCTGTGGGATCGCGCCAGCGGGCAACCCGTAGCGCCTGCTATCGTCTGGCAAGACCGACGCACAACGGGCCAGTGCGCGCTGCTGCGTGCCGCAGGCCATGAAGATCGAGTTCGGGCGATCACCGGTTTAACCTTAGACCCGTATTTCTCCGGCACAAAACTGGCTTGGCTACTGGAGCATGTACCCAACGGTCGTGCCCGGGCCAACCGCGGCGAACTGCTATTCGGCACGATTGATAGTTGGCTCATTTGGAATCTGACCGGCGGCGAGGCACACATCACGGATGCCACCAATGCCAGCCGGACTTTGCTACTCGATCTCGCCACCGGCAGCTGGTCGAGAGAGATGTTAGAGCTGCTGGATATCCCTGCCGCGTGTCTACCGCAAGTGGTGCCCTCCTCCGTTGGGAGCAGCGACGCGCCGCATGCGTGGCTGGGTGATGTGCGCGTTCCGATCACCGGCATCGCCGGCGATCAGCAGGCCGCTCTATTCGGTCAAGCCTGTTTCCGTCCCGGCATGGCGAAGAACACCTACGGCACCGGCTGCTTCATGCTAATGAACGCAGGCCAAAAGCCACCGGTATCGCAACACCAATTGCTCTCAACAATGGCTTGGGATTACGGTGGCCGCCACTACGCACTAGAAGGCAGCGTGTTTATCGCTGGCGCCGTAGTGCAGTGGTTGCGCGACGGTCTGGGTATTATTCATGCGTCGAATGAGGTCGAGGCTTTGGCGGCGAGCGTGCCGGACACCGGCGATGTCTACTTCGTACCGGCGTTCGCCGGCCTGGGCACACCCCACTGGGATCCCGATGCGCGCGGCGCCATCGTTGGATTGACGCGCGGCACCACGGCCGCCCACCTTGCACGCGCCGCCCTTGAATCAATTGCCTTCCAAAGTGCGGATGTGCTGGATGCGATGCAGGCCGATGCCGGGCATTCCTTGATCGAATTGCGCGTGGACGGTGGCGCAACCCAAAACGATTTATTGATGCAGTTTCAAGCCGACGTACTCGGCGTCGACGTTGTTCGCCCAGCGGTCACGGAGACCACTGCCCTAGGTGCGGCCTATCTAGCCGGCATTGGCGCCGGGTATTGGAGCGGCGAAGCCGAAGTCACTGCCAACTGGCGGATAGGGCGCCGCTACACCCCCGGGCCCGGCAGCGCAGCCGCGCAAGCGCGGCGCGAGCGCTGGGCCCGCGCCGTCGAGCGCTCGCGGGGTTGGGCCACATAACCTCTGCTCAACCGGAGCCGTGTGCCTCGTCGTCCTCGGACTCAGTGCCCCACCAACCCGCAGCAAACTGCTCAACACGGCGGCCGAAGATCAGCAATAGCAGTGCAAACAATAGCAAGACCGCCGACAACAGCCAGAAGCCGAGGCCGCAGAGTACCGACAATCCCGCAACGAACCAGATCGCTGCCGCGGAGGTCAGGCCGGTGATGTGGCCCACGTCGGAACGGCGCATGATTACGCCACCACCCAGAAAGCCAACACCGGCCATGATGCCCTGCACAACGCGCGACAACGTTTCCGGTCCGCCGCCAGCCATTAGAATGCCCAGCGTCAGCCCGGCAGTGGCCAGCGCGACGAGACCGTAAGTGCGCAATCCGGCGCCTTGATGATGGAGATTTCGGTTCAGACCTACCAGACAGCCCGCGGCCCCCGCTGCGCCAAGCCGCATGAGGATGTCCCCGAGTCCCAATGCTTCATTCGTCATGCGATGCTCCTGAATGGCTGGACGGGAATCCTGCGCCGAAATGACGGCTAGGTTAAGTTGCTGCAACCTTCGCACCAAACGATGGATGCGCGTGCATTTTGGAACCGTGCCGGAACAGTGTACCGGCCAAGGAGTAGACCTCGTGAACATATCCCTGCGTATCGCCACCCGTTGGCTCGCCGGCGCCTGCCTAGGCGGACTGCTAGCCAGTTCCATTGTGCACGCCGAACAGGAAATCGATCCACCCGGACGGGTTGCTCGGATCAATTTGGCCGAAGGACCCGTCTCGGTCGAGCCGAGCGGCAGCAACAGTTGGACCGACGCCGTCGTCAACCGACCGCTCACCCAAGGGGACCGCGTGTGGGCGGACCAGAACGCGCGCGCCGAACTACACGTAGGTTCCACCGCAGTCCGCCTCGGCGCGGAAACGGGGATCACCTTGGGCATCCTCGATGACCGTACGGTGCGCCTGCAGTTAAGTGCCGGCTCGCTCCAGTTTCGTGTCCGCGGGCTTGGTCCAGATGAAACCTTTGAGGTCGCCACACCCTTCGCGACCGTCGCCATCTTGACCCCAGGCAACTACCGATTAGATGTCAGCCCCCGCGGTGACGAACTGCATGTCATCGTCACGCAAGGTCAAGCCGCCGTAACGGACCGTAGCGGGGCCGTCACCGTCAATGCCGGCTATGACACGCTATTTCGCGGCGCTGTCGCAGCAGCAGAATCCGAGCGCATGCGAAGCGGCGATGCACTGGATCGTTGGGCCGAAGAGCGTGACCGCCGTGAGGATCGCGCGGCCACCACGCGCTACGTCTCGCGCGAAGTCATCGGCTACGAGGATCTGGACGATTACGGCACTTGGCGCGTAGTCGATGACTATGGTCCCCTGTGGTATCCCAGCGTATCGGCCGGCTGGAGCCCCTACCGTCAAGGCCACTGGATCTGGATGACGCCATGGGGCTGGACTTGGGTCGACGACGCGCCCTGGGGCTTCGCGCCGTTCCACTACGGTCGGTGGATGAACCTAGGCGGCGCTTGGGCATGGACCCCCGGACCCCGTCACGGCAGGCCCTACTACGCTCCTGCGCTAGTGGGCTGGATCGGCGGCTTCGGCGTCGGCGTTGCCGTCGGTGGCCCGCCAGTGGCTTGGTTCCCTCTTGGCTGGAACGAGATCTACGTGCCGTCCTACCGCGCCTCACGCGGTTACGTACAAACCATCAACGTGACCAACATCCACGTCAACAATGTCGTGGTGAATGAGTACTACGACCGCGCCCGGGGCAATGCAGGACAACGCGACGGTCGTGATCGCGAGAGCCACCCGAATGAGTACCGCAACTATGGGGTAGCCGGCGCCGTGGTTTCGACTACCCGTAGCGCCTTTGCAGCCGGCCAGACGGTCAATGCGCACCCAGCCGAAATTCCCCACTACGAGCGCCCACGCATCGACCTCGCCGCGCCCAACGTGGCGCCGACACCCTCCAGTTACGGCCGTCCGGCGGTCCGAATGCCGCGACAAGAACTCTTTACGCGGCCTGTCATGGGTGGCGGTTCTTATCAAGAAAATCAAACGGTTGGCGCACGACCAGAGGTCCCGTTTCGCCCATCCCGCGGCGTCGAAGAACGCCCAGTGATCGCCGCGCCCAACAGCGTGATGCCAGACCCTCGACCCGCGGTCCGTGCACCGGCTCTGCAAACGCCAGCGACCAGCTACCCGTCACCTCGGAGCGAATCGCGGCCAATCCAGGAGGCGGCACCGCGCCAGCCAGACTATCGCCCGGCCACCAACCCGCCCGCAATGCCCACGCCCGAAATGCGCTACCCGTCACCTCGGAGCGAGGCGCGGCCGGCGTCGGCCGCGCCACCAACGCCTGAGTATCGGTCTACAGGCCCTGCGCCTGATGCACCCGCCCCGGAAAATCGCTACTCACCACCGCGCAACGAGTGGCACCCGGCCCCGGAAGCGGCCCCGGTACCGGAGCGCCGCTATGAAGCCCCGCGTCAACCTGACTATCACCCCGCACCGGTTGAAACGCGGCAAGCGCCGCCCCCAATGCCGCGTGAATATCGAGCGCCCCCTCCACCGCCGGCAGCGCCTCCACCGGCCGCAGCTGCACCGGTAGCGCACCCCCAAGCGTCCCCGCCGCCGAAGGACAGGGACGACCGTCGGGATCGCCCACACTGACCCCGACAGACCGACTCTCTTGGTATCCTGTGGGCGAGCGCTTACCGCCCACAGGTCTTTGAGAACGCATGCAAACGCTGATCGAAACGCTGCACACCCACCACGACCATCGCGGCTCCCTGTTTGAGCCCGGCGACGGCACGCACATGGCGGGAAAACGCAATTTACATGTCGTGCTGACCCAACCGGGTTTTGTTCGCGGCAATCATCGCCACCTGGTCGGTACCGAAATCACAGTGGTCACTGGACCGGCGCTAGTCCGACTCCGCGAAGCGGGAATAGACCACGATATCGAGGTGCCAGCCGGCGAAACCTGGCGTTTCACCATCCCCCCCGGCGTAACGCATGCATTCAAGAACGCCGGAAACGGCACCATGGTGCTGGTCGGCCTGAACACCGAGTCACACGACCCGCTCCAGCCGGACGCGGTGCGCGAGGAAATCCTCTAAGGAAGACGATTCTGTTCGGCCTCTCGCCGCGCCACCCGCAGGGTCATCCCGATGAGCAGCGCGATCACCGTCAGCAGGCTTGCCATCAGCACGGCGAGCCACCAATGAAAGCGCCACGCCTCCCGCACACCCACCAAAACGCCAATCGGTGTCGTGAAAAGCAGGAGCGGTTTAGCAATACGCATAACCTAGGGCCCAACTCCGGTATAGAGGCCTTAGTTTAACGCTTCTTATGATGTAGCAAGCGGGGCCTCGGGCTATTATTAGCAATCCTTTCAGCCCCTGCGCGAGCCTATTATGACAACTACACTTCCGGTCGATGCCCAACGGCTGCGTGCACTCATCGCTGAACGGGGTATCGAGCACATCAAATTCGGCGTCTTCGACGGGGACGCCATCCTGCGCGGCAAATACATTTCTCGTGACAAGTTCCTAAGCGCCATCGACAAAGGGCTCGGCTTCTGCGATGTCGTGCTCGGCTGGGACTCCAACGATCAACTCTTCGACAACGTCAAGTACACCGGTTGGCACACCGCTTACCCAGACGCACCGATCCGCGTGTTACCCGAGACGTTCCGCGATATCCCGTTTGAACCCCGTACCGCACTCGTGCTCGGTGAGTTCGCCGGTCGCGCCGAGGCGGTCTGCCCGCGTGGCACGCTGCGCCGTGTACTGGCGCGCGCCAAGGAGATGGGCTACGGCGTCAATGCCTCAGCGGAGTTCGAATTTTTTGTATTCCAAGAGACGCCCGACTCTGTGCGTGAGAAGGGCTACCGAAACCTCAAACCGTTAACGCCCGGATTTTTCGGTTACTCCGCCCTACGTAACTCAGTGCATGCGGAGCTCTATCAAGAGCTACTCGATCTCGCCCAGGTGATGCGCTTTCCAATCGAAGGCCTGCATACGGAAACCGGCCCCGGCGTCCTTGAGGCCGCTCTTTGTTATACCGAGGCACTGGAGGCCGCTGATCGCGCGGCACTGTTTAAGACCTACGCTAAGGTTCTCGCGCAGCGTCGCGGTCTGATGGCAACCTTCATGGCAAAGTGGTCTAACGATTACCCAGGCCAGAGCGGCCACCTGCACGTCTCGTTAACACGCAATGACGGTGGATCTGTGTTTCACGATCCCGCAAAACCCGAAGAAATGAGCGATGAAATGCGCTGGTTCATCGGTGGTCAACAGGCGCTAATGCCCGAATTACTGTCCATGGTGGCCTGTACTGTTAACAGCTACTCTCGCTTGGTTCCCGGATTTTGGGCGCCCACCTCCGCCACTTGGGGTATCGAAAACCGCACGACAGCGCTACGCGTCATCAAGGGCGGGCCCTCGAGTCAACGCGTGGAGTACCGCATCGCGGCGGCCGACATCAATCCGTACACAGCGCTCTCCGTCGCCATCGGCTCCGGCCTATGGGGCATCGAGAATCGTATTGAGCCCGATGCACCCATCGTCGGTAATGCCTACGATCGCGAACATCCCAAAAAGCGCCGCTTACCGGGCACGCTTTGGGAGGCCTCCGAGCGTCTCCTCGCGTCCAAACCAGCGCGCGCGCTGTTTGGTGACGAGTTCGTTGAACATCACGCCGCCTCACGGCAGTGGGAAGAACGGGAGTTTCGCAAGGCGATCACTAACTGGGAACTCGCCCGCTACTTCGAGATCATTTGAGAAAGCTCATGAGCGCAATACAAAGCACTATCACACCCGTCGACGGCAGCGTGTATGTGACACGCCCGCTTGCCGGGTCTGCAGAGATCGACGCTGCCCTGAGCGAAGCCATCCGCGCACAGCGCGCATGGGCCACAGCGCCACTCTCGGAGCGTGTGGCACTACTGCACCGCGCGGTCGATGCCTTTGTCGCCGATGCGGCTGCAATTGCGCTGGAGATCAGTTGGCAAATGGGCCGGCCGGTAGCGCATACGCCGAGCGAAGTGCGTGGCTTCGAGGAGCGGGCGCGGCACATGTTGGCCATCGCCGAAGAAACACTCGGCCCAGTGGTAGCCACACCAAAAGAAGGGTTTGACCGCCGAATAAAGCGGGTCCCGCTGGGCGTTGTCGCCGTCGTTGCGCCCTGGAACTACCCCTACCTGACCGCCGTCAACGCGGTGATCCCTGCGCTTGCGGCAGGCAATGCGGTCATTCTCAAACATTCGCATCAGACCCCGCTGTGCGCTGAGCGCTTCGCCAACGCGTTTGCTGCAGCGGGACTCCCCGCAGGCGTCTTCACGCACCTGCACTTATCGCACGCCGACACCTCGGCATTGATGGGTGACCCCCGACTCGCCCACGTCTGTTTCACCGGTTCGGTCGATGGCGGTCGCGCTGTAGTCGCGGCAACCGCCCGTGGGTTCGCCACGGCAGGACTCGAACTGGGTGGCAAAGATCCGGCTTACGTACGCGCCGACGCCAAACTAGAGCACGCCATTGACTCCCTGGCCGATGGAGCCTTTTTTAATGCCGGGCAGTCGTGCTGTGGCATCAAACGCATTTACGTGGCTAACGCGCTGTACGATCGCTTCGTCGATGGCGTTGTCGCCTTCGCACACGCATATAAACTCGGTTCGCCAATCGACCCGGAAACCTCGCTCGGCCCGCTAGTGCGGACCTCTGCTGCTGAGTGGATACGCACGCAAGTCGCCGACACGATACGGCGTGGCGGGCGCCAACTTGTCGATGGCACTCGCTTTACCGCCAATCAATCAGGGACGCCTTATCTTGCCCCTCAAGTGCTGGTCGATGTCGACCACAGTATGCCGTTCATGCGGGAGGAAAGCTTCGGCCCAGCCGTCGGCATCATGCGTGTCGCCTCGGATGAAGAGGCTATTCGCCTCATGAATGACAGCGACTTCGGCCTGACAGCCGCGGTGTATTCAGGCGATGCCGAAGCAGCCGATCGCATTGGCGATGCACTCGACACCGGCACGGTCTTCCTGAACCGATGTGATTATCTCGATCCTGCGCTCGCCTGGACTGGCGTTAAAAATTCTGGTCGTGGATGCACGCTCTCACGCGTCGGCTACGAACAATTGACTCGACCTAAATCTTTCAACAGCAGGATCGCCCCATGATAAGCGTTCGTGGCAATTGGAACTACCCGACCACTATTTGGGCCGGCCCCGGCCGACTCGAGGAGGTCGGTGCAGCCTGCACCCGCGCCGGTATCAAAAAGCCGTTAATCGTGACCGACGCCGGCCTCGCGACACACGCCATGACAGCACGCACTAGCGCGTTGCTCGGCGATGCTCCAGTGTTCTCGGCGGTTGCGGGTAATCCAACTGCCGCGCATGTTACACAGGGTCTGGCCGCCTATCGCGCCGGGGGCCACGACGGTGTCGTCGCACTCGGCGGCGGTGCCGCACTCGACACCGGCAAGGTGGTGGCATTCATGTCCGGTCAGATCCGTCCGCTATGGGACTTTGAAGACATCGGTGATTGGTGGACACGCGCAGACCCTGCCGGCATTGCGCCGGTCGTCGCCATTCCAACGACGGCCGGTACGGGCTCAGAGGTCGGACGCGCGGGCGTGATCCTCAACGAAGAGACCCACCAGAAGAAAATTATTTTCCACCCGCTGATGATGCCGAAAGTCGTCATTCTCGATCCGGAACTCACCGTCGGTCTGCCCCGTCATGTGACCGCCGCTACCGGTTTGGACGCTTTCGTGCACTGCTTCGAGGCCTACTGCGCCCCTGGCTTCCACCCTCTGGCCGAGGGCATCGCGCTAGAAGGCATGCGACTCGTAGCCCAATACCTGCCACGCGCCTGCGCGGACGGCACGGACATCGAAGCGCGCGCCCACATGCTCGCTGCGGCCTCTATGGGCGCAGCGGCTTTTCAGAAAGGTCTGGGCGGAGTCCATGCCATCGCACACCCGGTGGGTTCCTGGTTCAACACACATCACGGCTTAGCCAACGCGGTGCTCCTACCCTACGTGATGTGCCATAACCGTTACGCCATCGAGGCGCACTGCGCACGAATCGCTCGCGTGATTGGCCTAACGGACCTCAGCTTCGACGGATTGTTAGCGTGGGTGCTGGCGCTGCGCCGCCAACTGGGTATACCGCATAGCCTCGCCGAGGTCGGCGTCGACGATCGCAACGCCACAGTCATTGGCCAAGAAGCAGCGGTAGACCCGTCAGCGGGCGGCAACCCGATCCCGATCGATGCGGCGGGCTATGAAGCGCTTTTCCGCGCCGCAATCGCCGGGCGACTGCCCGCGGCGGCCTAAACGATGTCCGGCCCACGCCTGCTGATTCTCGATGGCAACGTCGCCGCGATCCGCGCCAAGCTGAATGCCGCCGTCGGCTATGATTCGGGCACTGGTTACGCGTACATGTTGCGCCGCCTGGATGCTGCCGTCGAATGCGAAATCCTGCGGCCTGCCGATGGACCGGTTGCCCTGCCCGGTGGCGCCGCCCTTGGCGACTATGACGGTTGCGTGATGACCGGCTCTGCACTCAACGTCTATGACGGCGGGCCGTCGATTGAACGACAAATCCAACTGCTGTCCGCCGTGCTCGCCGCCGGCGTACCTCTGTTCGGCAGTTGTTGGGGACTGCAGGTCGCTGTGGTCGCTGCAGGCGGTCGTGTGGAGGCGAATGCCAAAGGGCGCGAATTTGGCTTTGCACGGCGCATCGCATTGACGGCCGCCGGTCGTGCACATCCGATGTATGCGGGCAAGCCTTCCGTGTTTGAGGCGCCCACCATTCATCGAGACGCAGTGACCGCGCTACCGGCTGGCGCAACCGCACTCGCCACCAATGAGATGGGAATACAAGCGGCCGCCTTCACTGTCGGCAGCGCAACCGTCTGGGGTGTGCAATACCACCCAGAATACGATCACATCGACGTCGCCGCGGTCGCTCGCCGCTACGGCCAAGCCTTGGTCGCTGATGGCACCTTTACTGACAGTGCGGCACTCGAAGCCTATGCGCAGGAACTGACGCAGTTACAGACGGACCCGACAAATTCGGCATTGACCTTCCGTCACGGCTTGGGGCCTGCGATGACGGAAGAAACGCTACGTCGCCTCGAGATCAGCAACTGGTTGGTTCAGGTGGTCGCTCCACGAGTGCAACGGCATGACTAAGCCGGTTGCATTAGCCCGCACACTCGGCAGTTGGCATCTCTGGGGGATCGCCGTTGGCCTCGTGATCTCGGGAGAATACTTCGGCTGGAATTTCGGCTGGGTCCATGCCGGCACGCTTGGGTTTTTGGTCACGACGGCGTTTATCGCCATCATGTACACCACCTTCATCTTTAGTTACACAGAACTCACCACGGCGATTCCTCATGCCGGCGGCCCCTTTGCATATAGCTATCGCGCCTTCGGCCCGATGGGCGGCTATCTCGCCGGATTTGCGACACTAGTTGAATTCGTCTTTGCGCCACCAGCGATCGCGCTTGCCATCGGCGCCTACTTGAACGTGCAGTTCCCGGAACTTCCCGCTCGCACATCGGCCGTCGCCGCCTATGTCGTCTTCATGGCTCTAAATATGGCCGGCGTCACGATCGCAGCCACGTTTGAGTTGGTAGTCGCCTTACTCGCTATCGCCGAATTACTCATTTTTATGGGCGTAGTATCGCCGGGATTCTCACTGGACCGTTACACGGCACACGGCTGGGCGGGCAGCGACACGTTCACACTGAGCACAATCCCAGGCATCTTCAGTGCGATTCCCTTCGCGATATGGTTTTTTCTCGCAATTGAAGGCGCCGCGATGGCAGCCGAAGAAGCGCGCGAACCGCGCCGCACCATCCCGCGCGCTTACATTGGGGGCATCCTGACTCTAATGGTGTTAGCGTTCGGCACCATGATCTTTGCCGGCGGTATTGGCGACTGGCGCGCCATCGCGAGCATCAACGACCCGCTACCACAAGCCATGAAACTCGTCGTTGGTGGCGCATCTGGCTGGCTAAAACTGCTGGTATGGATTGGCCTAGTAGGCCTCATTGCCTCATTCCACGGCATCATCATGGGCTACTCTCGGCAAATCTTCGCATTGGCCCGCGCCGGCTACCTGCCACGCATTCTTGCGCAGGTACACTCCAGCCGTCGCACGCCCCACTGGGCCATTTTGGCAGGCGGTGTTGTCGGTATCGCTGCCATCTATTCGGATGAATGGATCACTATTGCCGGTCAATCACTGACAGCAAGCATTGTGACGATGTCAGCACTCGGCGCCATTGTCATGTATCTGACCAGCCTCGCTGCCCTGGTTCGTTTACGCCAGCGTGAACCGCAGTTAGAACGTCCTTATCGCACGCCTGCTTATCCACTATTCCCTCTGATAGCAGCTGCCATCGCATTAACTGCCCTTGGCGCCATCATTTGGAATAACAATGAGATTGCGCTGATTTTCGCCGTCGTTGGCCTCGCCGGCGGCGTAGTGACCTATTTGCGCGTGCGTCGCGGCACGCTCTCGCCTTCCGCCGATGCACTCCTCACCAACCCCGGTGCCGGATCGTCGGACTTCCGTTAACCCACTTGCAGCCCGAGCGCCCGAAATTGGGCCTCTGGAGAATGTATGAGACGCCTTCCCCAATTCACTTTGCTCGTCGCCACAATGATTGTCGCCACGGCGGCTTTCGCCGACGACTCGAAGCGTCTGCGCATCATTAGTTGGGCAGACTACGTACCCGCCGATGTCATGGCCGAATTTCAAAAAGAAACCGGAATCAAAGTCGAAGTCACGTTATCAAACAATGAGGAAATGATTTCCAAACTGCGCGCCACCGGTGGCGCCGGCTTCGACTTGGCGCAACCCTCACAGGATCGGATCCTAGCCGCACAGCAGGAATTCCGAATCTATAAGCCTATAGATATCAGCAAAGTACAAGTGGGTGCATTCCTCCCCGATCTCATTGAGACCGTCCGAAAAAACGCATCTCTTGACGGAAAACTCTATGCACTACCGTACGTCTGGGGCACTGAGGGCCTAGTCTACAACGCTAAAAAAACGAAAATTGCTGACTACGCTGACCTGTGTCGGGCAGACCTGAAAGGGAAGGTAGCGGTACGCCTGAAACGCCCAACGCTAATGGCATTTGCCTTCGCTGCTGGTAAAGATCCCTTCGCACTCTATGGGAACGTCAAAGCTTACGCAGCCCTCATGGACGATATTGGCAAAACGCTGATCGCCTGTAAGTCCAATTTCCGCTTTTTCTATGACAACAAAGATCAGTTACTTAATGGGGTACGTTCCGGTGAAATTACCGCGGCGATGATGTGGGACTCAGGCGGCTGGAATCTCGGGCGCGACAATCCGGACATCCATTTCATCAATCCAAAATCCGGCGCGATAGCCTGGCTAGACACTTTTGCCCTACCCGCTCGCGGCAAAAATGATTCTGGCGCGTACGCCTGGATAAACTACACCATGCGGCCGGCGATCGCGGCACGGATTGCCAAGCAGATTGGCAGCTTTACCGCATCCAAGGGCGCGGATGCCCTCATGGATGTAAAACTCAAAGCCCAATTTTCCGCGACGTTTCCGGATGGACTGAAGAACGTGCGGTGGTATCCTGCAATTCCCCC